>CBDIHJ010000047.1:0-135373 GCA_965279045.1 Henriciella sp. | reverse complement strand
CAGCCTTGGCCGATTTCACCGTGGATCGAACCACGCTCATCATTGCACATCGCCTCTCGACGGTCCGCGCGGCGGACCGGATCATCGTCCTCGAACACGGGCGCGTGGTCGAAAGCGGATCACATGATGCACTTATGGAGCGAGATGGCGTCTATAAGAAGTTGGTCGAAGCGCAATTGAGCTAGGCGGCGCCAGTGGGTTGTGGGGCCGGGACGTGCTCAGACGCCGTTTTCAAGAAACGCGCGAGTTTTTCAGAGCTTTCGGCCCCCTGCACAGCGATCTGTCGATGCGCGATATAGGTGGGAACGCCAGAGATTCCCATTTGTCGGAAAAGCTCCTGTTCCTGACGCGTCGTAGCGACGTCGGCTTCCCCAGATAACAGATCAGAAACAAGGTTTGCGTCGAGCCCGACTTTCGCGGCAATCGTGACCAGGGTCTCGTGATCGCCAATATCCTGACCCTTTGAGAAGACGGCCTCGAAGAGAGCTTCTTTCGCGGCCATGCCAAGACCTTGACCTTGCGCCCAGCGCACAACGCGATGCGCGTTAAAACTGTTTGGGGCGGCGTGTGATCTGGTCGAAGTGAAAGGGGATCCCTTCCACTTCACCGTATTGGATCAACAAATCACGCATTTGATTGGCGCGATCTCGGCCCTGATCACTCCCGAAGCGTGCTTTCATATACTCTTTATAGTCGACCCCTCCGGCTGGCACAGTCGGATCGAGCTCAAACGGGCGGAATAAGACTTCGACTTCAAGCTCCGGCACCAAGTCGATCGCGCCTTTGAGACGCCGCAACCCAACCCAGCACCAGGGGCAAACCAAATCTGAAACCATTTCAATATAAAGCGTCATGTTTGAGCAGCCTCCGCGGCATGTGCTTTGAGGTGAGCAAGATCAACGATGGACAGCGTCTTGCGATGTGTTGCACTCAGGTGAACCGGCGGCGCGACACCCATTTGACGGGCCTCTTCCCAGCGTGAGGCGCAAAGGCACCATTTGTCACCCGGTTTGAGCCCAGGGAATCGAAACTCTGGCCGTGGCGTGATGAGATCATTGCCTCGGTTGAAACTGTAATTGAGAAACTCAGCCGTCACTGTCACGCAAACCGTATGCAGGCCCTGGTCCATAGGACCCGTATTGCAGCATCCGTCTCGGAAAAACCCTGTAAGAGGATCGTGACTGCAGGGCTCCAAGTCGCCGCCGAGAACATTGCGGGACATTTCTTGATTGTCGGTCATTCTGCGGGCACCGCTACAGGTTTGCTGGCGGCTGATTTGATCACGCCCCAATAGCCGTGCTGGACTTCCATCTTGGCGGTTACCCCTTTCAGCTCAAGCAAGGCATGCGCCTCGGCGAGGCGATAGAAGGGCAGGTGCATGAACATATGATGCTCGCAGTGATAATTGACCCAATATGGCGCGATAAAAATGCGTTCAAGCAGGCTCGCATGTGTCGTTCGCGCATGGCGCATCGGGTCATTGTGATCCGGCACGACGGCGTGCTCTGCGATATTCCGCAGGCGCGTCACCATCATATTCCAAGTAGCCATCGGCAGAAGCCACAGCACAAAGAAGGCCCACCAATGACCAAGGAGTGTCAGCCCAGCCAACAGCGCTAAATTGGTGATCAGGAAGGGCACAGCCGCCTCTCGCGCCGCTTGCATGCGATTGCCAGCGCTTTTGCCGGGGCGAATATTGTAACCGAGGGCATTGGCGAATTGATTATAGCGCTGCTTGAAAAAGGTTTGACCGGTCAGGTCCCGAATGATCTTCCGTCGGAGCGACCCTTGCGTGATCGGGAATGGCGCAGACAGAATGAGATCGGGATCTTCGGGTTGTTGGGCGTATTTATGATGCTGCAAGTGATAGGGGCGATAGGCCTTAAGGCTTCCACCAATCGGCGCGCCTGAGAGCCAATGGCCGAAAAAATCGTTTACGGCTTTGTTTCGCGCGAGCCCGCCATGAGCGGCTTCATGCATCATTACCGCGAGGGCCCAATTGCCTTGCGCCAATGATCGGCACTGCGAGAATGATGAGCCAGGGCTGCCAAATCGCAGCCGCCATAGCCAGGCCAATCACAGCCCAACAATGCACCACCATACCGAGCCCCATTAGTCGGATCGCCGGGACACGTAGTCCCATTCTTCGCGAGAAAAGAGATCGAGCGGGCGGATTCGTTTCGCAGCAGCCATGAGGAAACTATACAGCCCTATCCTAAGGGCAGACAAGAACACCCTAGAGGAAAGCCGCGATCACAAGTCCTGCGACCACAATCGCGCCCGCCCAGATGTTAGACTTGAAGATCTCCAACGCTCGGGCCTCACGGTTGGTTGAAAGGCTTGAAACCTGCCAGATTCCGTGAACCAGGAAGGCCAGCGCAAGCAATGCTCCGATGCGCCCAGCCCCGGCAAAGTAAGCGCCGAGGAAGATCAGTGCGGTGGCAATCATGTGGAAAACGAAAATGCCCGTCAGCACTTTCTCGCCGAACAGGCGCGCGGTTGATTTTACACCGAGCATCGCGTCATCCTCGCGGTCCTGCAGGGCGTAAATTGTGTCATAGGCGATGGTCCAGCAAACGAGCCCGAGATAGAGCACCACGGTTGCACCGGTCACGCTGGTCGCGGTCGCTGCGCCAACCAAGATGCCGAAATTGAACGTGAAACCCAGCCAAGCCTGTGGCCACCACGTGACGCGTTTCATGAACGGGTAAGCGGCTACCATTGGGATGGCGAGCAGGGCGACGATTTTCGCATCAAAGGGCAGGGTCAGCCATACCAGAAACCCAACTCCGATTTGCGCAGCCAGAAACAGATATGCTTGCTGGAGCGTCACATCACCAGAGGGCAGGGGCGTTGCGCGGTCCTTGTGACTTTGGCATCGATTTCACGGTCCTGAATATCATTCCAGGTACACCGGCACCCCGCATGGCGATCGCGCCAATCGCGAACAGAATGATCCAAAGCAAATCGATCCATTGGAATCCAAGCGGGATCCGCATTTGCGCAAGTCCCATCCAGCATGGCAATAAGAGCAACCATATCCCGATCGGCCGATCCCAACGCGCCAGAGCGGCATAAGGACGGCTGGTATCCGGCAGTGATTTAAGCCAATCGGGCAGGGCGCTATCCTGCGGGATATTCTGCGCTTCGGTCGGCTTGGAATCTGGCGACTCAGTCATGCGGTCTGTATAGCGATTTTATTTGTCGCGCCACGACTTAACCTTCGTCGATCGCAGTCTTATAGGGGCTTGAATGAGCCATATTGCCCGTCTTTTCGTAGATCAGCCTTTAGCAAAGGGTCAGGCGCTGACCTTGCCGATCGAGCAAAGTCGTTACTTGCTGCGCGTGATGCGCTTACAAGCAGGTGCGGTGGTCAGGGTCTTCAATGGCGTCGATGGTGAATGGCGATGCGAATTGGAGCCGGTCGGAAAAGCGACCAACTTACATCCAATCGAGAAGGTTCGCGAACAGGAAGCGGTGCTCGATCTCACCCTCTTGTTCGCACCAATCAAAAAAGCCCGCACTGATTTTATTGTGGAAAAAGCAACTGAGCTCGGTGTGAGCGCGATCCAACCGGTGATCACGGAGTATACGCAAACGACTCGCGTCCGAACCGATCGGATGAAAAGTCTCGCGATTGAAGCGGCCGAACAAACAGAGCGCATGGATTTGCCGACCATTCATGAAGCGACCCCTCTCGCGACCGCTTTGGCCAATTGGGCGCCCTCCAAGCCTTTGATATTTTGCGATGAAGGCGGCGCGGCAAAGCCGATGGCAGAGGTCCTTCCTTCGCTTTCCGGCAAGGGTGCGGGCGTGTTAATCGGCCCAGAGGGCGGATTTTCACCGCGGGAGCGCGATATGCTGAAAGGATTGCCGTACGTCATTGCAATTACACTCGGACCGAGGATCTTGCGAGCTGAAACAGCTGCCGTCTCAGCGCTCACACTTTGGCAATCGCTGGTTGGCGATTGGAGGAACTCACCCTATGTGCCTGAAAGCTAAAAATTATCGCCAGGAGGGCACGGCGTGACAACTCCGACAAAAGATATTGACGAGTCGGCTCCGCGCATTGGCGGCAAGACCGAACTTGTCGAGTGGTTCGAAGCGGGATGTAAGCCGAAAGCAGATTGGCGGATTGGCACCGAACACGAAAAGTTTGGCTTTACCTGGAATGATCTCAAGCCGTTGCCCTATGATGGCACCGCCTCCATTCAAGCTATGCTTGAGGGTTTGCGCGACCAGTTCGGATGGACGCCCATCGAAGAGAACGGGTACCTGATTGGGCTGAAAAAAGGCGGTGCCAGTGTCAGTCTTGAGCCAGGCGGACAATTTGAACTGTCCGGTGCGCCCTTGGAACACATCCATGAAACCTGCAACGAAGTCGGTCAGCATTTAGAGGAAGTGCGCCAGATCGCAGACCCGCTCGGCATAGGGTTTATCGGTCTGGGCGCGAGCCCGATCTGGTCCATGGACGAAACGCCGATCATGCCCAAGGGTCGGTATAAGATCATGCGGGCATATATGGAAAAAGTAGGTCGGCTCGGTCGGCAAATGATGTTCCGAACCTGTACGGTGCAGAGCAATCTCGATTACGGCTCCGAAGCTGATATGGTCAAGAAATTCCGAACCTCCTTGGCCTTGCAACCCTTAGGCACAGCTTTGTTTGCGAACTCGCCGTTCCTAGAGGGAAGACCTAACGGTTTTTTGTCCTACCGATCGCAAATTTGGACGGATACGGATCCTGATCGCACCGGAATGCTGCCTTTTGTTTTTGAAGACGGTTTCGGATTTGAACGCTATGTCGACTACGCGCTTGATGTTCCGATGTATTTTGTCCGCCGCGGCGGCACGTATCTCGACGCATCGGGGCTCAGCTTTAGAGACTTTATGGACGGAAACCTCTCCATCCTACCCGGAGAATTGCCCGCGATTGATGATTTTGAAGATCATCTCTCAACCATTTTTCCGGAAGTTCGTTTGAAACGGTTCCTCGAAATGCGCGGCAGCGATTCAGGCCCATGGTCACGACTCTGCGCGTTCTCTGCCTTTTGGACGGGCCTGCTTTATGATGACGGCGCATTGGATGCGGCCTGGGACCTCGTCAAAGACTGGTCGGATGGCGAGCGTGAAGCTTTGCGGCAGAGCGTGCGGACGCTTGGACTGAAATCGCCTGTCCCTGGTGGAGGAACACTTCAAGACCTTGGTGAGCAGGTCCTAAAGATTGCACGCCAAGGCCTGCGGGCGCGGAATAAACTATCTGTTTCCGGGGATGATGAGACTGGGTTCTTACAAGAGCTCGATCAAACCATTACGTCGGGATTGACGCCATCCGAAGTTCTGTTGCGCAAATATCATGAACTGTGGGACAAAGACTTGTCGCAGATCTTCAAAGACCAAGCGTACTAAATCGACAAATTTACAACGGTAATACGAAAACGTCTGAGAGATCTCTTTTGTCCTCGACACTGATTTTTTGAGGCGCCCGCGCGGAAGCGAATTTTCGTTTCTATCAGCGCAATACTGATGGAGACTTTCGTCTGATATTGGATGAGTTCGCTGCTGCAACCCTATGTAATATCGATTACCCACGAGAAGCGCTGTTACTTGTGAGGGTTATCGCCTCACTGCCGGGCTTTCCATCTCCAGCCCCTGCGCGCGCGCCGCGAGGAACAATTCCACCGCGATATAGGTAGGATCGCCATAGGGCAGGGGTTCGGCGCGGACACCCGTATCGCAATCGCGCAGCCGACGGTGCAGAGATCCGAGACCCTGCCACTCTAAGCGGTAGGCGGGAAAGCCGTTGCCATGACCTTGGCTAATCGTATCGCCGCGCAGCTGCTGACCCCAGGTCTCCGTGTGGCATTGCTGGCACGAGAGATTGAACTGACCGCGCCGGGTCAGAAAATAATCTTTTCCGCGCGCATACTCCGCGGCGGCGGCACCCGATATGTCAACGGCGATCGGCGCGCCTTTTGATTGCGACGCGATATAGGCGGTGAGCGCCAGGAGGGTGTCGCTTTCGTAGTCGAACGGCTCGAGATTTTGATGTTCGGCGCGACAGGTATTGATCCGCGTTTCTAAGTTCATCAAGCGTCCAGAACGCTCGTCGATCTTGGGATAAGTTGCGGCGACACTTTGAAGTCCATCTTGATGACAAGACGCGCAGCTCTCCTGGCCGGCCTTGGCGCTTGAAAAGAGCGTTTCGCCGCGGTCCACCCACAGCAAGCCTGGGTTTTCAAACGGGTCATCTTGTAAGGCTTGGGTGTCTGACGTCAGAAACGTGTAGCCGGATCGAAGGTCTTCTGCAGCGATGTATGGATCAACGTCTTGTACGTTTTGAGCAGAGCAGGCGGTCACCCCAAAGATCGCTGCGAGGGCAACGCGTAGACTCATGCCACGTCTATCGCGGCGCGATCGGTCCAGACCTCACCATTTTGATCCGTCCAAGTGAAGACGAGCTCGCCGCTCTCAGTTGCAACTGTATGGAAGGTGAGGATCGGATTGGCCGCGATGGCGGGATGAAAATCTGAGGCAAAGACCAGTTCGCCATTATAGCTGCACTCAAACCGGGTGATGATGTCTCTTGGGATGACTTCTCCGCGCGAGCCGCGGCGAAATCCACTTTCCATCGCATGCTGGATAAGCGCTTTGATTTCAATCACTTCGCCCGGTTTTGCAGTTTTTGGGACAGCTAATCGAATGCCTGCCATGCAACCCTCCTTATAGAACCACACAGGCGGCGAGCGTCACCACAGTTTCCATACTGCCCGACCAAAGCGATCCGTCACTCATTTCGGCGACAGCCTGGATGGCTTGCGTGCCTGACATGCGAATACGGGTCGAGACCAAGGCTTTGCCAGACCGCGGGGTCAGATGGAATTGGCCGATGATTGGGAGCGGATTGCGCGGCGAGAGGATGACGATCTGTTTGACATAGTCGTCTTGTGTCATCGGACTATCGACCTCGACGGAGATCGGCACCGAATGTCCATTCTCTGCGATCGGGGGCAGCGTAACCATTACTCGTCCGTTTTGGATGTCGCGTCCTCCGAAGAGTTCGGTACGGGCGCGGATCATATCGGCTTCATCGGCATGGCTAATGGCTGGCAGGCTGGAGATCAGAATCGCGCCACCGCTGCCAGCTAGAAACTGGCGTCTATGCCATCCTTGGAGCTTACCGGTCATCGCTTTCAACCTTTAAGTCGCTCAAATAGGCCACCAGATCCTCGATCGCTTGAGCCGAAAGAACCGGGGCACCCTCATATGTTTCAGACACCTGATATAAGTCATGAATACGATAATAGGAGGGCATCAAGGTTCCTGGCCTGACAATTTGATAATCGACCAAGCGTAAGCGAATCTGTCCTGGGCTGAGCCGGTTGCCAACATTGCTGAGGTCTGGGCCGACATTGCCTTGAAATTCAACGTCTAAATCCGAAACCACATGGCACAGCACGCAGTGCCCAGCATCGCGTCCGGCGAATTGGGCTTCACCGCGCCTCGCATCGCCCGCGATTTCGGTCAGGGGGAGGGGAATGGAATCCTCCTCGATCTGGGCTGCGGTGACGAGGGGTGTCTGACCGCCTCCGCAGGCGCTTAAACCTATGACGCCCACTAAGACGGCGCGTTTCACCCGAATGCCTCCGCCGTGATCGTGTCGAACCAATGTGCTGCTTGCGCCGCTTCAGCCGCGCGAGTGGACTTGTCCGCTGCAAGCGGGCTGACCCCGCCGGCGCCGCTGATGGACTGCAATTGTCCGTCGGCGTTCGTGTAAACCCCAGCAATCGAAATCGCTTCATCCGGCGTTGTATAAGAGTAGCAAGTATTCGCCAAAACCGTCGGTTCTGGCGATAGATCCGACAGCATGCGTGCAATCGCAAAGGCACAAACCTTGGCTTGTAGGTTTGCTGAAAAAGCCGATTTCGGCATTGGCGCAGCGATGGTCGCATCGCCAATCACATGAATGTCGCTCTGCAGGCGCGATTCAAAACTAAGCGGATCGATCGGGCACCACCCCGTGGCATCAGCGACGCCTGCACGATCTGCGATCATGCCCGCTTTTTGGGGCGGAATG
Organism: Henriciella sp.; assembly: GCA_965279045.1. GTDB lineage: Bacteria > Pseudomonadota > Alphaproteobacteria > Caulobacterales > Hyphomonadaceae > Henriciella. Next base: position 127,299 of record CBDIHJ010000047.1, on the reverse strand, counting down.
ACATTGATCACGCCGCCTGAAATCTCATCGAAATCGGTCGACACGGAGCGCGTCGCAGGGTCGACCCTAGAGACCCGTCCATCATCGAGGGCGCCGCGCCACTCTAAATGATCTGGATAGTGTTCTGCCCATGCCTCTTGGAAAAGCGCCATTTTAGAAAATTGATCTTTTGCATCCAGAACAATCAGTTTGGACCGTGGTTTTTGGGCCTTCAAATAGTGCGCGATCATACTTGCGCGTTCGTACGGGCCAGGCGGACACCGATAGGGCGCCGGCGGCACGGTCATGATGACATTCTCACCGTCTTCCAAGGCTTCCAATTGTTGACGGAGCAGGGTGGTTTGAACTCCGGCTTTCCAGGCGTGGGGTAACACTTCAGCAGCGGCTTGCATATAGCCCTCAATCGCCCCCCACCTCAAATCCACGCCTGGGGACAAAATGAGCTTATCGTATGAAAGCACCGTATCGCTTGCGAGCGTCACGGATTTTGCGATCGGATCGACATCCAAAGCGCGATCCCGCACGAAAGTGATCCCCGACGCCATGAGGGCATCATACCCAAACTCTTGTTGATCAAGGTTACGCCCAGCACCAATCACGAGATTGCTAAAAGGGCAGGCTGTGTATTTGGAAGACGCTTCGACCAAGGTGATGGACGCGTTAGGAAGTAGCGTCTTCAGAGTGCGCGATGCGCTCGCCCCTCCAAAGCCGCCTCCAATAATGACAATGCGCGCTTGTGATTGGCTGAAGGCAGAAGGCGGTAGGGCCGTGGCGCCTAGCCCTATAGTCGCCGCAGACAAAAAAGTCCGACGATTAAGATCAAACGTCATGGGGCTGCCTCTGTTGTCGTCAGAGCCGCGCTGACTAAGGCAATCTCTTGATCAGAGTATCCGCGCGCGAGGCGATGCATCACTGTCGTGCCGTCAGTTTCGGATTTGTATTGTTCGAGCCGTGCAATGAGCGCGGCTTCCGTATAGCCGTCCAGCGAAGCAATCGCGTCAGACTGGTTGCTGTGGCAGCCCGTGCAAGCGAGCGCCAGCGTTGCGCCCCTATCTGTGAGGGCAGGGACACTTGAGACCTCCGATGATTGTAAAGGGTCATCGCTCGATCCGCAGGCCGCTAAGCTGAGAAGGCTTAGCGACCCAAACAGGATCGTCAGTCCGCGATTAAGCATCCCGGAGGTTTTGGTCCTTGATCGGCAAATTGCGGACCCGTTTTCCAGTCGCAGAATAGATTGCGTTCAAGACCGCTGGGGCCGCCACCGCAATCGTCGGTTCACCGACGCCTCCCCAAAATCCGCCAGATGGCATGATAATGGTTTCGACTTCTGGCATGGCGGCGATCCGCATGGAGTTAAACGTATCGAAGTTCTGCTCCTGAACCTCGCCACCTTCGAAGGTGATCTCGCCATATAGCATGGCAGAAAGCCCGTATACGAAGGAGCCTTCAACTTGCGCTTCGATTTGCTGCGGGTTCACAGCGTAGCCAGGGTCTGTTGCGGCAACGATGCGATCAATGGAGAGTTCGCCATCATCGCTGACGGTCACTTCAGCGCACGCGGCGACGTAAGCGCCAAAGCCGTACATGACGCATAAGCCACGATGCTTGCCATCGTCTGATCCCCACCCGGAACGATCCGCGACCGCTTGTAACACGGCAGCCGCTTCTGGGCTGTTTTGGAGATAGGCGAGCCGGAATTCGAGAGGATCTCGCCCGGCGGCATAAGCCAGCTCGTCCATAAAGCATTCCAGATAGATGGCGTTCTGATTGAGGTTCACGCCTCGCCAGAAACCCGGTCGCACTGGAGGGTTCCGCATCGCGTGATCGACGAGGAAATTGTCGAACGAATATTTCAGAGTTTGGTCCTCAAGTCGCGGATCGACCCCAGAGGGGAGCAGACCTTGGAAGGTCGCATAGTCGACGCCGTCTTGGAGCGCTTGTGGAATAAGAGCCGCCAAGATGGACTGACCTGAAATCCGCAAGTGTAGTCCGGTTAGATTACCCTCCGCATCAAGCGCGCCGCGAACACGACCCTTCGTGGTCGGGTGGAAGAAGCCATGGATCATGTCTTCTTCGCGCGACCAGAGGAGCTTAACCGGCGTACCGGGCATCTCCATGGCCAGCATTACCGCTTGCTGCACATAGTCCGGAGCCCCGCGCCGCCCAAACCCACCGCCAAGGTGGATCTTGTAGACTTCGCACTGTTCGATCGGCAGACCAGAGGCTTCTGAAACGGCCGCGAGGGCCGCCTCTCCATTTTGCGTCGGGCACCAGATCTCACAGCGATCTTCGGTGTACAGCGCTGTGGTGTTCATCGGCTCCATGCACGCATGGTTCTGGAACGGCATATTGTAGGTTGCTTCAACGACTTGTGCGGCGTTTTCAAACGCGGCAGCGACGTCACCGCCGCCATTGCCGACAAAGGCTTCCTCGGCGGTCAGGCCATCATCAAGCTCAGCCTCAAAGGCTGCGGTTGAGAAGTCTACGCCGCCTTCCCATTCAACGGGGAGGGCTTCGAGCGCTTTATGGGCATGCCACCACGTATCCGCGATGACGGCGACGGCGTTGTCGCCTTCGCCGAAAGGATTACGCAGGCTGACGACTTTCTCGACCCCCGGCATGCCTTCCACGGCTGCGGCGTCAAACGATTTCAGCGACGCACCAATTTTTGGGGCCTGCTTGATTGAGGCGCTGAGCATCCCCTCAAGCTGGATGTCGGCGCCATAGACTTGTGCGCCGGTCAGTTTCTCAGCCGTGTCGAGGCGCGGCTTGGGTTGACCGATGATTTTCCAATCGCTCGGATCTTTGACCGTGACTTCTAAAGGCGGCGCAAGTTGGCCAGCCGCGTTGGCGACTTTGCCATACGTCGTGGTTTGCCCAGACGGTCCGTGCGTGATGACGCTGTTTTCAGACGTACACTCAGTCGCCGGGACGCCCCATTCATTGGCAGCGGCTTCGATCAGCATGGCTTTCGCCGCAGCCGCGCCTTCGCGGACATAGTCTTGTGAGCCACGAATGCCTTGGCTGCCGCCCGTTGAGAAGTCGCGCCACACGCGTTCGCGGGCCAGGTTCTGGCCCGGCGTTGGATATTCAGTGGTGACTTTGTCCCAATCGGCATCCAATTCATCGGCAACGAGTTGTGCGAGGCCGGTTAGGGTGCCTTGACCCATCTCAGAGCGCGCGATGCGCACCGTGACGGTGTCATCATGATCAATGTGTACCCAAGCATTCACTTCCGGATTTGGCGGCAAATCAACCGCCGCTTCGACCGCTGCGGTTTCTGGTTCGGTCGCACTCGGTGAACAGCTCGCGAGAATACCAATTGTCAGACCGGTCGCGCCGGTGCCAACAATAAAGTTTCGACGGGAGAGGTGGATTGTATCAGCCATGAGTGTCTCCCTTAGCTCTTTTCGACGGCGAGTTTGATGCCCTTACGGACCCGCGCGAGGGTGCCGCATCGGCAGATATTTGTGATCTGCGCATCAATATCTTCGTCGGTTGGATTAGGCGTATCGTTCAGCATGCCTGAGACCGCCATGATCATACCTGGCTGGCAGTAACCGCACTGCGGGATATCGAGCTCCATCCAAGCCTGTTGAACGGGGTGGCTGGCATCTTCTGACAGCCCCTCAATTGTGGTGATTTCTTCTTCACCCGTGAGCGCCCCTACAGGATAAACGCAAGAGCGAACCGGGCTGCCATCAATATGGATCGTGCAGGTGCCGCATTGAGCGATCCCGCAACCATACTTTGTGCCTGTTAGTCCCACTTGCTCTCGAATAACCCATAGGAGGGGGGTGTCGTCTTCGACGTCCACCGTGACTGTTTCACCATTTATCTTGAGTGTCGCCATGCTGGGCCTCCTCCGGCATTTGGCGCGGTCGTCCCCGATAGGATCAACCTTCGCGCATTAACCTTGATAATGGTGGAAACAGTCCGCGAGTAAAGCTTTTTTACAATTGAAATTGTCGATTATCGTTGCCGCCAGCGTGCTTCAGCGCTCCTTTTAAAGGGCAGCGGTGAGAAGCGGGCCTATGAGAAGCGCCTCTGCACGATCTCCCTGGTCGAGGGCGCCTGCGCCAGGGAGGCGACGCAAAAGCGCGTTGCACGAGAGGAAGGGATGCAAAAGCGCGCTGTCCTGATTGACGAACGGCGTCAGTTCAATGCGCCCTTCAGACGTGAGTTTTGCTTGCGCTCGCATAAAGTGCTCTCGCGGCCCATTCTGTTTTATCCGGTGACTTAGGGTGCCCGAGATTAAGCGTTCTTGCCATGACACGCCCAGCAGAGGGGCCAAGAACAGATGCGCGCAAACCAAAGCGGATGCAGGATTTCCAGGAAGGCCGAGCACCACAGCTCGATCTGATTTTGAAAACCAGGTTGGTTTGCCGGGACGTACAGCAATCTTCGAGAAGACCGGCATGAAGTTTCGCTTTGAGAACGCCGCTTGCATATGGTCGTGATCTCCAACGGATGCCCCTCCCACAGGGACAAACACGTCGACATCTTTTGCCTCGTCCAAAATGGAGAGGATCGCGCTAACCGAGTCTCCTGCAATTCCAAGATCGATCGGCTCAGCCCCCCAATCTTCGATCAGAGCAGCGAGCGCATAAGGGTTGGAGTTTATGATTTCACCAGGCCCTAGATCCGATCCGGGACGCTTCAGCTCGTCGCCATTTGCGATCAAACCAACTTTCAATTTACGGTGCACATTGACCTCAGCATGATTGCTGGCCGCGGTCATAGACAAGTGTGGCGCCGTCAAGACCGTACCCGATGGGATCAGGTCGTCGCCTTCTGAAAAGTCGAGCCCCGCCGCTCGGATATGTAGGGGCTGGTCATAGGATTCATGGCTCAAAAGACGATCGCCATCGCGTTCAGCATTTTCTTGGATCACGACATGGTCGGCACCGTCTGGGATTACGGAGCCGGTAAAGATACGAACCGCTTCGCCTCTATTGACGGTTCCAAGGAAGGGCGAACCCGCGGGTGCCTCACCGATCACTCGCAGCGTCGCATTTCCTGTGCGAACATCCTCGAGCCGCACCGCATAACCGTCCATGGCTGACATCGCTGCTGGAGGGTGCGTGCGTTTGGAAATGATCGGAGTGGCAAGGCGCCGCCCGAAAGCTTGCTCTAATGCGATTGTTTCCGACCCCGGTTTGGGGCGATGCGTTTCTATTTTTGCGAGTGCATCCGTGACGCTTATCAAACCACTCACGAGTCTGGCTTTCGATACAAACCGGACTTGCCCCCAGATTTCTCTAAAAGCTCGATGCCGTGAATGATCATCGATTTATCAACGGCTTTGAGCATATCATAAAGTGTGAGGCAGGCCGCAGAAACGCTCGTAAGGGCTTCCATTTCCACGCCGGTTTTTCCGGTCGTTTTGACACGAGCTGTGACTTCGAAATCCAAGCTCTCTTCAAGCGGCGTAATGTCGACTTTGACGCCCGTAATGGGGAGCGGGTGGCATAATGGAATCAAGTCAGACGTCTTCTTGGCCGCCATAATGCCGGCAAGCTCGGAGATGGCGATTGGATCACCTTTCTTACTATCGCGCCCGGTCGCCAGATCAAACGCAACTTGCGACACGCGGACATAGCCATGCGCCAGCGCGATACGATCTGTGTCCGCTTTGTCTGTGACATCGACCATGCGTGCACGTCCATCCGGACCAATATGCGTAAGATCCGACATTTATGTCTCCATCAAACGCGGCATCAATTCGACGAGGTTGCAGGGCTTATGACGGCTATCCAATTGATATGAAATGACTTTATCCCAGCCATCCTTGACCGCGCCGCGCGAGCCAGGAAGACAAAAGATGAAAGTTCCCTTCGCAAGCCCGGCAACCGCGCGTGATTGAAGGGTTGAGAGGCCAACGCTTTGATAGCTGACTTGGTGAAAGATAACAGAGAAGCCATCAATCGTCTTTTCGAACAAAGGCGTGATTGCCTCGGGCGTGACATCTCTCCCAGTTAGTCCGGTTCCGCCGCTTGAAATGACGACGTCGACACTCGCGTCATCAATCCAGCTTTGTACACGCGCTTGAATGAGAGCCGGATCGTCTTTTACGATTTCGCGTGTCACCACGACATGCCCGGCCTCGGTAATACGGTCTGCGAGCAAAGCGCCTGATGTATCTGTTTCGAGCGTTCTTGTGTCGCTGACCACCAAGATCGCAATGCGAACCGGTGTGAAGATCAAAGACTCGTCTATTCCTACCATACTTTTACTCGCTTACTCTGCCGCCCAGCGGGTGGCGTCTGAATAATCTTCCTCGCGCGGCTCAATCCAAGTGTCGCCGGTCGAGGTCGTTTCTTTCTTCCAAAAGACGGCGTCAGTCTTGAGGTAATCCATCAAATAATCAGCCGCTTCAAAAGCTGCGCGTCGATGTTTGGAGGCGGTGGCCACAAAGACAATTGTCTCGCCAGGTTTCATGTCGCCGATGCGGTGCGCGACTATGGCATGGGTGAGCGCCCAGCGGTGCCGGGCTTTCGTCATGGCGGTCTCAATACCGTTCTCCGTCATGGGAGAATAAGCTTGAAGATGCAGCGTGATCACATCGCCACCTTGCGCGCCAGATCGCACACGACCTGAAAAGGAGACTATTCCGCCTGCGTCGCCAACGTCTTGCTCAAATGATCTCAGGAGCGCAGCACTATCTATTGGATCGGCGGATACTCGCAGCACTTAACCGCCTCCAACTGGAGGCATGAATGCAATTTCGCGCGCTTGCGCGAGCGGTTCATCGTCGAAAATGATTTCGCTATTTATGGCGATGCGCACACTGGGCTCCATGAGTGCGCCATCCGCTTCAAATCGCTGGTCTAACCAAGATCGAAGCGCACCGGCAGTCTCAATATGGCTTGGTAGATCGAGGCGTTCTTCGTCCTTCCCGGTGACGTCGCTGAGGCGACCAAAATAGATGATCTTTGTCATTCTAGCCTCCTGTCACCGACATATGCCGCTTGAGCGACGGGTCTTGTCCGCGACGCTCAATCGCAAATTCATGACGCTCAGGTTTTTTGAACAGCGCGCGGTCGAGGCAGGCGTCGAGCGCTTTGTCTGGGTCTGGTGTTTCGCGCAGAGCGCTGCGTAGGTCGATGTGATCATCCTGTCCCAAGCACATGTAAATCCGACCGGTGCATGTGACGCGCACGCGATTACATCCGGCGCAGAAATTATTTGTAAGCGGCGTAATGAAGCCCAAGCGACCGCCTGTTTCCTCTACTCGCGTGTATCGGGACGGTCCGGCATTGGCGTCGATCTTGGCGTCTTCTTGCAAAGTCCAGCGCTCCTCCAGAAGATCCCGAACCATGGGCAGTGGCACATATTGATCTTTACGATCTTCGCCAGTTTCGCCGAGCGGCATGACTTCAATTAGCGTGACGTCCATGCCCTTTTGATGCACCCAAGAAATCAGGTCTGGGAGTTCCCGCAAGTTCTCGTGCTTCAAGGCGACTGTGTTGATCTTGATTTTCAGCCCTGCGTCCAAGGCCGCATCGATACCTGCGAGCACCTGATCGAGCTTGCCACGGCGCGTCACCCGTTCAAAAACGACCGGGTCGAGAGAGTCGAGCGAGACATTGATCCGCCGCACGCCATTATCAGCAAGCATTTGAGCGTGTTGCGCCAATTGCGTGCCATTGGTGGTGAGGGTGAGCTCGTTTAAACCTTGGCCCAGATAGCGTCCCAAGCGCTGAAACAGTTCCGGCATGCCTTTTCGGACCAAAGGCTCGCCACCTGTGATCCGGATCTTGGAGACACCGCGCTGAATGAAGGCTTGCGCGACTTGATCGAGCTCTTCGATGCTCAGCAATTCTTTTTTGGGCAGGAATTGCATGTGCTCAGACATACAATAGGTGCATCGCAAATCGCAGCGATCCGTGACCGACATGCGCAGGTAAGTCACCTGCCGCCCAAATTGATCAACTAAGGGTTTGCGAGCGGGGGCGAGTCCATCAGGCATCAGCCGTTTCCTTCAGACGTTCGAGATCTTCAACCGTGTCGATATCCATCGCTTGATGCGGGGTGAGGGGGACAGTTGCGCCAGACCCCGCGGCTTCAATGAAGACCGCTTTTGCGCCTTGATCTCCGTTCAGGCGGGTCAGTGCTTCAAAATGCTGGCGCTGGAACAGAGCAGGGGGGCTCAACACGCCATTCGCGTCACTCATAACAGTAGAAATAGCACTCGAGTTTGCGGCTTTCAGGAGGCTATCAAAGTGGTTTCGAGGGACGTTCGGCATGTCCCCTAAAATGACGACGATCTGATCTATGTCGCCGCGCGCAATCACAGCTTCCATGCCATGCGCGAGAGATGAAGATTGTCCGAGCGAAGCGTCTGGGTTTTCGATCACGGTCCAGCCGGCGCGCTCTAAGATTTGAGCGCGCTCGATTTGGCCCGTCGCCACAACAGCCAGTTTTACATTCAGGGTCGACGGCAATTCGGCCGAGGCTGCATGTTCTAAAACTGCGTATCCATTGAGCGAAGCCAGCAACTTGTCACCCGCGCCAAACCGGCTCGCGCTGCCGGCGGCGAGCAAAAGGACCGCCGTCTTTGCGCGGGTTGCGACGGAGCGAGCGGGAAACCGATCAACGATCTCGGCTAGGGTTGATACCGCCAGCATCGAGGCGTCCCGTAAAGAGGGGACAAGTCCAATTGGCCCACTGACCCGTTCGATGTCGTCTGCTGAGCAACCGGCCTCCATCAATCGATCTCGACGAATGGTATGCGTGCGTTTGCTGCCCACGGCGCCGACATAAAACGCGTCACCGGATAAGGCTTGCTGCAAAAGCGGAACTTCCCAGCTGCCATCATGAAACATCAAGACGAACGCCGTCCAAGGGTCGTCTTGGGGGCTTGATAAAGCCGACGGTGTATCCAGCTTTTCGATGCATGATACCCCAGCCGTTTTGGCGGCCGCCAAATCTTCCTCGTCAACGCATTGTAAGTGCACGCCGTATCCCGCGGCTTGCGCAATCGTCGCTAAGGCGAGTGGGTCTGCGCCGCGACCCGCAATCCGAAGCTTGAGCTTGGGCGCATAGTCGAAATGCCACGCTTGCCCGGACGTTTGCGGCATCGTCGCGTCTTCAGCGATCCTCCCATTCGACTCAAACCGAAGCGCAACGTTGCGTCGGTCTGTCAAAGCGGTTGCGGCGCTTTGTATGACGCGCGCGTCTGGATTCGGAACGATCAACACGTCAATTGCGCCCCCGCAGGGCAGCGGCAGGTCTACGAATGGCGAGCCCGCGCCATAACGGAGCGCCTTAGGCGTGTTCGTCACCATCGCTTCGCGTGCTTGAAGCGCAACATCCTCATCGATGCAGCCGCCTGAGATGTATCCGAACAGGTCTGTTTCATTGACTGCCATTAACGCGCCTGGCGCGCGCACGGCGCCCCCTTCAGTAGAGGTCACGACCACCAGCGCGCATGGCTCACCTCGATCGAGCCAAAGACTCATTCGAGACAAGACGTCGGCTGCGTGCTCGCCGGTATTCGCTAAAGCGGCCATAAAAGCGATGTAAATGACGATTGAGTTCGGCGCCAGTCTATTCCGCCAAAAGTGTCTCAAATTTATCCAAAATCGTGTGGTTTTGACGCTGTGCGTCTTCGCAGAGGGCGTCATAGAGTGCCAGAACGTCTTCGCCCATTTGTGTGATAGCCGCGCCGCCGCCCGCTGATCCACCATGTTGCGTGATGACCAGCGGGCTCTGAAAGCTGGTATTCATTTGGTCAATAAGCTTGAGCGCGCGCGGATACGACATGTCTAAGACCTCCGCCGCCGCACGGATTGACCCCGTCATTTGCAGCGTACGCAACAAGGCAGCTTTGCCTGGTCCGAACCTCTGACCAGAGGGGAGATCGATGCGAATGCTTAAACGTGGCGCGGGCATGGGGGCCTTTTCAGCGATTTGGAACGACTGGTTCGGTTATTCCATCGGTTCTGCGACGGTTCAACTGAGAGGATTGGGCTCGCGTTCAAATAAACAGGCTGAGGCCGACGACGAGCTTGGAGGACGAAACGTGGGGGCGCTACGGGAAGAGGGGAGACGTCAAGAATGATGCCGTGGACAGCGATCGTCGCACCACGGTCACTCCAGCGACCAGCCCTGATGGTGTTTCAGCTTATCAATGGATGCGTATCACTGGCACGCGCGCGTAAGAAAAAATTCGATAATCAACATTATGAGAAATAATGATACTATGGGGACACGGCTCTTACAGAGCGTATGCGCCAGACCATAGCTCTTCGCGCAAACCGCGTGAATCAGATTTGTAGAAGAATGGTACGCCCAACAGGATTCGAACCTGTGACCTACTGATTAAAAGTCAGTTGCTCTACCAACTGAGCTATGGGCGCATCCGAAGGGCCGACATAGTTGAGTGCCTGCCTGGGGTCAACGTTTTTTGGCTGCGCAAAATCAGCACGTCTGCATAATCTTGTTTTTGCCACCTTCGCAGCGCAAACTGCTGAGATGAAAACACTTATTTCTGCCAGCCTCGCCGCCCTGCTCTGCGCTGCGTGTGCGTCGACTCCGACACAATCCGCAGACACGACCGACTCTGAAAACATTGGCGCGACAGAACGCGCGATCCAACAGTCTCAAGACGGCTTTGGTGACGCCGCGATGTCCCCCCTGGAAGACGTCAATCTGATCCGGGATGAGATCCCTGAATACCTCAAAACGATTAAGAACCCTTACAATGTCGAACTTGAAATTTCATGCGACGACATTGGTCGCGAGGTGACGCGCTTAGATGCCTTGCTGGGGCGGGACTGGGATATCCCGCCGCCAGACAAGAAAGGCCTTAGTGAGCGGGCCGCCGATGGCGCGTCGACTGCATTCCTCGATACGGTGTCGTCGAGCGCCTCGGGACTCATACCATACCGTGGCATTGTCAGAACGGTGACGGGTGCGAACAGCCATGCCACCAAGGTCCGCAAGGCGTATGAGCGTGGGTCACACCGGCGAACCTTCCTAAAAGGGATGGGCATGGTCAAAGGCTGCGCCTTCCCGGCCGCGCCGCTACCTTTACCGGAAGAGGATCCGAAAATCGTCTTTCGCTAATCGGTTTGGTCCGCTTTTGGACGTGACTTCGTGCTGGCCCAACGACGCGCATATTCGGCTCTGAATGCCTCAAAATTGCCGGCCGCGATTTCATCCCGCATCCGTGCCATCAAGGCTTGGAAAAACGCGATATTATGCCAACTCAAGACCATAGAGCCGAGATATTCACCAGATCGGATCAAGTGATGGAGATAAGCGCGGCTATAGTCCTGGCTCGCTGGGCTTGGCACATCCGGATCGAGCGGTGAGAGATCTTCCGCAAATTTCGCATTCTTGAGATTGATCGGGCCGTCCCAGGTCCAAGCCTGCCCATGTCGGCCGGCGCGGGTCGGCAAGACGCAATCAAACATATCAATCCCGCGCGCAACCGCTTCAACAAGGTCAATTGGTTTGCCCACGCCCATGACATAACGCGGCATATCCTTCGGAACAAACGGTACGGTCATATCGATCGTGGCGCACATTTGATCGTGGCCTTCACCGACCGCCAATCCGCCGAGCGCAATCCCGCCAAATCCTTGCTCGGAAACCGCTTTGGCCGAAACTTCGCGTAAATCAGGATAGTTCGAGCCCTGAACGATACCAAACAAGGTTTGCGTCTCACGGTCTCCAAAGGCGTCCAACGACCTTTGTCCCCAGTCGAGTGACAAGGCCATAGATCGCTCAGCCTCTTCGTGCGAGCAAGGATAGTCTGTGCATTCGTCCAGCTGCATGGATATATCAGCGCCCAAAAGGTCTGCTTGAATTTCAATACTGCGGGCTGGTGTGAGGCGATGCTCTGAGCCGTCGATATGGCTTCGGAATGTGACCCCGTCGGCATCCATTTTGCGCAATTGGGATAAAGACCAGACTTGAAAGCCACCGCTATCGGTGAGCATCGGGCCGTCCCATTTGCTGAACGCGTGCAGGCCTCCTAGACGTTTGACCCGTTCTGCACCGGGACGAAGCATCAAGTGATATGTGTTTCCGAGTATGATATCGGCACCGGTTTGTTTCACTTGGTCTGTGTAGAGGGCTTTGACGGTCCCCGCCGTGCCAACAGGCATGAAGGCGGGGGTTCGAATTACACCGCGCGGTGTCGTCAACGTTCCGGTGCGCGCTGCCCCGTCAGTGGCCAGGATTTCAAACGGAAATCGCGCCATTAAAAGACAAGGCTCTCAAGATCCAGAACCTTGAGGAGCTCCGCTCTTGCCTGCGCGCACTCGCTCGCAAAATTTGGATCGGCCAGGTCTGCAGCGCTGAGGCGGTCTCTATACGTTGCCCGAACGACTGCCTGCAGCGCATCTATCTTTGCTTCCGTGAGCAAAGCGCCTTGGTGACACGCCGCGATTTGTTCTTCGCTCATCACTACGCGCAAGCGCAAGCAGGCGGGGCCGCCTCCATTTCGCATCGATTGACGCACATCGACATATTGCACGCGGCCAATCGGACCGTTGCCGTCGACCATACGTTCGCAGAATGCGCGGGTGCTCGCCGTCTCTTGCGTTTCTATGGGTGCAACAAGCACCAAGCGGTCTTCACCGGGCCATTGCAGCAATTGTGAGTTAAACAGGTAAGAGCGGATGGCGTCTTCGAGCGGGACTTCTTCTTCCGGCACCATCACGGGCTTTAGATCGAAAAGGCCATCTGCGGCTGATCGGATCGCGTCCAAGGTCGCTGGCGTGTCTTCAAAAGCATGTTCATGGAAGAACAAGGTATCGAGAGTTCCAACGCAAACCACATCATTGTGAAATGCGCCGGCATTAATGGCTTTTGTCGATTGACGTGCCAGCACTACACGGTCGGGACTGAGGCCATGTCGGCCGATAATGCTTTCGCTGGCGAGTTTTGTCTGGCGGGCGGGAAATCCGGCAACGCTTTCGCCAGCCTCACGGCCATAAACGAACAGTTCAACGCCTTCTGCCCCATGCTGCGCGCATAGACGCACATGGTTCGCGGCACCTTCATCAGAGAAGTCTGCGTGCATAGGCAGCGCCGCATGAACCGCAAAATGATCTGGGTCATCGAAGATCGTTGCCAGCGACGCCACCGTTTCGGGATGTTCGAGTGAGCGATGCAACATGGACGACAAATTCGCCGTGCTAATATGTAAGCGCCCGTCTGCCGTGTCTGCCGAGGGCGAGATTGTCGCCGCATTCGCCGTCCACATGGAGCTCGCTGAGTAAGCTGCCTTCAGGAGCCGCGGCGCGCGCTTGGCGGCCGCTTCAATCATCTCAGCATCCGTCCCAACGAAGCCTGCATCATCGAGAAAGCGGAAGTCCGGCCGATCGAGTGGAGGTAAAACGCCTTGAACGAATCCCGCTTTGACTAAGAAGCGCATCTTCTCCAGCCCCTGCAGCGCCGCTTCCCGTGGATTAGAGACATCGCCGGCATTGTTCTGGCTGGCGAGATTGCCATCTGACATGCCGCCATAATTATGGCTCGGCCCGATCAGGCCATCAAAATTGACTTCGACTGTTGTATTGGAAGACATGGAAACCCCTGCCTTGTGCCTGCTGAAGGGCGGTCCTTATCGCCCGAATGGATATGGTTGGCGCTCGCGTCTCAACAGGCTCAGGGCGAGGCCAAAATGGATTGTGCGCTGTCTACTTCGGGAATCCCACCGCGCCAAGACGTACGGCTTCGTCTGACACTTGGCTCGCTTGCGGCCAGGCGCAGTAGTCAGCTGCGTAATAAGCGCCGGGTCGGAAATTTCCGGACAATCCAGGGCCACCAAACGGCATCGCGCCGCTGGCGCCTGCGGTCGGGCGATTACGATTGAGGATACCGGCCTTCATCTCCGCATGAGCACGCAGCCAGAGCGCGTCATCATCGCTGACGAGTCCACCAGATAGGCCATAATGCGTGTCATTGGCGAAGTGGATGGCGTCATCAAATTGATCGACGCGCATGATTTGCATGAGTGGCCCGAACAATTCCTCATCTGGGATGTCATTGGCTTCGGTAATGTCGATGACGCCGGCGGTGACAAAAGCGTCGCCGCGGTCCAAACGCTTCAAGCGCCGAAGCGATTTACCGCCCTTCTTTGAAATCATCATTTGGAAGTCGATCGCGTTCTGCGCGGCTTGTTCAGACACCAGCGGCCCCATAAAAGCGCCCTCTTCCGTATAGTCTCCAATTTGCAGCCCTTTCGCGCGCGCGACGATTGCTTCCACCACTTGGTCGCCCCACTTGCCCTTCGGTAAGATCACACGGCGGGCGCACGAACAGCGTTGTCCAGTGGTGAAGAACGCCGATTGCGCCGCGATGTCGGCGGCTGCTGCGACATCCGCCGGGTCCCATATGATGAGTGGGTTGTTGCCACCCATTTCGAGCGCGAGGATGACTTCGGGGCGTCCGGCGAAGTGCCTATGGAAGAACAAACCGGTTTGCGCCGATCCTGTGAACAGCAGGCCATTTATGTCTCCATCTAGTAGGGCTGCGCCTGTCTCCCGTCCGCCTTGGACGACGTTGAGAACGCCTTCTGGAAGGCCCGCGGCCTCGAAAGCGTCCGTCATGATGTGTGCCACGGATGGCGCGAGTTCTGATGGTTTGAAAACACATGTATTGCCCGCCAAGAGCGCGGGAACGATATGACCATTCGGCAAATGACCTGGGAAATTGAACGGTCCGAACACGGCCATCACGCCATGCGGACGATGGGTCAGATGGGTTGAGCCGAACGCCGCTTCACTGAAGGAAGTTCCCGCCCGTTCAACTTGCGCTTTGATGGAGATGCCAACTTTCGCAGCCATGGCGCCTGCTTCAGCTTTCGCCTCCCAGGCGGTCTTACCCATGTCTCGGCTAATCGCAGTGGCGATCTGTTCAGAGCGCTTTTGAACCTCTTCGGCGTAGGCTTCTAAAATTGTGGTGCGATCGTGCTGCGGGCGGCGAGCCCAATCGGTTTGGGCTTTTCGGGCGGCCAGAACAGCTTCTGAGACTTGATCCGCGCTACTCGCTTGACCGTCCCAGCTCGTTTCACCGTCCGCGGGATTGGTCTTCTCGAACCAGTCATCTTTTCCGTCCGACCAGCGCCCATTTATGTATACGCTTTTGGCCATGCTAACTCCTGAGCCAAATACGGGCTTTATCGCCGCGTTTGAGTTGTAATTTGTCGAGCGTCTCTTGCGATGTCATGAACCGTGTTTCGCCGATCACGGCACCTTCGACCAAGCAAGCGCGATAGCCCCCAAGATCAGTTCGCGAGGCAATCCCAGACGCGCCTGTGGCAGGCCCAACTTCGAGTTCCATGACACGGCTCTCTCGCGAGGTTCGCAACATATCTCTTGAGACTTGCATGATCGGCCCGCCATCGAAAATATCGACCACGCGCTCAAACGAGAAGCCTTCCCATTCGAGAAGCTTAAACGCCGGCACGCCATCCGTATGGCAACGACCAATCACTTCGCGGGCCTCGTCCGGTAGTAGATCGACATAGATTGGATATTTCGGCATCAGGTCGACAATAAATTGATTGTCGGTCGTCGCTGATAATTGGTCTGCTTCCGGGAAGGACATTTTGAAGAAATGCCGACCCAGGCACTCCCAGAATGGCGTGTCCCCATTTTGATCGACAACCCCGCGGAGCTCCGCGATGACCTTCTCGCCAAACCATTCCGGGCGTGTCGTCATCAAGAGGTAGCGCGATTGAGCCAATAAGCGCCCTAACCCGCCGCCGCCACGATGCTGGGGCCTTAAGAACAGTGTGCCCACTTCCGTACAGCCGACAAACTCATTGGTCAGGATCAATGCGTCCATATCGAACCGGCGTTCAGCCTCTTGGCTTGCCTGTGCGAGTGTGATGATCCGGTAGTTGAAGAAGGGTGATTTAATCCCGACACCTGCTTTGACCGCGCTACACCCAGCGAGCTCACCGGTCTCGACATTTTCGAGCATCATCAGGTATTTGCCGTACTCGGGTTGCTCGAGGCTTCCGGCGAAAGACGCTTCGGCTTTCTCCAAGTTTTGACGCAGAATACCTTCATCTTCAGGCAGCGAGGTAAAACCCGGCCCGGATTCGACCGCCATAGAATAAAACTCTTCAAAGTCCGACAAACGTGCCGGACGCATTACGTAAGGCGATTTCATCCCATTAAAGCCTTGATTTTGCGAGCATCAAGCCGGCCATCTGCGATCCTGTTGAGGAGCAAGGCAGACAGCTGTGCGCGCTCAACAAAACTCGACATGATGACATATTCTTCTGCGGAGTGAATCCGGCCGCCCATAACGCCGAGCGTATCCACATTGGGAACTCCAGCAGCAAAGATATTGTTGCCTTCGCAAACGCCGCCCGTATCGACGAATTCGAGCTCCAAGCCGATGGCTCTTCCTGTTTCAGACACTGCGGTGAATAAGGCTTGTTGCGCGTCATTGCGAGGCTTTGGTGGACGATAGAAACCACCATGCATGTGGCCATGTATACCATCGCGGGCCTCCGCTTCGTGCAATAGTCGCTCGACTTGAGCAGTGGCCCAAGCGGCGGCCTCAGCATCCGGGGCGCGCGCGCCAAAACGAACAATGGCGAGGTCGGGCACAATATTGACGGCGCTCCCGCCATCAATCGACCCCACATTGAAGGTGACGCCGTCACGTTGTCCGTTGAGGGCTTCCAGCGCGACCACCATTGACGCTGCTGCTTCGAGCGCGCTTCGACCTTCCTCTTTTGCCCGGCCCGCATGGGCGGAGCGTCCATGAAGAACGATATCGAAGACAGCAGAGCCCTTGCGCCCACCAGACATTGCGCCTGTGTCCATACATGGCTCATAGGTCATGCCGATCATCGCGCCGGATTGAGCAGCTTTGGTCAAAAACGGAGCGCTTGCGAAATTGCCGGTTTCTTCGTCGGGCGTGATGACGATTTGATAGCCGAGCTTGTCCTTGAGTGGGCCCGCTTCAAACGCTTGCAGGGCGCCCAACATAACCGACAACCCACCCTTCATGTCTGATAATCCGGGGCCATTAAATTTGCCGTCGCCGAGATCGTTGATTTCGGTGAAGGTGTTTGGGGGAAACACAGTATCATAGTGCCCGCTCATGATGACCTGCATCTCTGCATCCGGGCGCGCGGAAATACGGATCACTGGACCGGTTTCGAATCCCTCAACCTCGCCTTTGTCGTTCACCTTTTCGAACGGGTCGGTTTTGATCAGCTCAATGTCGGCTTCGAGCGCACTATAAGCGTCTCCGAGCTGCGGTGCGAGGTTCTCTAAGCCCTCGCGATTCCAACTGCCTGTATTGATTTCCGCCCACTTAAATGTGCGCGATTGCATGGGCGTTTCTAACTCGAGAATACGGTCGCAAATCGCCTCATCTTCTTTTGTTTTTACACTCAGATCAGCCATGTCCGCCTTGGTTTCACGCTTTTGAAAAAACAACAAGCCCCGGACGTGTTGTCCGGGGCTTGTGAAGTCAAGTTTGCTGTCGCTTAGACGTCGCCAACGATCTCCGCTAGCGCTTCTTCGGCGGCGGCTAAACGCTCATCAACTGTCTGACAAGATTCAGGTGCGTTGCCGATAACCTCAAGGTCTTCGCAGCGCTCTTTCTCTTTCTTGTAGTCGTTCACTTCGTTTTGCGCGTCGAAAATGACCAGCGCGCGCGCCGTATTGTCTTCCGCCGCCATGAAGTCGATCCAACCGCGACCTCCGCGATTATTGGCATTTCGGAACGCTTCGCGGGCGCCAGCGCGGTCATCGCGTTCATAGCGAGACTGACCTACTAAAACCCACGCCAATCCAGAGTCTGAAAGTCCGCCTTTATTGATCGCGTTGATCAAGGCTTCCTCGGCTTCCGCCCAGTTTTGCAGCTCACTGTAAGAGCGGCCAAGGCGCTCATACATTTTGCCGTCTGGGGCCATTTCAGCAGCACGTTCGATCACTGGGATCGCTTTATCGAACTCACGGGCCACCTGATAAAGGTTGGCGAGCAGCTCGAGCCGCTGATAGGTCGCTGAAATGCGTCCAGCGTTCATCTCTTTTTCGAGGATTTTCGCCGCTGCGTATGGAACGTCGAAAGAGTTGTAGAAGTTTACAACCCGCATGAGCTCGTCTTCGGTTTGAAGAATGCCGCCAAGATACATGGCCTTTTGAACTTCAAAAGCTTTGCGCTCTTGTCCACCGCGGAAATAGTCACCTGCAATAGCGTCCCATAGTTGGCGATCGGTGGGGTCGCGGGCGAGCAGGATTTCTAGGAGCTCTGCCTTTTTCGCGAAATTGCCGGTTTTGTCATACAAGAAGATCAGGAAATCATAGACCTGACGCTCAGCGCCAGGGCCATCTTCGGCAAACACTTGCTCGGCCCAATTCAGCGCTTCTGGGAAGCGGTCCATTTGTTGGTAAAGAACCGCCAGTGTCCATTTCTGGGAGCGATCCGGAACGCCACCAGCACTCATCCAACGATCATAATACTCCAAAGACTTTTCTTTGTTGTCTGTGGTCAGATAAAGCTGCGCGATATTGTAGTAAGTCGATTTGACATTGTCGCCAGAGATGAAGCCGCGTGCGATCATCGTTTCGAGATCAGCGATCGCGCCAACATAGTCCTCTGTTTGAATTTTGATCGCGGCGCTTAGCTGCATGGCAGCGCCTTCTTCGTAACAGTTCAATTCCTGCGCCCGTAGCGCATTCAAAGCCTGCAAAGCCGCCTGCGGGTTCTCATTCACCATCAGTTCGGTTTCAGCTTTGAGATAATTCTCGGCATTGACTGAGCTGAACTGTGTTTCTTCACAAGCCTGAGCGGCAGCAGTGCCGACGCCGATAGACGTCATGATGGCAATCGCGGCTGCGCCTTTCATGAGCTTCTTAATCATTTCGTTTCACTCCTCTCCGCCTATCGGCGACCCAGATCAGAACTGGGCTTCGTAAGTCGGTTGTAGTGCCAGTTACACAGTGCGTAGGACTGGAGTTCCCGGCATTCGGTCTATTCTATGAGTATATGTAACTTTGTTACAGCGTCAAGAATAGTGGGGCGGGGAGCGATCAGGCTCCCCTGCCCTGTTTGAGTGCTAACCGTCGAGTTTGAACTCGAGCGGGTAAACCACGTTGCGGCGCTCGGCCGCTTGGCCCCGAATAATCTTCGGCGCAAATTCTACTCGGCTCACTGCGCGCTCCGCTTCACGTTTGAAGACGCGGTCCGTGCAATCCGCCTCGACATTGTAAGGCTTGCCGCGTGTGTCCACGTCGAAGCGGACATCGCAAGAGCCTTCAATGCCGCGTTCTGCAGCGCGCGACGGATAGGTCGGCACAGGTGGGCGGATTGGCTGAGCATCACGGTCAGAAATCGCGACAGGATCAATTGCCAGAGAATTCAGACGTGTGGCCGGGATTTCACTCGGCGGGGCACCTTGAATGTTTGGCGTCGGCAGATCGATGTCTGATTTGCTCGCGGTCAGCTTTGGCGGTGGTGGAGGCTTGTCTGCATTGTTCAGTTTGCGCGGCTTGTTGCGGGCGCGCCGAGTAACTTCCTCTTCCTGAGCCTCAGGCGTAATGCTCTCTAGATTGTATTCACGAAGATTTTCAGGTTCCTCAAAATCCGCGCTGATCAAAAGACGCATTGAGTGAAAGAGGATCAGTGTAACAACAATCGCAATTGGGATCCCAATCGCAATACGGATCAATGGATTAGCAAACATCGAGTCCCTCCTCTATTGGTTCACGACCGACAATGGGACACGTCCCAGATTATCGACCTCGTTGACGACCTCCATAAGGTCGATGAGCACCCCAGCTTGAGCTTCTGAGTCCGCTTGTACGACCAGACGTCCTTTCGGATTGTCTTCGCGCAGCTCACGGATACGGAAGCCAACTTCTGACAGCGGTACCACTTGCTTGTTCATGTAGATTTCGCTGTTGGCATCAATCGCGATCAAAATACCGAGCGGGTTTTGCCGCTCCTTATTGTTCACGTCGACCCGATCAATCTCAACGCCAGGCTCACGAATAAACTGAGCCGTAACGATGAAGAAGATCAGAAGAATAAACACCACGTCGAGCATTGGCGTGAGGTTGACGTCATCTTCGGCGCTGCTCGCTGCTTCGCGTGCTTTACGTGCCATACTTAGCCTCCTCTAGCCTGCAGAACGGACGATATTCACCCGCTCCATTTGTGCATCATATGCGATGTCGCGCACTTCGATAATTGTCCCAGTCCGAGCTTGTGGATGTGCTTGAATGATCAAGGCACTTTCCGGGTTCTCGGCACGGGCCCGCTCCATACCACCACGAACCGCTGAGATGTCGGTCAGCTTCCGGTTCACCCGGATCTGATCGCTTTCATCGATGTAAACGATAATCGCTGGAGCAGGATTGCTTGGCGCATTCGTCTGCGGTGGTGGTGGCTCAGCTCCGAGCGCTTCCTCTTGAATAAAAGTCGAGGTCACGATGAAGAAGATAAGCAGAATAAAGACCACGTCGAGCATCGGGGTCAGATCGACAGCAGCTTCGTCACTCGGGCGACTTGCACGTCCTCTCATCAGCCAATCTCCATCTGGTCTTCAACTTCCTGGACAACACGGCGAACCTTTTTGTCCATTCCGGTCGCGAACGGAATGCCTGAGATCGATGCAACCATACCCGCCATTGTCGGGATCGTTGCCTGCGATACGCCGCGTGAGAGCGCTTTCGCGTCCGCACCATCCGTGATCGCCATATTGTCAAACACAGTCACCATACCGGTCACCGTTCCGAGCAGTCCGAGCAGCGGCGCGAGCGCCACCATAGCCTTTGCAAATGAAACATTTGCTTGTGCCTTTTGACGGACTTCAGAAACGAGTTTGTCTTTTACCCAGTGCGCGAGTTTAGACTTCCTATCGGAGCGCGAACGCCACTCCGACAGAGCCTCCTCAGCAACAGAAGCATGGGCAACGCGGAAGTAGAACAGGCGCTCCAGGATCAGGGCCCACATCACAAATGTGGCTCCCATGATCCATAGAAGCACTGGCCCTCCGCGGGCCAAGAACTCCTGAAGTTCGGTCATTCCCAACATATTCGGGCTCCCGATCTAGGGCGGCTTACGCCATCCCTCCGCGTTCTGCACGTTCGGCCACGAGGCCAGCGGCTTGCTCATCCAAGATCTGCTGGTTGCCGCGCGCCATGGCAGCTGCCAAAGCGTGGGTCAGAAGAAGTGGGATCGCGGCCACCAGACCAAGCACTGTGGTCATAAGCGCAACTGAAATACCGCCAGCCATCAGTTTCGGATCACCGGCACCGAAGTTTGTAATCGCGGTAAAGGTGATGATCATACCGATAACTGTACCGAGTAGACCCATAAGTGGGGCCACCGCAGCAAGCACTTTAACGATGTCGTTGAAGCGCTCGATTTTCGGTGACTCACGCAGGATTTGTTCGTCCAGCTTGAGTTCGAGGGTCTCAAGGTCAGCGTTCTTATTGGTTTCATAAGCTTCGAAGACACGGGCGAGTGGGTTACCGTCGCCAGCTTGCTTCGTTTTCGCGGTCGCGCGGATCGCGTTGCCCATGAAGAAGAGCGTGATGATCTTGTACAAGGCTACGGTCAGACCGAAGATCAGAAGACCGATAACGATGTAACCGATCGTGCCGCCTTGGCCGATACGCTCAGCGAGGCTTGGCTTGTCGCCTTCAATTTTGAACAGCTCACCCCGGTTCGGGTCGAATGGCACGGTCATGGTTTGACCAGCATCGGCACGAATAAGTGAGTTAAAGGCGCTGCGGAAACGTCCACCAGGCTGACGCTCGAGCTTCTCTAGGAAGAAGTCGCCGCTACCAGCACGCTCAATGGTGACGAAGCCTGCATCATTATTGGTCGCCGCGATGAAGGTACCAACGCGAGTCACTTCGACGTCTTGGACGGACTCATCTGAGCCACCCATAGAAACAGGCGCCGTAAAGGTTTTCACTTCTGATTGAGCAATCATCTCGCGAAGGATCGCTTTTGGCAGACGATCGAGCTCTTCGCGAGTCGGAAGCGCAACCGCCTCTGCGACCTCGGAAAGGGCTTCATAACGACCTGGATAGTCGAAGCTGGCGAGTGATTCGCGCATCAGCGGCTGAACCTCACCGACAACGGCACGGAATTCACCGACAAGCTGGCCAAAGTCACCCGCTTGCTCTTGAAGTTGCGCGTCAAGCTCGTTGATTTGTGCTTGATATTCATCGAATTGAGCGCTGAGCGCATTGCCGCGGGCGTTTGCGGCGTTCAACTCACCGCGCGCTTGTTCCATTGCTGCGGCTTGCTCAGATGTCGCGCGACGGAACTGATCAAGACGCGTCTGGTTTTCCGCAGAAAGCTCTTGGCTGTCCTGCTGAACGCGGCTGAGAATATCTGAAAGGGACTGTGCCATGGCTGGCATAGTGGCGACCATTGATGTGCCAGCAAACGCTGCTGCGATCCCAATGGTTTTAAGTGATTTTGTGAACGATTTCATGTGTTCTTTCCTCAACTCCATTGGGGCTTACTGAACAGCAAGCTTGGTGGCTGGAACGTACATCACATCCTGGGTGCGCTTACCCTGGATGATGCGAATGGCTTTCTCGATTTCCGCTTTGTAGCGGTTCTCGAGGTCAACCCAAGACGAGGTCTCACGGTCGTAACGCTTTGCATAGCGACCGGTTGGGTCCATGTAGACCAAGGCTACACGGCCGAAGAGCACCATGTCGACGGTGACTTCTTTATCATCGACGGTGATCGTCTCTTTCCAAGTGTCTGTCTTACGACCGACTTCCATTTCAGCGGTGTAGGCATCCATGATTTGGCGATAACGCTCGGTCACAGAAATCGCTGGATCGCTGAGATACTCTCGAAGGCGCGCGATGCGGTCCTTACGCTCTTCAAGACGGAATGGCAGGTCCGCGTCGATGAACGCGTCAAGATCGTCGATCAAGGTTTCGAGCATTGGGACGGTCTGAGAGGTGATCTCGTCCACACGGCTGAGCTGATCGGTCAGTGACGCGATTTCGCGCTCTTGGCTTTCGACCGCAGCGGCTTGCTGCCGAGCATAAAGCTCTGCGGCGGTTTTCCGCTGTAGCAAGGTCCGGAATTCACCGACCATGTCTGAGCGCTCGTCATCGAGCTGATTAATTTGCTGCTGAACTTGTTCGGCGCGGCGGGTCGCCTGTTCGCCGGTCGCGATCGCGCGATCCAGTCCCTGTGCAACAGACGGCGCGGCAAAGCCAACGACGATCGATGCTAGAATGGCTCCGCGAGCCGGTGTCAGAACATTCTTCATGAAGTCTGCCTCTCACTCTCCAAATGGTGCGCCGCCTAATGGCGCCGCTGAAAACTCTTTAACGTTCTGACCCTTGTCAGAACAATCTATCAACCGGGACAAACACACCCCGAAAAGGTATCAAGGGAAATTGGGCAAAGCCCACCTCCTCCCAAATTGTGACCTCGCGACTTTGTCGTCTTTATTATTCTACGCAGCGAACGGGATTAACCGCTGGTCATCTTCGCATACCCTGCCACCTCTGCAAAAAGCTCAACTGCTTGTCAAACTCTCATTCATAATTGAGGCAGTTGCAAGGCCTTTTTGAAATAATATTACATATAGTGCGCAAAGCAAGACCACGTGTGGTTGGACAGCGATCAAGTTATACAAGGAGAGGTGGCTGGGGTGCCAGGATTCGAACCTGGGAATGCCGATACCAAAAACCGGTGCCTTACCACTTGGCGACACCCCAACTGAGCGGCGGACATAACCAATCCATTTTCCGCTTGCAACACCCAAAACACCGCACCCGATCTGGGAACTGCTTTTTTAGACGATCAGAGCGAGATTTAGCGCCTGCGACGAATTCACAACCAACCTTGAAGATCTTTATGTTTTGACAAATTGAATATTAACGACCATATCGTTATCCGATAAATGTTAAACCGGAGCATCACGGCTTATGAAAACCTTTTTCGCATCTCTCGGGGGCGCCGTCATTGGGTCCATCGTCGGACTTTTTCTTCTCGTCTTCATCGGTACCGCCATGATCCAATTTGCGATCAATGATGCGATCAGCTCCGCGGGACCGGATACCGGACAAGATGATGGCAACCCAATCGTCCTCACGCTGGATCTGCGGAATGGGTATTCTGATCAAGCAGCATCCACCGGACCGGAAGTTCTGTTTGGAGAGAGCGTTGGCTTTATCGACGTCATCGCGAAGCTCGATGCGGCCGCTTCAGACGATCAAGTCAAAGGTCTCTTCATTCGCAGCAGCGAGTTTGGCATCGGCTCTGCCCGCGCCGAAGAGTTCCGCGACGCTTTCCTCAATTTCAAAGCCGCGGACAAATTCATCATCGCGCACAGCCAGGGCAATTATGGCGGCGGACCGTCTACCTATCGTGCTATCGCGAGTGCAGATGAGATTTGGGCGCAACCGGGAACGGATTTGATCGCGAGCGGTTTGGCGTTGGAGACGCTGTTCTTAAAAGGTCTGTTCGATAATATCTCAGTGACGCCCGAATTCGAAGCTTTGTACGAGTATAAGAACGCGCCGAACACATACGAAGAAGAAACATATACGGAGCCGCATCGCCTTGCGATGACAGAACTCGCTGAGTCGCTTTGGAACATTTCGCTGAGCGATATTGCAACGGATCGCGGGATGAGTGTCGCGCAAGTTCGCGCCGCGCTCGAATCAAGCCCGATGAGCGCTGAAACCATGGTTGAGATGAATTTGGCGACGGCGCTCGGATGGCCAGAAGATGCACTTGATGCAGCACTGGCGCGTGCCGGTGAAAATTCTATCTCGATCGGAATCTCATCTTACGAAGAACCAACGTCTCCATTTGGGTCGCCTGTCATCGCCGTTGTCGGTGGGCAAGGTCCGATCGTCACTGGTGATGCCGGTGGCAGCTTCTTCCAAGAAGGTAACGGGTTTGCCTCCGACACGATCGCCGAAGCGATTCTCGACGCGGGTCGCGACGAAGATGTCGAAGCGATTGTGTTCCGGGTTGATAGCCCCGGCGGGTCGCCCTCAGCCTCAGATCAAATTTGGCGAGCGATCGAACGCATCCAGGAAGAAGAGCAAAAGCCTGTTATCGTGTCGATGGCGTCTGTGGCAGCTTCGGGTGGCTACTATGTCTCCACCGGCGCAGACTGGATCATCGCCAACCGCACGACGATCACGGGATCGATCGGTATTTTTGGCGGGAAGTTCGCCATTGAAGAAGGCCTTGCGCGCATTGGAATTAATGCGGAGTCAATTAAAGTCGGTGGCACATTTACTGGGGCGTTCTCGACAATGGAGGCGTTTACCGACGAGCAGCGCTCAATGGTTCGGGCCTGGCTCGAACGAGGCTATGATCGGTTCACGACGCTCGTCGCCGAAGGACGCGGCCTATCACTATCGCAAGTCGATGCAGTGGCCCGCGGCCGCGTGTGGAGCGGCGAAGATGCGCTCGGCAATGGCCTGGTTGATGAGTTGGGTGGTCTGACCACTGCAATCCGAAAGGCCAAAGAGCTCGCTGAAATTGATGCTGAGACTCAAGTTCGGATCGTCAGCTATCCCAAAGGGGCGGGTGGCCTACCCTTCTTCTCATCATCCGCTGGCGCGACCGCGCAGGAGCTAAAAGCGCTCGGACAACTCGCGGAAGCGATCAATGATCCTGCTGTGCAGGCTTTGATCACGGAAGCCGAAGCTGCTCGCAGTTCACGCATCCAAGCCCGGATGCCGAGCTTTATCGAGCGATAGATAAAATCTAACTGCAAGAAGGCCTTCCGACCGCGCGTCGGAAGGCCTAATTGTTTCCGGTAGAAAACCCGCGTCGCCGCACCGCATCGCCTTTTCGGTCGAGTGAACACATATTGAGCTAAACCAAAGGCCGGATGACATGCCCGATACCCTTCGAGACCGAGACGTTCGATTTCACACAAGTGAGACCGCTGAGACTATGGCGGACGTACGTCATGAAGTGGACCGCATAGATCGCTTGCTGGTCGCGCTGATGGTTGAGCGACAGTCCTTCATGGATGCTGCGGCGCGAATCAAAGGTCAGCGCAAAGCCGTGCTTGATCGTCCGCGGATCGAGGATGTTGTGGCTAAGGTGAAAGCGGAAGCCGAACGACAGGGCTTATCGCCGGCGATTGCTGAACCTGTTTGGCGGACCATGATTGATCGCTGCATTGCTTACGAGTTTGAGTCTTTCGATAATCTCAAACCAGGTTTGGATAAATCGTAACTTGCTTTAGCGCAGGCTTCGATTGCCTTAGCGAGGTTTTCTTTGAGCTCGGATAAAAGGGTCGCTGCTTCGACGCGGCTGAGCACCGCCTCCCCTCTTCCGGTCCGCTCGACCACAGCACATTTCTCAGCAAATTCCGTTGCGCCAATGCTCAGTCCCGCACCTTTGAGCGCATGTGCGGCGTCGGCCCACTCTGTTTGGTCCTTATTAGGATCGAGCATTCGCCCCCAAATATCAGCTTGGTTTCGAAAGATATCGAGGACCTCATCGGCGAGATCGACATCGCCGCCGGTCATGGTGAGAAGATGGTTTAGATCAATCTGCATCGCTGGTTCCCCGAAATTCTCTAAACATTACAAATTTGTCTGGTGTGCTTTTTTTTGTCCTGACCACTTCCCGTTAACGCGATTCTAGTTTAATGATATTCGATATGGATATGGGGTAAATTATGACCGGTATGCTTATAGCCATTCGTAACTTCACGATCGCGCTTCTTCTCGCTTGGATGGGCTTCTCCGTCTCGCCAGATGGCAAGGATGATAAAGGCGCCGACGCGGCTGCACCGAATAGCAGCGCGCTAAGCTTTTTCGGCGGCTGAGACTGAGTGTGGGCGAATGCCCCGCAATAGGTCTATAAGGCCCTGATGCCGCTTGGACTTTATTTATACAAAACGCTGACGTTTTTGATCGCGCCCTTTTTGGGCGCGTTCTTTCATCGTCGCGCACAAGCAGGCAAAGAGGATGCGGATCGGATCCATGAAAGGTTCGTCCGAGACGTGCCAACACGCCCGCAAGGTCGGCTTGTGTGGTTTCACGCCGCCAGCGTTGGAGAATCTCAGCTCGTCCTAGAGGTCGCGAGACGGATCATCGATCAGGGCAATGCCTCAGCGACGTTCTTATTCACATGCCAGACGCAAACCGCGGCCGTTTTGGTGCGTGAGGCTCTAACGCAAGATGTTCGACTTTCTCGAGCGCGGACGATCCACCAAATGGCGCCGGTCGATACGCCGGGCAATGCAAAGCGGTTTATTGCGCATTGGCAACCCGACGCCGCGATTTTTGCTGAAGGCGAAATTTGGCCAAATCTATTGCAAGCGCTCGCAAGGCGAAACACCCCTGCCGCTTTGATCAACGCCCGGATGACTGAGAAGTCCATTTTAGGGTGGATGCGCTGGCCGAAAACGGCGGCTCGCGTGTTTGGCACGTTTCAGACGCTGATTGCTGCAGATCTGCAAACTAAAACGGGTCTAGAAGCGCTCTCTCAGCGTGACGTGCTCAATCCAGGAAATTTGAAGTCGGCCCTCCCCTCCCCGGCTGTGGATGAAACTAAATTCAAAGCTTTGTCGAGCGTCATTGGTGACAGAGCGACTCTGCTTGCAGCCTCGACCCACCCTGGCGAAGAAGCTCTGATCATCGATGCCGCGATGCAGATCTCGCCCAGACCCTTTTTGATCATTGCACCGCGCCATCCAGAGCGCGGCGACGAGGTCGATGCGCTTTTATCGTGCACCAAGCTCGCAATCGCGCGCCGTTCAGAGGACGATCCGGTCACGCCTGAGACGGATGTCCTATTAGCGGACACGATTGGGGAAATGGGGCTTTGGTATCGATTGTCAGACGCGGTTTATCTCGGTGGAGGGCACACGCCTGGCATTGGTGGACATAATCCCTTGGAAGCGCTCCGGCTGAATAAGCCGGTTCTGACGGGGCCGAGCCTGTTTAATTTTTCGGATCTTTCGAAGCGCTTGTCGCAACATAATGGGTTCACAATCGTGGAGGATGGCGATGGTCTTATCGCAGCTTATCCGCCATCTCCTGTTTCGCAGAGCATGACTGAAATGTTGGAGTCTGATGCACTCGGTCCCATTTCCAAAACCATGTCCGCAATCGCCCCCCTCTTAGACGCGCTCGAGCCAAGCTCATGAGAGAGCCTCGGTTCTGGGCACGCGATGTTGATCCAAAATCGCGCGAAGCGGCGCCGCTGATGCGGTTTCTCCTGACCCCATTGGGGTGGCTGTATGCGGCGTCTACGGCGCGTCGAATTGCACGCACGACGCCAACGCGTGTCTCAGCGGGCGTAATTTGTGTGGGTAATCTTACCGCTGGTGGGGTTGGTAAGAGTCCGGTTGTGGCGACGCTCCGAAGGCAAATTGAAACGCGCTATGGGGTGCGGGTGGCGAGTTTGAGTCGAGGGTACAAAGGGAAGCTCAAAGGCCCGCTAAAAGTCGACCCGAACGCGCATTCGGCGCGAGACGTGGGGGATGAGCCGCTCATGCTATCCCAGCGCGGGGAAGCCTGGATTGGAGCTGATCGTGCCGCGGCGGGTGCGGCCATGGCCGAAGACGGTGTCGACCTCATTGTGATGGATGATGGACACCAAAACCCGGGATTGAAGAAAGACCTCTCTCTGGTCGTCGTTGATTCTGTTGCCGGGTTCGGAAACGGATACGTTATCCCTAAGGGACCTTTGCGCGAGCCCGTCATGGCGGGTTTGGCGCGCGCGGACGCCGTGATCATACTCGGTGAAGGTAACCCTCCAAAGGTGCTCAAGGATAGCGGTTTGCCCGTCATCTTTGGAAAGATTGCGCCTTCGATTCAGCCGGATGACCGCCCTTATGTCGCTTTTGCGGGTATCGGGCGGCCCGAGAAATTCTTCGAAACCTTAGAGACCATGGGTCTGGAGGTTCGTGATGCCGTGCCCTTCCCTGACCATCACACCTTCTCAGACAGCGATCTGAATTACTTAAAGCAATTGGCGCAGGATCGCGGCGCGACCTTGATTACCACCGAAAAAGACTTTGTGCGTCTACCGGCTGAGGCGCGACAAGGTCTGCAAGTCTTACCGATTGAGATACAGTTCGATCAGTCAGAGGTGCTCGACAAGCTGATAGCAGATGTGATCAAACCCGGCGCGCATGGCTAAAACCGATCCTCAATACATTCGTCCAAAGGACATTGATAACCGATCAACGTTTCGACAGCGTTTGATGTGGCGGATCGAGGCAATTGCTTGGGATGTGATTTACTGGGCCCCGATGAAGGCACTCGGTCCTGACCGCGCGTCTGATTTTTTGGGCTGGCTCATGAAGTCTATCGCGCCGCTCTTGTCACAGAACAAGACGGTGCACCGCAACTTGAAGCTCGCCTTCCCAGATTTAGAAGAAGACGAGATTAAACGTATCGCCAAGGCCTCGTGGGAGAGCGTTGGACGAACCGCTGGGGAGCTACCGCATCTTCCAAAAATCGATCCTTACAAGGGCGATCGTGTCGAAGTAGAAGGCGTGGAACATCTCGATGCCTTGGAAGCGGCCGATCATGGGGCTGTGTTTGTCTCCGGACATTTCGCCAATTGGGAAGTCATGGCCGCGGCGATCTGTAATCGCCCGGTGGACTGTCTGATCACTTATCGCGCGCTCAACAATCCGCACATCGATCGCAAGCTCAACAAAGTCCGGCACGATTATGGGATCGGCGTATTAACCCCGAAGGGGCTTGGAACGCGTGAGATCATGCGCGCGCTTAGCAAGAACCGCTGCGTCGCCTTGATGAACGATCAGAAGTTTAATCAAGGCCTCGCGATTGAGTTTTTCGGTCATGCAGCGATGACAGCTCCGGGACCTTCGCGGATCGCGCTGAAATACAAGGTTCCGATTGCAATTGTGACCACGCAGCGCACGGGTCCCGCCCGTTTTAAGGTGACTGTGCACCCGCCCTTTCTTCCTGAACAATCGGGAGATCTCGAAGCCGATATCCGTACGTGTGTTGAGCGCATTACAGCCAAGATCGAAACGGAAGTACGCGCCAACCCAACGCAGTGGTTCTGGCAGCACCGCCGTTGGCCCAAAGAGGCCTGGCGCGATGCTGGGGTGATGTAAGTCCTGTGCAAGCTTTGGCCCTGCCCTATTTTCAGTCTGCAAATGAGAGGAGCTATTAATGCCGCCCATTTTAGATCTTATCGCCATTCTCGCGCTCGGCTTTTGTGCGGCCCTCGGTTTGGGCTCTTTGTTGATCCCAAACTGGGCGGCTGGCGTGGTGCGATTGGTGGCTGATCCCAACCCGGAGAAGCCAGGCGGTTTTTCTGAGTTTCGAGCAACCTATGGCGGCTTGCTATTGCTCATCCATGCCACAGTGCTCGTGATCATGCTGCAGGGCCAGCTCGATCTCACCTATAAGATTTTCGCGCTCTTCCCCGTTGCGATGGGATGGATCGGGGCCGGCCTCGGGCGTTCACTCTCATTGATCCTCGATAAGGAGCAAAATCGCTCTAACGGCCTCATTCCTGTTTGGATTCCGATGGAATTCGCCTTAGGGTTCATGATCCTTGCGCCCGTATTTGGGCTCCAAGCCTGATCGGAGAGAACAATGACGGACCGTCGAGAGACGAACCGCAAATCAAAACGCCGCCCCAATCGCCGGCCTCAACGTCCCCCCAAAGGGGTTGAGTCAGATTGGCAAGACGGTGAGCGTATCGCCAAATACCTGGCTCGTGCGGGGATCGCGTCTCGCCGCGAAGCTGAAGCCTTAATCGAGCGCGGCGAAGTCCGGGTTGATGGGCGCAAGTTGACGACGCCAGCCTTCAAGGTCACGGGACGCGAAGATATCAGGGTGTTCGGTAAGCGCGTTGAAGCGCATGAGCCCGTGCGTGTTTGGAGATATCATAAGCCATCTGGTTTGATCACCACGACCTCCGATCCAGAAGGCCGACGCACTATTTTTGATGAGTTACCGAAATCGCTCCCCCGGACAATCACCATTGGACGACTCGACCTCACCACAGAAGGCATACTGTTGCTGACCAATGATGGCGGGCTGGCGCGCGCGATGGAGCTTCCTAAAACCGGCTTCATTCGTCATTACCGCGCACGAGCGCATGGTGAGGTCACGCAAGACCAGCTGGATACTTTGCGGGGCGGAATCACGCTTGATGATGGCACCCGGTTCACCTCGATCGAAGCGGAGTTGGAGCGACAAACCGGAACGAATAACTGGATCAACGTACGACTCACTGAGGGCAAAAACCGAGAGGTGCGCAAAGCGATGGAACACTTGGGCTTGCAGGTGAACCGGTTGATCCGCACCCAATATGGTCCGTTTGTGCTTGGTGAGCTACGTCCTGGTGCCGTGGAAGAAATATCCGCCGAAGCGTTGAGATCTACCATGCAAGGCGTAGTCCCCGATAAACACCTACCTGTTGCGCCACAGCGCCGCGAGAATCGCCGAAAACCTTCCGGAGGGTCACGGGTTCACAGGCGAAAGCGATAGAGTACCTTACCCTGCAACGATCCTCAGACTTAGGAGACGAGCATGGGCTTTCAAAACGTCACGGAAACGTATCAAGAGGAAACCCAATCGGCGCCGCCGTCCAATCCACCGATCCACGAACTCGACCCTCCTGTAGATCTCAGCCAACCTGACGTTTTTTCGGGCAATGGAGGTTACACGTTTGAAGCCTTTGATCAGATGCGCGCGAACGCCCCGATCATGTGGCATCCGGAAGAGCATGGTCGTGGATTTTGGGCCTTAACCAGTCACGATTTAATCAAAACTGTAGAGCTCGACCCAGCCACATATTCTTCCCAGCGCGGCGGCATTTTGATGACGTATGGTTTGCCAGAAGTCCCACGCCATCCCCTGCTCCATTCCTCATCGCTCAACTCCCTGATCAACCTGGACCGCCCCCACCACACCCCCCTCCGAATGGAGCATATGGCGTGGTTTCGTCCGGACTATGTCGCTGAGCTCAAGAAAAAGGTCGATGTAAAGGTCAACGCGCTCCTGGATGATATGCAGGCCAAGGGTCCCGTCGTCGATATGGTCGAGATGTTCTCTGCCGAACTCCCATTGTTCACGCTTTGCGAGATTTTAGGCGTGCCTGAAGCGGATCGCCCGAAGCTGGTGCACTGGATGCACTATCTCGAAAATGCGCAATACCAGGCCCAACAAGAAGGCCTCGGCAATCTGTCGCCAGAGCAAATCATGGAGTTCATGAACGAGATCCAAGCGCTCTTCGATTATGGACGACATCAACTCTTAGAGCGCCGGAAGAACCCGAAGCATGATCTCTTGAGCGCCATCGCGAACGCTCAGATCGATGGGGAGCCCCTATCAGATGAATTTCTTGATGGATCTTGGTTGCTGATTGTTTTTGCCGGCAATGACACGACACGAAACTCGCTCTCAGGCACAATGAAGCTTTTGACTGAGAATATGGGCCAACGTGAAAAACTGATGGCGACCCCGGACTTGTTCCCGAATTTCGTCCATGAAGCGATCCGGATGGTCAGCCCCGTGACCTATATGCGGCGAACCGTGACGAAGGATGCCACTCTTGGCGGGCAAGCCGTGAGCGAAGGCGATAAGATTGTCATGTATTACGCCGCGGCCAATCGCGATCCTGCAAAATTTGAAGATCCGAACGCGTTTAATATCGAACGTGAGAACGCAAATGAGCATCTCGCTTTCGGCAACGGACCCCATGTTTGCCTCGGTAAGAGAGTGGCCATCATGCAGCTTGAGACGGCCTATAGAAACATTCTCAGCCGTTTCCCCAATATCCGCTGGACTGGAAAAAGTTCGCTCGCACCAAGCAATTTCGTGCATGCGATTTCTGAGCTGGAAGTGGATCTCGGGGTCTAAGCCGTCAGAAACGCCTCGGCGCGATTGATCGACATTGGGCGCCCTAACGCAAAGCCCTGGGCGTGGTCGAACCCAAGTGTTCGCAAACGCGGCATCATGGCGTCGTCTTCGACCCCTTCCGCCGTGGAGCTCATACCCAGCCGCCGCGATATCAAGGTGAGCGCTTCTAGGATGGTTTCAACGCGCGGATTATCGATTTGCTGGATCAGGCTAGAATCCACTTTCAAACCATCTGCTGGCAAGTCCGCCAGCCATTGAAACGAAGAGTGTCCTGACCCGAAATCGTCTAACACGATCCCGGCGCCAGCGTCTCTTAAGTCTTCGATGCGGCGAAGCGTTTGCTGTGTGTCGCGCAAAGCGTCTTGTTCTGTAAGTTCCAAACGGATCGCGCGCGGGGCCAAATCATGCCCACTTCTTAGGGCTTCCACCAAATCCACCAATTGAGCGTCTTTGAGATCATGGCTGGTAATGTTGACCTGCATGAAGAGTTTGGTGTTGCCCGTAATCTTTCGAAATGAGGCCAGCGCATCTGCTGCGCTGATCAGCATGGATAGAGCAAGGCCTTGCGTATCCGTGACAGGATTGCTTGATCCAGCGGGATCGCTCCACCGCGCGAGAGCTTCGAAGCCATCGACTTTATGCGTCCGCAGGCTCACGATCGGTTGAAAGACCGGTTGTAGCTCGACCAAACCCTCTTGTTTGGGGGCGCCCGACAGCGATAAGATCACACCGCGCGACCAGAAATCATCGACAGCGCCACCGGCGAGGTGGATCACTGCGCCTTCTGCGGTGACCAGTTCCAAAGCAACATCGCCGTCTGGAGTGTTTAATCCGCCGTGCAGACGTTGGCGCGACAGGCCGTCGAGCACATTGCTGAGATCATCGAGCGCCCAGTCTCCCGATAAGAGGCGACCGAGCGCTGGCTGTTGCAACGTCAATGTCAGGCGTTCTGTCTGTCTGTTCCACTGCCATTCGCCGACTGGGGTGCTCATAAGACTACGCGTCCGCCACCGCATTGCTGCGAATGAAGTCTTTTACCGCTGGCAAATCGTTTGCCACGTGCTCAAACACTTCTCCGCGCGCTTTCAAGGCATCGCATCGTCCCGGTAAGGGCGCGTCCTCACCGGTCGCTTCGAGGACGGTCTCCGGGAACTTGGCCGCATGGGCGGTGGACAAGACAACCGTGCACGCTTCGGCGTGTGGCAAATGACGCGCCACGGCGGTACCAACCGCTGTATGGGGGCAGATCAGTGTCCCGGTTTCGCTTTTGAACGTCCGCATCTCGTTCAAAGTTCCCGCATTGTCGACCATTGCTGCAGTAAAGCCTGTACAGGCTAATGGACCCCGAATCGTATCGGGCAAATTTGCAGCACCCGACTGGCGGTATTGATCATAAGTGCGTTTGACCAAGTCCCCATCGCGGCCAGCAACTTCAAACATCAGGCGCTCAAAGTTGCTAGGGACAGAGATATCCATAGCGGGGCTTGGCGTTGCAACGGCTTGTTCCCGGACCATAGCGCCTTCGTTCAAAAGCATTGCGAGGGACTTATTCTCGTTCACCGCGCAGATGATTTCAAATCCTGCGAGAAGCCCACATCGCGCCGCGACATAGCCCGCAAAAGCGTCTCCCATGTTTCCGCTTGGAACGACAAATCTGAGCGGACGATCGGCTCCCAAGGCAGCCTGTGTCGTTGCATAATAAACAGACTGCGCCGCGATCCGTGCCCAATTGATCGAGTTGACCCCAGAGAGGCGGACATCATTCGAGAAGGCCTGATCTGCAAACATGGCTTTGACCAGCGCCTGGCAATCGTCAAAGTCGCCATCAATCGCCAGATTATGAACGTTTGGCGCGCCAGTGGTGGTCATGAACAACCGTTGGACGGGCGATACGCGCTCATGAGGGTGAAGAATATAGAGGTCGACATGATTGGCGCCGGCGAATGCGGCGGCTGCAGCGCCCCCTGTGTCCCCTGATGTCGCGCAGACCACGCTCATACGTTCACCGCGACGGCTAAGAACCAGGTCATAGAGCTGAGCAATAAATTGCATGGCGACGTCTTTGAACGCGAGAGTCGGGCCGTGATGCAGTTCCATGACAAACTGATTGGGTCCGCTTTGAACTAAAGGCGCTACACTATCGTGCGAGAAGCTAGCATAAGCGCGCGCGCAAAGCCCTTGAACGTCGTCTTGTGACAGCGCGTTCCCCGCGAAAGCGGTTAAGATGCGCGTCGCGACGTCGACATAAGACTCATTTGGCGCGGCAGGAGCGATTTGCGGCCACGTTTCTGGAACATAGAGACCACCATCGGGCGCCAACCCCGTTAAGCAGGCTTCCACAAAGTCGACCGGCTCAGCCTGTCCACGGGTCGAAACATATTTCATGGCGTTGCCTCGCCTTCTAAAACCTCAAGCGCCCTTGGGCGCGATGCAGGGCGACATACACACCGATCAATCCCAAGGCCATCCCCCACCATGTCAAAGCATAACCAAAATGTCGTTCTGGCGGAAGCGGATCAACAGGTTTTGCGAATGCGTAGGGATTGAAAGTCTGGCGTGATTGGTTGAGGTCGTCGGCATTTCGAACGGTCATAATGATCGGCTCAGCCACGCGAGGCGATCCGTCCATGCCCAAACGTTCAGCCAGCTTAATCGGGTCGAGCGTGTACCAGAGGTCATTTTCTGGATCATCCCGCCCGGCAAAACCTGACTGCGAGGGGGTCTTGAGGGACACAACCCCTTCAAAGGTCGCTGTCTCCGGGAGGTCTTGCAAGGCGACTGGTACGGGTTGTGCGCCGCCCGTGGCCTCTACCATCGCTAATACAGCTTCTCCAGATCCGACCAAGCGCGCCGGCACGTAGCGCCGCCAGATCGGTTCGCTATCGGCAAACCCATAAACCTGCTGTGCCATTCCGGAGGTGGATCGATCAATCACAAGCTCGAGGCGCTCTCCCGTCTCGATTTGCTCTTGTGGCGTCGGGTTCGCTATTTTTTCCGAGTAGCGCGCATACTGCCAGTTTCCGAGCAAGATCAATATGATCAGGCTCACGACACTAATCGCGGACAGAACGGGCATTGGGCGGAATTTCATTCGCCGTGCTTCCCAATCGATTCCCACTGGGCCTCCTCGGCGTGGTTTTTCCACTGCAAGGCAAAGAGTAGCGACTTAAATGGGCGCAAGAGCGCAACGCTCAGGCCGATTATGATGGGTCCCCACAAGAGCAGGTGAACCCAGTAAGGCGGATCAAACAGCACCTGCACCAAGAGCACTGGAGGCGTCACCAAGATGCCAACCAAGAACATGACAAAAAAGGCCGGGCCGTCGCCGGCGTCGGCCTTTTGAAAACTCGCGCCGCAAACAGAGCAAGACGGCGCAAATCCCAAATAGGTGCTAAAAACTTGTCCTTGCCCGCAGCGAGGACAGCGGCAGCGCAGGCCTGCCGTGATCGGCGAGACCTGCTGGCTCACCGTTTAATGGCCTAGAATGAGGTGCGGTAGCACATAGACGAAGGCGAACAGGAACAGCCAAACCACGTCGACAAAGTGCCAGTACCAGGCTGCAAATTCGAAACCGAGATGCTTCTTAGCCGTCATATTCTTCGCATAGAGGCGGAACAAGCAGACGATGAGGAAGATCGTTCCAATCACCACATGCGCGCCATGGAAGCCGGTCGCCATAAAGAAGGCTGAGCCGTAGAGCGTGCCGTCAAAAGTGAACTGGGCCAGTGAGTACTCGTATGCCTGAAGTGCGGTAAACGCGATGCCGAGGACAATCGTCAGGATCAACATGAACTTCGCATTGTCCATCTTGTCGTGCTGAAGCGCATGGTGCGCCGCCGTTACAGTTGTTCCGGAGAGCAACAAGATCAGTGTGTTGATCAGTGGCAAGTGGAATGGGTCGAAGGTTGTGACACCGGTTGGCGGCCACTGCGCAAAGGCGTTCAAGCCTTCCCAAATCGGGCTGGTCGCATCGTAAGTCGCGCCAACGCGGGCTGGGTAAAAGATAGCGAGTTCGAAGAAGCTCCAGAACCACGCAGCAAAGAACATGATTTCTGAAACGATGAAGAGGATCATGCCGTACTTGAGACCGATCTCTACGACGGGTGTGTGATCACCGGTGCGGCCTTCTTTGACGACTTCACGCCACCAGCCCGCCATCGTCCAGATGACCATTAGGAACCCAGGAACCAGTGTCCAAAGCTGACCTTCTTCGATCCCAAAAAGGCCAGTCATATAGGTCACACCGCCAATGGCGAGCGTCAGAACGGCGATAGAGCCGATCAACGGCCACGGAGATGGGTTTACGAGGTGATAGTCGTGTTTGACGTCTTCGGCCATGACAGGGAGTCCCTTGTGGCAGTGGTTATTACAATCTTAGGCGCTTTTAGTATCAGACTCAGATTCTGCAACCGCTCAGTTAAGCGCTGCCGTTTTCGTCGCACCTGTAAATTCGTCCGTATTGAAGAAGGTATAAGAAAGTGTGATCGTCCGAACGTCGTGAGCGTTGCGTTCTTCTTCCATCGCAGGGTCGACAAAGAAAATCACTGGCAGCTTTTTCGTTTCCCCGGCTTTGATAATCCGCTCTTCAAAACAGAAGCATTCAAGTTTGCTGAAGAAGCGCCCAGCTTTGTGTGGCGTGACGTTATAGCTTGCGATCACGTTGACGTCGCTCGCTGAGGTGTTCGTCACTTCATAGAATGCGAGGCTGTGCGCGCCGAGCTGGACAGGCAAATTGGTTTGCGTTGCGCGGAACTTCAGGGGCGCGTTCGCGACATTTGCGTCAAAGCGCACGGTCACTTCTCGGTCGCTGATGCGATCTGGCGCTTTTTGCGCGATTTGAGTGGTGCCGCCGAAGCCTGTGATACGACAGAATGTGTCGTAAAGCGGCTTCGACGCGAAGGCCAAGCCAAGCATGAAAGTGGCTCCGAATGCCGCAATAATCGCGATCCGAAGATTATTCATCCCGAGATTCCTCTGTTTGTCCTTCAGCCGCAGCCGCACGTTCAGCCTCTTGTCGCGCTTGAATGCGAGCTTGCGCTTCGCGATCAGCCTTCTCGCTCGCCGCCTCATCCATGTAGCCCGAGAAGTAGAGACGGTCGCCGCCACTAAAATCGGTTTCCTGGATCCGGATCGCCGTGGTCAGACCAACAATCACGACAAACGCCACTAAGGCCCAAGCGAGCCAGACATTACGACGCTTTTGTGCCTTGATCAGCGCCTCGTGAGAGACTTCAGTTGTTTCGATCGTCTCAGACATCAAACACCTCCGATGGGGAAGTATAGTCCGAAACCATGCTCAATGATGAGTGCGGCAAACAGCCCGAACAAATAGAGGATTGAGAAACCAAACATGCTCATTGCCAGTTTGCGTTCTTCGGCCCCCGCTTCCGGCTCGCCCGCTTCGCTGCGCCAGAGTTTTACCGCGTAATAGATGAAGCCGAGAGTCAGCGCGAGCGTTGTTAGGCCATAAACGATACCACCCAGACCCGTCGCAACCGGCCAGAGACCAACCGGAGCAAGCAGCAGCGTATACAGCAACATCTGATTGCGCGTCGCTTTTGCACCATGAGTAACGGGGAGCATCGGCACACCCGCTTTCTTGTATTCTTTGTGCGCCACCAGGCTAAGCGCCCAGAAGTGTGGCGGAGTCCAGATAAAGATGATGGCGAACAGGATCCACGCATCGAGCGGTGTGTTACCAGTCACGGCCGCCCATCCAATCACCGGCGGAAAGGCCCCTGCTGCGCCGCCAATGACGATGTTCTGAGCCGTGCGGCGCTTCAGGACCATCGTGTAGAACCAACCATAGTAAGCAATCGAGACAGCCAGGAGCCCAGCTGCGAGCACGTTGGACGCGATCCACATCAACAATACCGAAACGCCTGACATAATCAGGCCCAGGGCTAAGGCCTCATCGCGTGGGACGGCTCCAGATGGAATCGGACGCGTTGATGTCCGTGTCATGATCGCGTCAATGTCGGCATCATACCACATGTTGAGCGCGCCAGCCGCTCCGGAGCCGAGCGCGACAGCAAGGATCGAGACGACGGCGAGGACGGGATTAATGCCCTGCCCTGTGACGCCAACCGCTGCAACCAAACCTGCCAGGGCCGTAAAGACGACCAGACCCATGATCCGGGGCTTAAGCAGATCAACGTAATCCTTAGCGGTTGCAAGGCGTGGCGGTGTTTGAGTGGCGGTCATATCGGCGGACATAGGCCCATCCTTCGTCTTGTCTATGGAAACGGCCCTCTACGCGCGTTTAGCGTAAAGGGCCGCCCGATTTTGTATGGATCGGGTCGGTTTAGTGACCCGCTTCCTTTTTCACCACTGGCAGCTCGTTGAACTGGTGGAATGGTGGTGGGCTTGGCAGCGTCCACTCGAGCGTGGTGGCGCCTTCGCCCCATGGGTTGGCGTCTGCCTTACGACGGCGGATCGCAGATTCGATCATTCCGACGAAGAAGATCAAAGTCGCGACCATGGAAAGCGCATAGCCCATAGAGGATACACTGTTCCAAAGCGCAAAGGCTTCTGGATAATCCACATAGCGGCGTGGCATGCCGTTCAGGCCCAGGAAGTGTTGCGGGAAGAAGATCAGGTTCGATGCGATGAACATGATCCAGAAATGCGCGTATCCGAGCATCTTGTTATACTTCACACCGAACATCTTCTCATACCAGTAGTACCAGCCTGCGAAGAGGCCAAATACTGCGCCAAGCGACAGCACATAGTGGAAGTGTGCGACGACGTAATACGTGTCGTGAAGCGCGTGGTCGATGCCCGCATTGGCGAGAACCACACCCGTGACACCACCCACGGTGAACAAGAAGATGAAACCGATCGCCCAAACCATAGGGACTGAGAAGTCGATCGAACCGCCCCACATGGTTGCAATCCAGGAGAAGATCTTGATCCCAGTCGGGACCGCGATGACCATTGTCGCCGCGACGAAGTAAGCCTTCATGTCTGACGGCATACCAACCGTGTACATGTGGTGCGCCCAGACGATGAACCCGATCGCGCCAATCGCAACCATGGCGTAGGCCATGCCGAGATATCCGAAGATTGGTTTCTTGGAGAAGGTCGAAACGATGTGTGAGATCAGTCCAAACGCGGGCAGGATCATTATGTACACTTCGGGGTGACCGAAGAACCAGAACAAGTGCTGGAACATGATTGGGTCACCACCGCCGGATGGATCGAAGAATTGCGATCCGAAGTTCCGATCGGTCAGCAGCATCGTCAGCGCACCCGCCAGAACAGGCAGAGCCAACAGCAACAACACTGCGGTTACGAGCATGGACCACGCAAAGAGCGGCATCTTGTGCAGCGTCATACCTGGCGCGCGCATGTTCAAGATGGTCACGATGAAGTTGATCGCGCCCAAGATTGAAGCGATACCGGCTGTGTGCAGCGACAGGATCAAAAGGTCCATAGAGGGACCTGCGTGGCCTGCTGTGCTTGAGAGCGGTGGGTAAAGCACCCAGCCTCCACCAAAGCCATTTACACCGTTACCACCGGGCACCAGGAATGAAATCATCGCGAGGATGAAGGCAACAACCGTCAACCAGAACGAAATATTGTTCATACGCGGGAAGGCCATGTCGGGCGCCCCGATCATCAACGGCACAAACCAGTTACCGAAACCACCGATGAGGGCTGGCATAACCATGAAGAAGATCATGATCAGGCCGTGATAGGTAATCACAACATTGTAGAAGCTCTTGGCTTGTTCAATTGCTTGCTGGCCGGTGGTGCCATACATGACTTCCATGAGGCCGGTGAGCGGGCCGATGCCCGGCTCAGCCAGTTCCAAACGGATGAGACCGGACAGCGTGTAGCCGACGATCCCTGCTACGAGCGCAAAAACCAGATAGAGCGTCCCGATGTCTTTGTGGTTCGTCGAGAAGAACCATCGAACAAAGAACCCTGGCTTGTGATCGTGGGCGTCGTGATCGTGAGTCGCAACTTGATCCATAGGCATGATCTAATTCTTCCTCTTACTCGACCGACGCGAGGCGTGTGCCCTCGCCCATCGGCTCAATAACTTGAACAAGCTCAGTCGCCGCATCGACATCGCCCGTTTTCATAACTTCAATCCAGCGATCGTATTGATCTTGAGGCACAACACGCACTTCAATCGGCATGAAGGCGTGGTTCTTGCCGCACAATTCTGAACACTGACCGTAATAAACGCCTGTTTCCTCAACCAGGAACCATCCTTCGTTGAGACGGCCTGGGACCGCGTCGGTTTTCACACCGAACGCAGGAACCGTCCAAGAGTGGATCACCCGATCAGATGTGGTCTGATAGCGAATGTAGCGGTTCACTGGAATCACCATTGGGTAATCCGTCGCGAGATAGAGCGGCTTTTCAGGAGTCGCTGGCGGATCGGTCGGAAGGCCATAATGGATGCCGTTC
This sequence comes from Henriciella sp., assembly GCA_965279045.1. GTDB lineage: Bacteria > Pseudomonadota > Alphaproteobacteria > Caulobacterales > Hyphomonadaceae > Henriciella. Next base: position 86,050 of record CBDIHJ010000047.1, on the reverse strand, counting down.
GAGACGTACTGAATTGGATATCCGTCCGCGTCCAATTCATCCATGTAGTAGTAGGTCCAGGCCCAGTTCCCCATCCCTTCGGCTTTCACCGTGATCCAGCCTTCTTTGGCGGCATCGACATAGATGTTCGGGTCATCGAGGTCGCCGCTCTGGGCGATCATCTCAAGATCCGGCTCGTTTTCCTGATAGAAGAGGTTGGAGAACGATGGGCCCGCAATCGCGACGAGAATCAAAACTGGGACGGCTGTCCAAATGATTTCTACGGTCGTGTTATGGCTAAATTTCCGGGGCACTGGATTCGCGCGCTTATTATAGCGTAGGCAAACCCAAACCAGCAGCGCGAGTACAAAAAGTGTAATCACGGTGATGATCACCAAAAGGTAATTATGGAAGTCGTTCACACGCTCCATAATACGCGTTGCGGCGGGCTGAAATCCAAGCGCGCCAGGGGTCGGTTGACCAACCAGTTCTTGAGCAAAGGCTGATCCGGCGATCAGCAAAGTCGAAATCCATGCAAAGACGTAACGCAAGAGTCACTCCATCCAATCTTGGCTGCAGCCATATATACGTGAAAGCCCGAGGTCTACCCAATACAACCAGCTCTCATAAAATGTCGCACTCGCTCGCTAAATCTCCGATCTTAGTGTATAGTTAAGGCAATTCATTAGGAGGCATAAAATGAGACTCAAACTCATGATCGCCGCAGCGGCGACGGCTCTCGTGGCGGAAACTGCATCCGCACAAGTCTTCGTCATTGGCCAAGGTCTGGGCGGCGACTGTTATCAGAAAACCAAGAATCGTTACTCAAGCTTTCGGGACGCCGATCAAACCTGTACGCGCGCCCTGCGTGAGCAAGCGATGACACGTGGAAATCGCGCCGCCACGTATGTGAATCGCGGCGTCCTGCGGATGCGCGAAGGTCTGTATGACCGTGCGTTGGCGGACTATGCTGATGCTATCAGTCTAGAGCCAGATCTCGGAGCAGCTTATCTGAATAAGGGCGCTGCACTGATTTATCAAAAGGATTTCCAAGCCGCGATTGCCCCTTTAGATCGCGCGATCGAACTGCAATCCGCCGATTTGTTCGCGGCCCATTATAACCGGGCGATTGCGCGCGAGAACACGGGCGATGTGCCAGGCGCTTATGCAGATTTCACGAAGTCGCTTGAACTGAAGCCCGGCTGGGAGCTCGCCGAGAATCAATTGAGCCGTTTTACGGTTGAAGAAGCCAGCTAATCGCATTTGTTCGCACTGGAGCGCTTGATTGAGCGCTCCAGCAGCGTCAAATACCGGGCATGACTTATCAAGATCTGCCTTTCGACCCCCAAGACGCCGCCACCCTGCTCGCCGACGCTGCCTCTGGCGCCGATGATGGTGACATTTATGTGCAACGCTCTCGGTCAGAAGGATTTGTCTTCGATGATGGGCGTTTGAAGTCTGCCACCTATGACACCAGCCAAGGTTTCGGTTTGCGTGTGGTCGCTGGTGAAGCAAGCGGAAACGCGCATTCGGGAGAGCTTTCGATCGATGCGATTCGGCGCGCCAGCGATACCGCGCGCCAAGCCAAGCGCGGTTACTCCGGAACCCTCGATGCCGGGCCAATACCGACCAATCGCCGCCTGTACCAACCGATCGACCCCACCGATTCGCCGGACTTCACCGTCAAAACCGGATTGCTGGCTGAAATTGACGCTTGGGTGCGCGCGAAGGATCCGCGCGTGGTGCAAGTGTCTGTCTCTCTCGCAGGCAGCCACGAGCAAATAGATATCCTCCGTCCCGCTGGCGAAGTGTTTCATGACATCCGTCCGCTTGTGCGCCTTAATGTGTCTGTGACGCTGGAGCAAAATGGCCGACGCGAATCAGCATCTGCCGGTGCAGGTGGGCGGGCCGCTTATGATGAGTGGATCGCGCCAGAGCGCTGGCAAGGGCTCGCCATGCGCGCACTTCGCAAAGCAGAAGTAAATTTGGAATCGATTCCCGCCCCTGCTGGTGAAATGGAAGTCGTGCTGGGGCCAGGCTGGCCCGCCGTCTTGCTCCACGAAGCTGTTGGACATGGCCTCGAAGGTGACTTCAACCGGAAAGGCACCAGCGTTTATTCAGGGCGCGTCGGCGAACAAGTCGCCTCCAAAGGCGTCACCGTTATTGATGATGGAACGATAGATGCGCGTCGGGGCTCCCTATCCGTCGATGATGAAGGCACGCCAACGAATCGCACCGTCCTGATCGAGGACGGGATCTTGAAAGGCTATATGCAGGATCGACAGAATGCGCGCCTAATGGGCGTCGCGCCGACGGGCAATGGTCGCCGCGAATCCTATGACGCGACCATCATGCCCCGGATGACCAATACGATCATGCTCGGAGGCCAGGATGATCCAGACGAGATCGTTGCCTCTATCAAGAAAGGCATTTGGGCCGTCGATTTCGGTGGCGGTCAAGTCGACATCACGTCCGGTAATTTCGTCTTTCAATGCACCGAGGCCTACATGGTCGAGGATGGCAAAGTGGTCGCGCCGGTGAAGAACGCGACCTTAATCGGGCATGGCCCAACCGCGCTTAGTCAGGTTGAAATGATTGGCAATGATTTTGCCATGGATGATGGTGTCGGCACGTGCGGAAAAGCCGGACAATCGGTGCCGGTCGGCGTTGGCCAACCGACGTTGAAAGTCGGTGGCCTGACCGTCGGCGGAGCAGGCTAAGCCGGTTTTTCGCCTGACGCGCGAAGTTCGTCATCGACCGAATCTACCGCGCCAACGTCTGTGCTCATCCAGTTTTTGATGATCGGCGAGATGAGCAGCATGACGACTCCAATGCCCATGGCCACGTATCCGACGTTTGAGTACACGGCCGCATAATTGGCTTTCGCCGCAGCGACGTCCGTGATTTGCCCGCCTATCGTCTCTGCGCCTGTCCCGCGTGCGATGATGCCAGCCAGATAATTGGACAGCCCAGAATACAAGAACCACGCGCCCATCGTCATGCCGACCACGCGGGCGGGCGCCATTTTGGTCACGGCCGACAAACCAACCGGAGAAACCATCAACTCGCCCATCGTGTGGACCCAATAGATGAGGAAGATGAAATAGACCGCAGTTAGGCCTGCAGATCCCGACGCGCCTATTCCGCCCACGAGCGATAAGAAGCCCAGCCCAGCCAAAAATACCCCGATGGCGAATTTAACTGGCGTAGATGGTTCGCGTCCCCGTTTTGCGAGCCAAATCCAGAGCCACGCGAGGATGGGGGCAAAGATCACAATGTAGCCCGCATTCAAGGCCTGGAAGACCGGGGCTGGGACATTGACACCGAACATGGTTTTATCGACGAGACGATCGGTGAAGAGATTGAGCGACGATCCGGCTTGTTCAAACAGCGCCCAAAACGGGATTTGCGCCAAAACGAAATAGATAGCCGCGAACATCCGCTTGCGTTCGGTCCCTTGCAGATTGACGAAGCAATAGCCGACGAGAAAGGCGAACACTAAAATCCCGAGCGAGCCGACAAACCAATCCGGGATAATCTCTGCATTCATCACAATCGCCATAGCGACGGCAATGATCCCAAGTCCGGCGAGGTAACACGCCATTTCGACATTGATGGGCCCCAGGAAGGATTCTTTGAGTTTTTCTTCTGATGGCGGATCGGCGCGACCATCAAGGTACTTTTGGCCCCAGATAAACACGATCAAGCCTGCCAGCATGCCGATCCCTGCCAAGCCGAACCCGTATTGCCAGCCATAGACAATCCCAAGAATGCCGCAGGTGATTGAGGATAGAAATGAACCGAGATTGATGCCCATGTAAAACAACGTGAAACCGGAATCCCGGCGTGGATCGTCAAAATCATAGAGCGCGCCCACAATGGTTGAAATGTTGGCTTTCAAATAGCCAACCCCAGCAATAATTAGGGCCAGCGAGAAATAGAGGATCAGGGTGAACGTCTCTTGGCGCTCGATTCGTGTTGAGAACTCATCCGCGGCAATGGTTTGATAGACCGCGGCGGTGGGTTCATCCGCCGTGTCCTTGTTGTCCAAGAAACTAATGCTGCCATCGGTTCCAAAAATGACGCGGCGTTCCGCGCCATCGATATCGACATACAGCTTTCGATTGGCCCCGCGTCCTTCATCGAGCAGTTCAATTTCAGCGCCATTGGAAACAATGTACTCTTTTGAACCGCTGCCTTCAAACGCCATTCCGAAATGGCCGAGGCAGAGTAAAATGGCGCCAAAGGTCACCGCTTTGCGTTGGCCGAGATAACGGTCGGCCAGCGTGCCCCCAATGATCGTCATAACGTATACGAGCGCGGTATAGGCGCCGTACATGACCGCCGATTTTTCGTCTGAGAATAAGAAATGCTGAGTCAGATACAGGATCAGAAGCCCGCGCATCCCGTAATAAGAAAAGCGTTCCCACATTTCGGTGAAAAACAGAATGGCGAGCCCCTTCGGGTGTCCAAAGAAGCTGGTATCTCTTGGTTTCGAAATCGCGCTGTCGGCGGTCGTATCAGTCACGTATGGCCCTCCCCGGCCTTAAGCTGTGTCTGCAAGTGCAGGATCCCCGGCGAAAACAATCATGGAGCGCGCCTCTGCTCAAGACACAAACTGCGTCTGCATCCGGGCTAAAACGGAGGAATGTGGCAACAGCGCAGATATGATCCGCTAAGAAAAAACCCCGCAGCCTTCGGCTACGGGGTTTCTTTGATTGCGGTTGTGAGCGGCTTAAGCTTTGACGCTTGCCACAACACCGGCGCCGACCGTGCGGCCGCCTTCACGGATCGCGAAGCGCAGACCTTGGTCCATGGCGATCGGCTGGATCAGCTCAACGCTCATTTTCACATTGTCGCCTGGCAGAACCATTTCTTTGTCCGCTGGCAGGGTGACAACACCGGTCACGTCTGTCGTGCGGAAGTAGAATTGTGGACGATAATTGGTGAAGAATGGCGTGTGACGGCCACCCTCTTCTTTCGTCAGGATGTAGGCTTCAGCTTCGAAAGTCGTGTGCGGCGTGATCGAGCCTGGCTTACACAGAACCTGACCGCGCTCAACGCCTTCCCGGTCGATGCCGCGGATCAGCGCGCCAATATTGTCGCCCGCTTGACCTTGGTCGAGCAGCTTACGGAACATTTCGACACCAGTCACAGTGGTTTTCTGTGTGTCGCGGATGCCCACGATCTCAACTTCTTCGCCGACTTTGATGACCCCGGTTTCAACCCGGCCGGTCACAACCGTCCCGCGACCAGAGATCGAGAACACGTCTTCCACAGGCATCAGGAAGTCCTGATCGATCGGACGATCTGGGGTTGGGATATACTCATCCACAGCCGCCATCAGCTCGATGATCTTGTCTTTACCGATATTGTCATCACGGCCTTCAACCGCGGCCAGAGCCGAGCCAGCAATGATCGGAATATCGTCGCCTGGGAAGTCGTAAGAGCTGAGCAGCTCACGGATTTCCATTTCGACGAGCTCAAGCAGCTCTTCATCGTCGACCTGGTCAACTTTGTTCATGAACACGACCAGCGCTGGCACACCCACCTGACGGGCGAGCAGGATGTGCTCACGAGTCTGTGGCATTGGGCCGTCGGCTGCGTTCACAACCAGGATCGCGCCGTCCATTTGCGCCGCACCGGTGATCATGTTTTTCACATAGTCCGCGTGGCCGGGGCAGTCGACGTGAGCGTAGTGACGGTTTTCCGTCTCATACTCAACGTGCGCGGTGTTGATGGTGATGCCGCGCGCTTTTTCTTCCGGCGCAGAGTCAATGTCTTCATATGAGCGCTTCTCGGCGCCCGTGACATCTGCCAGCACCATTGTGATCGCTGCGGTCAGCGTCGTCTTACCGTGGTCCACGTGACCAATCGTGCCGATGTTCACGTGCGGCTTATTACGCTCAAACTTCTCCTTGGCCATATCAGGCCTCCTTTTCTCAAGTGTCCGGCCCACCGGACGTTGGTCCTTTCTCAAAGCGGGCCAGAAGAGTCCCGTTGAAGCGCGCCACATACACATGCCCGCCCCAGGTTTCAAGCACCATTACTGCTGACGTATGCGAACAATTTACGGTGGGGTGGGAAAGCGCTTGACAAAGGGCGTCAATATAGGGCCAAGCCTGAAGCTATGACGCAGGGATATGTCTTTAAAACGTTTGAAAATAAAGCGGCGCTCCAGCAGGCTTCGGCAGATTGGATTGCGGACGCGCTTCAGGACTCGATTCAGCGACGGGGGAGCGCTGTTTTTATGGGCGCTGGAGGGCGAACCCCTGGCCCGATTTATGAAACACTCTCGACAGCGGATTTGGACTGGGAGAGCGTTCACGTCGGACTTTGTGATGAACGGTGGGTCGAGCGGGATCATGAGGCTTCAAATGGCGCAATGATCGAACAAACTTTGTTGCGAAACAAAGCAGAAGCCGCGACCTACACACCCATGAAGACGCCCGGCACGGATCCTTTTGACGCCGTTGAAGACGTGAATGACCTCTACATGGATGCAAGTCTAACCGATGTGATGTTGTTAGGCATGGGCCCAGACGCGCATACGCTGTCTTGGTTTTCCGGCGCGCGTGGCTATGACGCTGCCGTGGACCCGGACACCACCTCCGTGGTCGCTGCGATCGAGGCCGTTCAGAACGACGTGACCGGTCCAAACTTATTGAGAATGACGCTGACCCTGCCCTGCGTTGCTTATGCGCGGCACATCCTCTTGTTAATCACCGGTGCCGACAAGAAGGAGGTGTTCCTGAACGCCCCTGACGATGCGCCCGTAAGTTTGATGAAGCGTGCCGCGGGTCGCGCTTTGACGGTTTATTACTGCGATTAGGAATAACGAGACATGACGGTTGATTCGCTGCGCACACTTGCGTCTTCTATTCGAGATCACGGGCTTGCTGATCTTGCGGCTCAAAATGACGATCCGGTCCTAGAAGCGGCGGGTTGGCGGGCCGATCTTTCCCGCCAATACACGACAAATGAATGTTGGGACGCGTTGCTCGATTATGCCAACGCAACCGGACTGAGCAAGGACATCACGGATCTGTTCGGTGCTGAGATTGTAAATCCGTCTGAAAATCGCCCCGCTTTGCATTGGGCACTTCGAATGGCTCCAGAAAGCGACCTCACGCAATCCGAACACCAGACGACCGTTAATGCGTTACGAAAGGCCGCTGAGATTGCCGATGCGAAAGCGTTTTCGGCGATTGTCCATATCGGCATTGGTGGATCCGATTTCGGCCCGCGTTTGTATGCGGACGCCTTTGCTGATCGTCAGACAAAAGGTCTCGAATTGCGGTTTTGCGCAAATGTCGATCCTTTGGATCTCGATTTAGCCTTGCGCGGATTAGACCCGGCGACCACGCTCATTATTGGCATTTCTAAATCCTTCGGGACCGAAGAAACGCTCTACAATCTCGGACGCGCGAAAGTATGGCTTGAAGCCACGCTCGGTGCAGATAAGGCTGCAGAGCACCTTCTTTTGGTCACCGCCAATGCCGAGCGCGCCACAGCCTGGCTTAGCGGCATTCCGGCGACCACACTAAACATGCCAATCAGCGTCGGCGGCCGTTACTCGATTTGGTCAGCCGCTTCAGTTGCTGTGATGACGAGCTTCGGGACCGATACTTTCGAAGCGTTCTTAGCGGGCGCTGCAGAAATGGATGCGCATGTCAAATCCACGCCGCTTGAGTCAAATCTTGCGGCACGCCTCGCGCTCCTCGATTTTTGGAATACGAGCTTCCTTGGCTTTGGTTCGCGCGCCGTACTGGCCTATTCGCGGCGCTTGCGCATGTTGCCAACCTATCTCCAGCAATTGGAGATGGAATCAAATGGGAAGTCGGTGGGACCGGACGGCGATGCCGCGCCCTTACCAACGGCGCCTCTCCTTTGGGGTGGTGAGGGATCGGTCGGGCAGCATTCCTATCACCAATGGCTCCACCAAGGCACGCACGTCGTGCCAGCTGAGTTCATCTTGGCTCCAGGCAGCCATAGCGATCCAGAAGGCGTTGAAGCTCTCACCGCGCACGCGCTGGCGCAAGCGGAAGTGATGGCGAATGGGCGTAGCTTGTCTGAGGTCGAGCAAGAGGAACCTGATCTGTCCGCGCACATCGCGCGTCAGAAGGTTCACCCTGGCGGTAGACCTTCGACTTTCCTCAGCACCAAAGAACTGACACCGGGCGCCCTCGGCGCCTTGATCGCACTGTACGAACACCGGACTTATTTGGCGGGCTGTCTCTGGGAGATTAACAGCTTTGACCAATGGGGCGTCGAGCGCGGTAAGACGATGGCGACAAGACTCAAACCGGCACTTCGCGGTGAAGGAAGCGCCGCAGACCCAGCAACGCAGCGCCTGATTGATCAAATCTAAGAAGTAATTCGCAGCGCGCGCCTAAGCGATTTTGTCCACTTGTGTGAAGTCGAGGTCTACCGGCGTTGCACGGCCGAAGATGGACACGTTCACTTTCATTCGACCTGTGTCTGGATCGAACTCTTCCACAGTGCCTTCGAAGCCTTGGAATGCTCCTTCGTTGACGCGAACTTCCTGGCCAATTTCGTACACGATGGTTGGCTTTGGACGATCCTCGACTGGCTCATCAGAGGTGCCTAGAATGCGGTCGACTTCGCGTTGTGGGACGGGCAATGGCTTTTTTCCGCCATCTGCGCCGAGGAACCCTGTGACTTTCGGCGTGTCTTTGACCAAGTGATAGACATCGTCGGTCAGTTTCGCTTTCATCAGCACATAGCCGGGGAAATAACGCTTCTCGATCGTTTTCTTCTTACCGCGAACGACTTCGACAACTTCCTCTGTCGGGACTTCCAAATCTTCGATCATCTCTTCGAGCCCTTTTAGAGCTGCTTGATCGCGGATCGCCTGCGCCACCTTTTTCTCAAAGTTGGAATATGCGTGGACGATGTACCATTTAGCCTCTGCCATGGGCGAAGCGCTCCTTATTATCTTTAGCTTAGCCGCCGAGCCCAGTGATCCAACGGATCACCATGGCGATGAGTTGATCAGATAAGAACAAAAACAAAGCGACAATGATCGACATTACGACGACCATAATGGTCGCCTGAATGGTCTCTGGCGTCGATGTCCAAGTGACCTTGCGGCCTTCCGCCTCAACTTGGCGGGCGAAGGTAATTGGACCAACGCTTTTCTTTTTGTCCTTGTCGGCCATTCTCATGTTCCTGACTTTTAGGGGTAATCCGGCTCCATACTGCGCATTTTCGCGCTTGTGAAGTCACTTGGGTGCAAACATTCTGAAACGCAAGTTAGGCGCTGCGCGCTTGACCAAATTCCGGAACGGGCAGCCCGGGCGTATCGACATCAATCGCGAACAAGCTACCCGCCATGGGTTGGCGATCGAGCGCAGCGTCACTGAGGCCTTGCCGCGCAGTCGTTATATAGAGCGTGCGTAAGTCTGGACCGCCAAAGGTGCAACTCGTGGGGCGCGAAACCGGCAGCGAAACAACGCGATCTATACTCCCATCCGGTGCGTACCGAACGACGCGCGAACCCGCCCATTGCGCGTTCCAGAGATAGCCGTCCACATCGATCGCTGATCCGTCCGGAAAACAGCCAGCTTCGAGTGTTGAGGCGAATACCCGCCGGTTCGATAATGCACCGGTGTCCGGATCGAATGTGTAAGCTAAGATCATTTGTTCGGCGCTGTCGCTCGTAAAAAACGTCCGCCCATCTGGTGAGAACTGAAATGTATTGGTCACTAGGACTTCTGGCAGCCCTATTCGATCAACGGTGAAGTCGGGGCCTAAGCGGTAATACTGCCCTTCTGGGAGCGTTTCGGAATTGTCCATTGTGCCAAACCAAAAACTACCATCTGGCGCCATGCCGCCATCATTCGTGCGGAAGCCTGGTGGCTCGTTGATCTTCGCGATGCACTCATAATCTTCCGTGGCGGTGTCATATCGTCCGACTTCTAAATCGCCGATCATAACCAACCCACCTTCGGCCAGAGCTAAAGCACTGGCATGAAGCGGCAAATCATAGCGCCGCGTATTGCCGGTTTTGGGATTATGGCGATGAAGCTTCGCGCGCTTGATATCGACCCACCACAAAAAACCTTCGGAGGGGCTCCAGAGCGGGCCTTCGCCTAACATGCACCCGGTTGGGGCGACGCAGATTGCTTCGGTCACGCTGATTCTCCAGCCATTTGCTTGTTTGCGATGTCGGCTGACGCGCCGCGCTTGTCAATTGCTCGTATCGGGTGCGCGCAAACCGTTCAGGATTAGATCGACATGCGTCTCGAAGTACGCATCAAGATCAATGGGTTGGAATCGGTCAAAGACCAGTTTCCATATGCCAGCCACTAGGGCGCCGGCGGCAATGTTCTGCGCTAGGCCATGCCCTTCCATTTGCCGAAACTCGCCACTCTCCACCCCTTGTTGGATGATCGCCCCAATCATGGCCTGACCGCGATTGAGGATATTGGCATGATAGAACTCAGCGAGATCCGGAAACATCGGGCCTTCCGCCATGATCAGGCGCATAATTTGACGTCGATCACTGCTCAGCACCTTCTTATAGAAGAATTTCATATGCGTTTTCAGGCGTTCGGTGGCCGACATGGACGGTAAGCCGATGACATCGGCCATACTGGACAGCATCGGCGTCATCTTTTCGCGCACCATCTCTTTGAACAGGGTCTCTTTACTGTCGAAATAAAGATAGACAGTGCCCTTTGAGACGCCCGCCTCGGCCGCGACATCATCCATTTTAGCGGCGGCATACCCGACGCGTGAGAACACAGACAGCGCTGCATCTATAAGTGCTAAGCGTTTGTTTTCTTTCTGTTGTTCTCGTTTGCTCATGGACTCGGTACATGCCGATCCGTCAATGAGGTCGCTCATTCCGCAGGCCCTCCCAATTCCTCCCGGCGTTGGAATAACGCGCGGATGTGACCCGGTAAGTTTCTTAAATCCTCGATCACGAGTGTGACGGCCGGTGTCACGAAGAGCACCATAATGCCAGAAATCACAATGCCAAAGCCCAGGCTCACGCCCATCGGGATCAGGAATTGCGCTTGCGGGCTGGTTTCGAGCAGAAGTGGCCCCAGTCCCAACGCCGTGGTCAGCGTGGTCAATAGGATCGGTCTGAACCGACGAGCGGACGCATCAGCCGCCGCAGTAATCGGATCAGCGCCTTCTTTGCGATATTGATTGTATAGATCAACCAGAACGACCGAAGCGTTCACGGCAACACCGGCCAAAGCCACAATGCCGAAGATGGACACGAAGGACAGCGCGTAGCCAAGCACATAATGCCCAAGCACAGCGCCCGCGACGCCAAGCGGGATCGCTACGATGATAGCCAATGGCTGCAAATAAGATCTGAGCTGTGTGGCGACCAGCGCGAAGATGACCAGGAGAACAATGATGAATGCCTGCCCGAGACTGGCGAGGTCTTCGGATTGCTCGCGGCTCGATCCAGCTTGCGCCCAGGAGAGGCCCTGATAGGTCGCATCAAGTTCCGGGAAGACCCGCGTTAAAAGTTGCTCATTCGCAATCGCTGGTGTGCTGATAGCTTCATCAATATCGGCCGTAACGGTCACAATCCGGCGGCCATTGATCCGGTTAATCGACGAATAGGCGCGGCTCTCTGAGGTTTCAGCAACCGTGTAAAGTGGCACGCTGGAGCCGTCTGCGAGCCGGATCCGCATCGTGTCTAAGGATTGCAGAGACTGGCGGGCTGTATCGGGATATCGCACAAACACCCGCACTTCTTCCCGCCCCCGCTGGATGCGTTGCACCTCTTCGCCAAAGAAGGTTTGGCGGACTTGGCGGGCAATATCACTTGGGGTGAGACCTGCAGCGCGCCCGGCATCGGTGAGTTCAAACAAGAGTTGGCGTTTGCCGAGATCAAAACTGTCTTCGATCTGATTGGCCCCTGGCAGACGCGCGATTTCAGCTTTCAGCCGATCCGCTGCCGCAATTAGAGTCGCTTCATCCGCATGAGCGAGTTCAAATTCGATGTCGGCGCCAAAATTGCCGATAGACGCGGCAAAGGACAAACGCTCTGCACCTTCGATCTCACCCAGTTCTTCACGCCATGCGCGTTCAATCTCAGCCGCGGACATGCGTCGTGTGCCGAAAGGGATAAGCTCAATTTGGACCTGCCCAACATTCTCCGAAGCGCTAAAACCCGAATTCCCGATAGGCCCTCCACCTTGGGCCGTGTTTCCACCAATGGTTTGCGCGACCGAGACGAAGAGGTCCTCACCCCGCTCCTCTTTTGCCCGTTCTGCCACAGCAAACGCCGCATTGGTCAATTGCTCCATAGCGGCTTCGGTGCGGTCGAAGGGTGTGCCTTCAGGCATAACCAGAGTGGCGGAGATGTCATTCCCTTCGATCGAAGGGAAGAATACAAATTTGACCAGCCCGCTGCTGGTCAGGCTCATGCAAAGAATGAAGAAGGCGGTTGCCGCGCCAAGAGTTGCATAGCGCCATTTGCCGACAAACCTCACGCCTTTGCGGATGACATTATGACTGACCCAGGCAATCCCCTTTGCAACGCGGCTTTGGATCGCAAGGACGGGTCCACGCGACCATGGTCGGCCATGGCTGAGATGGCTCGGCAGAATGAAGAAGGCTTCGAGCAAGGACACGGCCAAGACGCAAATCACAACCAGCGGAATGGCCTTTGTGATGTCGCCGAATGTGCCCCCCACGACGAGCAAGGGTGAGAAGGCCGCCACTGTGGTCATGACGCCGACCAAAACCGGAGAAAAGACGCCACTGACGCCATCAATGGCGGCTCGCGCCCCAGTTTTTCCTTTGGCGATCTCTGCATCGATATTCTCGCCGATCACGATTGCATCATCGACGACAAGTCCCAGGACTATGATCAAGCCAAACAGAGACACCATCGTGATCGTGACGCCGGCTGCGCCAAACAACATGAAGCCGCCCATGAATGCGGTCGCGATCCCGATACAAACCCAATATGCGAGCTTTAAATCGAGCATGAGCACGAGGAACAAAAAGACGAGCGCGAACCCAAAGAGCGCGTTGCGCAGCAGCAGGTTGATGCGCTCTTCGAGCACTTTTGTTTGATCGCGAAATTCTATGACTTCGACGCCTTCAGGCGGTGTGTAGGTCTCCATAAACGCGTCAACGACGGCCTTAACGACGATCACATCTTCCGCTTCTGCGCGAGAGACATCCACAAAGATGGCCGGTCTTCCATTGTAGGTGTTTTTGAGTGCTTCGCGCGTGAAACCGTCTCGAACATTTGCGATATCGCCGAGTAATATTTGTGAGCCATCAGGTAGATTTCGGATGACAATACTTTCAAAGCCGTCGCCAGTAAGCCGTCTTTGATTGGTTCGCAGCAGATACTCACCGGACTGTGTTTGTATCGATCCACCGGCGAGATCTAGAGACCCTGCCCGAACGGCTCTTGAGACATCGTCGATCGAGAGCCCGTATTTCTGTAATGTGTCTTCGCTGACTTCGATCGAAATTTCGTAGTCTCGATCTCCTGAAAGACTCACGAGTGAAATACCATTCTGTGTGAGAAGCTCACGCTCAAGGTTTTCGGCTGCCAGTCGGAGCTCCATCGGTGTGACATTCCCGACTACGACAAGCGAGACCACACTTCCGGTCGGTTTCGGTGCCCGTACTGTTTCTCGCTCCGCATTTTCTGGCGGAAAGTCTGCGAGGCCTTCGACTGCGGTTTGAACGTCATCTTTGACGATTTGCTCATCGGCGAAATCGGCAAGTTCGATCGTCACCGTTCCGATATTTTCGGAGGCCACAGAAGAAACGCGTTTTACGCCATCAATACCGAGCACGGCTTCCTCAACTCGGCGAGTTACGCCCTCTTCAACTTCGGCCGGGGTCGCTCCTGGATAAGGCACTGAAACCGTTACGATGCCGGGTTGGATGGTTGGGAAGACTTGTGACCGAAGATTACCGGCCATCAGGACACCGCCAATCAATAAAACGATCATGAGTAGGTTCGCTGCGACTGGATTGCGAACAAACCAACCGATTAGGCCACCGCCAGATGGCGTGTTTTGATCCTTATTGGGCGCCATCAACGCGCCCTCCAGTGGCCGCAGAGACGTTTAAGCCCTCTCTGACCGTAACCGTCTGGCCCTCTTCGGCTTCCAGAGGTGGTAACGCGACCACGCCATTCGCAACATTAAAGGGTCGGGCAATAACCGACATTCCATTGTCGGTCTCTCCGATAAGGGTGACGGTGCGTTTCGCGAGCTGGTTCCCTTCAAGGACCCATAAATCAGATTGTCCGCTGAGTGCGGTCGCCGGAAGTTTTAGCGCGCCGCTGACCGCGTCTGATTGAATAACGACATCAACAAAATCGCCGATGCGCAGGCCAGCTTGGCTCTCTGGCACCATGAACAGGTTTGAAAGCCGCGTTCTGGCGTCGAGCGTGGCGTCTACACGAACGATTTCTGCTCGCTGCTCGCGGCCATCGCCGCCCCGACGTTGAAACGTTGCCGTTCGGCCGAGGGCCGGTTCGAGAACGGCGAGTTGGTCTAGGGAGACTGGGACTGCGAGCTCAATACTATCCAGCGCAACAAGACGCCCCACCACTTGGCCTGGGGACACAATCTGCCCAATATCGAGCGAGGATGCCATCACGTGCGCGTCGACGGGCGCGTATACGCGTGTTCGCTGTAAGGAGAGTTCAGACGTCCGCTTATTTGCAATTGCGCTATCCAATCGCGCTTTTGCGGCGTCGATCTGCGGGATCCTTGCCGCAAGTTCGTTCACTTCTCGTCCGGGGAAGAGTTCTTCCCATTCTTGGACGGCCAGCGCCGCTTCCGCCTCAAGTTGTTGAAGATCGGATTGAGCCGAAGCGATTTCAGCTTCGGCTCGTTGTACAGCCAGTACATAGTCAGCCCGATCAATTTCAAACAGAAGAGCTCCTTTCTTGACTTCTGCACCGGGCCGGAATTCAGAGCTGACACGCTTGATCTCACCAGAGACTTGCGGGCTTACTGAAACTTCCGCTGTTGCCTGAACGGTCCCATTGACCCGAACGCTCGGCGCATAGGTCAGGGTTTGCAGGTCAGCGATCCTCACGCTGATTGCATCATCGCCGCGCATATCCGCTATTTGTGGAGCGCTTTGAGTAACTTGCATCTGCAAAGCCCGAGACAGGCCAATCGCCGCAACGATGACGCCAATCACAAAAACGAGCTGGATGAGGCCAATCATCCAGCCCCCTCTTTCTGTTTGAAGGGCGTGCGGTTCAGCATCGTCCATAAGTCGCTCCAATAAAATGACTGACTGGTCAGTTATTGCTTTTACTTGGTTTTTCAAGTGGAGGAAAATGAACTTTTTGTCGCGAAAACGTTGCGACTCTGTACAGGTGCTTACGCAAGCAAATCTAAACCGGATCGAAAGACGCCAGAATGTCGACTTCGCCTCTTAACCCTCCCTACACGTTCGACGACCTCTTAGAGATTATGAAACGTCTGCGGACGCCTGAAACGGGATGCGAATGGGATTTAGAGCAATCCTTCGAAACCATCGCTCCCTACACGGTCGAGGAAGCCTACGAAGTTGCCGACGCTATTCAGCGGCAGGATATGAAGGATCTAAGCGAAGAGCTCGGAGACCTATTATTGCAAGTCGTCTTTCACGCCCAGATTGGTTCGGACAAAGGACATTTTACAATCGCGGACGTAACTCACGCCATCAGTGAAAAAATGATCCGCCGCCATCCCCACGTCTTTGGGAGTGATGAGCAACGTTCTGCGAGTGAGCAAACCCAGGCGTGGGAGGAAATTAAACAAGCCGAGCGCACGCAAAAGATTGCCAAAGACCACAGCGCACTTGCCGGTGTCGCCTACGCCCTACCCGCACTTATGCGATCTGAAAAGCTGCAAAAACGCGCCGCGAGAACGGGCTTCGATTGGACGGATCCAAATGACATGTTCGACAAGCTCGAAGAAGAGATCGCAGAGGTTAAAGAAGCGATTAGCGAAGGCGATCAATCCCATATCGAAGAAGAAATCGGGGATGTCTTGTTCGTCGCGGCCAATCTGGCCCGGCGCCTCAAAGTTGATCCAGAAGTGGCGCTGCGAAAGTCCAACACAAAATTCGAACGTCGCTTTCGTGCGATGGAAGCGCTGGCAGAGCGTGACAAGGCCGAATTCTCCGCGCTGACACTAGAACAGCAGGAAGACCTTTGGCGGGCTGTGAAACGGACTGAAAAGTCCTAGATCCTAAACAACCGCATGCACCAAATAAAAATGCACCGGGACTTTTCAGCCCCGGTGCATTTTGCGTGCGTCTGTTCCCCCAGACGTGGCGCGAGTAAGGCTTAGACCTTGTAGTACATATCGAATTCAACTGGGTGTGGATGCAGCTGAAGGCGCTCCACCTCTTCCTGCTTGAGTTCAATATAAGCGTCGATCTGATCGTCATCAAAAACGCCGCCCTTTTTAAGGAAGTCACGGTCGCCATCGAGTGCTTCAAGTGCTTCGCCGAGAGACCCGCACACTTGTGGGATCGCTGCCGCTTCAGCCGGCGGAAGATCGTAAAGATCTTTGTCCATCGCGTCGCCTGGGTGGATCTTGTTCTCAATACCGTCCAGACCCGCCATGAGGAGACCGGCGAAGGCCAAGTATGGATTAGCGGTTGGATCCGGGAAGCGCGTTTCGATCCGCTTAGCTTTTTCGCCGCTCCCGAACGGAATTCGGATAGAGGCAGAGCGGTTGCGCGCTGAGTAAGCCAGCATGACCGGCGCTTCAAAGCCTGGCACGAGACGCTTATAAGAGTTGGTCGAAGCGTTGGTCAGCGCGTTGAGGGCGCGTGCGTGCTTAATGATGCCGCCAATATAGTGCAGACAGGTTTCCGACAGACCTGAGTAAAGATCGCCAGCAAACGTTGGCTTACCGCCAGACCAGATGGACTGGTGAACGTGCATACCAGAGCCATTATCGTTGAAGTATGGCTTCGGCATAAAGGTCGCCGTTTTTCCATAGCTCGCCGCGACATTGTGGATCACATACTTATAGAGCTGCAAATTATCCGCCATCGTGACCAGCGTGTTGAACTTCATGCCAAGTTCGTGCTGCGCCGGGGCCACTTCGTGGTGGTGTTTCTCAGGCTCAAGACCGAGTTCGCCCATCACAGACAGCATCTCAGACCGCATGTCTTGCTCGGAGTCGACCGGTGGTACCGGGAAGTATCCGCCTTTCGGGCCTGGGCGGTGGCCCATATTTCCCATCTCGTAGGATTTGCCGGTGTTCGCGGGCAACTCTGTCGAGTCAAAGCTATAGCCGGTCATGTGTGGCTCAGTGTTCCAACGAACGTCGTCAAACACAAAGAATTCTGCCTCTGGACCGAAATAGGCGGTGTCGCCAACGCCAGTTGATTTCAAATAGGCTTCCGCTTTCTTCGCCGTCATCCGTGGATCGCGGTTATAAGCCTGACCGGTGATCGGATCGAGAATATCGCAGAAAACAGAAAGCGTTGTCTGCTGGAAGAAAGGATCAATCTTCGCGGTCGCGACGTCGGGCTTCAAGTTCATGTCCGACTCGTTGATGGCTTTCCAGCCCGCGACAGACGAACCATCAAACATTTGACCATCTTCGAAGAAGTCAGCATCCACCATGCCCTTATCAAAGGTCACGTGCTGCATTTTTCCGCGCGGGTCGGTGAAGCGAAGGTCGACGAATTCAACGTCATTATCCTTCATCATTTTCAATACACTATCGGCCATCTCGCCCTCCAGTTTGTTTCCTGTCTTCCATCTAATCGACGCTAAAGGGCGCCGTCACCTGTTTCACCGGTTCGAATGCGGACGGCTTCACCAACATCCGAAACGAAGATTTTGCCATCGCCGATTTTGCCGGTTTGAGCCGCTTTTGTAATCGCATCAATGGCGCCTTGAACACCCGCATCTGCAACCACTGCCTCAACCTTTAGTTTCGGTAGAAAATCTACAACGTACTCCGCGCCGCGATACAATTCTGTATGTCCGCGCTGACGTCCGAAGCCTTTTGCTTCAACAACCGTCATTCCTTGAACGCCGACTTCGTGCAGCGCTTCTTTTACATCATCCAATTTGAACGGTTTGATGATGGCTTCAATCTTTTTCATACCCTCAACCCTTCGCTAAGCTAACAATTGCTTCCGCATAGGATGCCTCATCTCGGAGGGCGATAGGGGGAAACCGAGGGGACGCATGTGCGCACACACCTGCTCAAAGCTTCACCAGAGCTGCTTCATTCTTGCGCATGCGAATTTCATGAAACGTGACGCTTGCGTCATTGTTTGTTTAGGCCTCGTCTGTTAGCGTCCTCGGAGACCTAGGAGGAAGTCTAGCATGTCGCGCCCTATTCCGTACATTGATCCCGAACGCCCTAAACCAAGACGTCGGCCGATCAAAGCTTGGCGCCATATGCAGAAACTGATCGCGGATAAAGAAGACACGACGCAAGTGTTCCATATCATTCAAGCGCTGAATGGAGATTCGGCAAGACGTGATTTCTTGAAGTTTATGAAATCCTCAAAAGCATTGGAATTGCTGCAGCGGCAGACGTTCCTACCAGACATTTTGGATGATCATGCGCCCCTCAAAACGCTTCCAAAAGGGACGGTCGGGCGCACCTATGTCGACTTCATGGAGCGCGAGGGTCTGACCGCGCATGGATTGGTCAATGAGAGTCTCGAACAACGCAAACTTCATGAACAATACGACGATGACCTTCTCTGGTATGTCAATCGGATACGCGACACGCATGACATGTACCATATTCTGACTGGATATGGCCGCGATGCTTTGGGGGAAGCGGCATTGTTGGGCTTCACGCACAGTCAACATGGCGGAATGGGCATCAGTTTTATCGCCTATATGGGGCAAAGACAGATCTCGAAAGCCGCGCCGCGAGCTGCTGACGTGAAAGCGGTTATTGCGGAAGGGCGTCGGAACGGTCGGGCTGCAAAACGACTTATCGAGCAAGACATTGAGGCGATTCTGGACCAACCGCTTCAAGAGGTGCGCGACACGCTCGGCATTGCCGAGCCCGTGCGTTACAAGCGCGCGCTGAAAGTGTTCGGTGAACAGGCCCAAACACCGCAACTCGCCGCCGCATGATATATCTCATTCGACATGGTCAGGCCGCCGCCAGTTGGGGGGAACATCCAGATCCTGGGCTATCTGATACCGGACAGTCGCAAGCGAAATCAGTCGCCGAGTATCTGTCATCCAATCCAATCGAATCTGTGATCAGTAGCCCAATGGCGCGTTGCCAAGAAACTGCTTCCTATTTTGCTGCCCGGAGCGGCTTGGAGCTTGCGATAGAGCCCCGCGTCACTGAGATCCCGACCCCAGAACAGGTTGTCGATCGTGTGCCTTGGTTACGCGACTTGATGAGCGGTGAATGGGGAGATGCCCCTTTGATTGTAACAGACTGGCGAAAGGCGCTCTTGGAGAAAATCGCATCGCTCCCGGATAATACCGCCGTGTTCACGCACTTCGTCGCCATCAATGCGGTAGTTGGACATCTGGAAAACACTGATACCGTGACTGTGTTCCGTCCTAATTATTGCAGCGTAACCACGCTTGAGCGTACGGGTGGAGAATTGCACGTCAAAGGGCGCGGTGAAGAGCTCGATACGCGGGTTTTGTAGACTAGGAAAAATGGTGGGCGGTAACGGGCTCGAACCGCTGACCCTCTCGGTGTAAACGAGATGCTCTACCAACTGAGCTAACCGCCCTTCCGGGACGCTTCCTTTGCCTTGTCTGGCTCAGAAAAGCAAGACGGCCCCTGTCAGAAAAAACAGGGGCCGCTGATGTTTTAGACCGTAGTCTTAATGACGGACAGAGGCGCCGCCATCATTCGGCGAAGGACGCCCGGCCAACGTTGCCGCGAGCGCTTCTTCGTCTTCTTCGGACCATTCAATCGGCGTCAGTGGTCGCACCAAGGCACGTTCCAACACTTCATTGATGTCTGAGACCGGAATGATGGTCAGGCTGTTCTTCACATTCTCGGGAATGTCAGCCAGATCCTTCTCGTTCTCTTCGGGAATCAACACCGTTTTGATTCCACCTCGGAGCGCTGCCAGAAGCTTCTCTTTCAGGCCCCCAATCGGCAAAACGCGGCCGCGCAGAGAGATCTCACCCGTCATAGCGACATCACGATGAACCGGATTTGCGGTCAATAAGGACACCATTGCGGTTGTCATCGCGATACCGGCACTCGGGCCATCTTTTGGTGTTGCACCATCCGGCACGTGGACGTGAATGTCCGTCGTGTTGAAGGCGCTCGGCTTGATTCCGAGATGGACGGCCCGTGATCGCACCAGAGACTGCGCCGCAGAGATCGATTCTTTCATCACATCCCGCAGGTTACCCGTCACTTTGGTGTTGCCGCGACCAGGCATTGAGACGGCTTCAATAGTGAGAAGATCACCACCGACTTCGGTCCAAGCCAGGCCTGTGACAGCACCAATCTGGTCTTCCTCATCAGCGAGGCCAAACCGGAACTTGCGGACACCTGAATAGTCGGCGAGGTTGTCCGGGGTGACCACAACTTGGGTAACTCCTTCATTACCAAGCTCTCGCACGCCTTTACGGGCAAGCTTCGCCAGCTCACGCTCAAGTGAGCGAACACCTGCTTCACGCGTGTAATAGCGAAGCAAATCGCGGATTGAATCGGACTGCACAACCCATTCCGCCTCTTCCAGGCCGTGATCGGCACGGATTTTTGGCAACAAGTGGCGCTCAGCGATCTCTAGCTTTTCATCCTCGGTGTACCCAGCGATCCGGATGATCTCCATCCGATCGAGCAAGGGTTGAGGCATGTTCAAGCTGTTTGCTGTGGTCACGAACATCACATCAGACAAGTCGTAATCAACTTCCAGATAATGGTCGTTGAAAGTCGAGTTCTGCGCGGGGTCCAAGACCTCAAGCAAAGCTGCAGATGGATCACCGCGATGGTCCATGCCCATTTTGTCGATTTCATCCAATAAGAAGAGCGGGTTGCCCGTCTTCGCCTTTTTTAGACTCTGAATGATACGACCCGGCATTGAGCCAATATAGGTCCGTCGGTGACCGCGAATTTCGCTCTCATCCCGGACACCGCCGAGCGAGACGCGTACGAAGTCACGTCCTGTTGCTTCCGCAATCGACTTGCCCAAAGAGGTCTTACCCACGCCTGGAGGGCCGACGAGACATAAGATCGGTCCACGCAGCTTGTTGGTGCGCTTTTGAACGGCGAGATATTCGAGAATCCGTTCTTTGACTTTCTCTAGACCATAATGATCATCATTGAGTTGCTGTTCTGCGGCGCCAAGATCGGTCGAAATATCCTTGCGCTTGTCCCACGGTAGGGCGAGCAACCAATCGAGATAATTCCGAACCACTGTTGATTCTGCTGACATCGGCGACATTTGACGGAGCTTTTTGACTTCCTGCTCCGCTTTCGTCCGTGCTTCTTCTGACAGACCGGTTTCTTTGATCTTGTCTTCAAGCTCGGCAACTTCGTCGCGTTCTCCATCGCCCTGGTCGCCCAGTTCGCGTTGAATCGCTTTCATTTGCTCGTTGAGATAATACTCGCGCTGCGACTTCTCCATCTGACGCTTCACGCGGTTTTTGATCTTCCGCTCCATCTGCATCATGCCCATCTCGCCTTCCATCAGCGAGAGAACCTTTTCCAAGCGGTCTTTGACGTCAGACAGTTCCAGCAAACCCTGCTTTTCAGAGAGCTTGACTTGAAGCTGAGAGGCTACGGCATCCGCCAATTTCCCAGGCTCAATGATGTCTGAGATGGTCGAAACGGACTCTGGCGGGATTTTCCGGTTGAGCTTCGCATAGCTTTCGAATTGCTCGATCACAGCGCGCATGAGGGCTTCGAGTTCACTGCTGCTGGCATCAATCGGTTCAATCACGCCAATTTCAGCGACATAATGATCCCCGCGGTCCTCGAGCTGCGTTAGACGCGCCCGGCTGCCGCCTTCGACAAGCACTTTCACGGTGCCATCGGGTAATTTGAGAAGCTGAAGGATGGTTGCTGTGGTGCCGACGGCGTGCAGATCGTCGGCGGCAGGATCATCTGTTGAAGGGTCCTTTTGCGCGACGAGCATGATCTCGTTCTGGTTCTCATCAACCATTTCGAGCGCCCGAACAGACTTGTCACGGCCCACAAATAGCGGCGCCACCATGTCTGGGAACACAACAATATCTCTCAGCGGGAGAACTGGGAGGATTTTGGTCGTCATATTCGACTCCTTTATTTCAGGCCCCGCTCAGCGGCGACCATCACCTTCGCCCTAGTGTCAGACGATTCTGGCATCTTGCTTATTTGATATTCGACGCCCCGCACTTCAACCACTAAATAGTAGTGGAATTCTGCGAAATTAATCCTATGCGGCGCGTGCGATTAAGATGCTTCGCTCGGCTGGACCTGCTTGGCATGCACATAAAGCGGTTTGGCATTGCCTTCGACCACTTCAGCATTGATGACCACTTCATCGACGCCACGCAATCCTGGCAGTTCGAACATAGTGTCGAGAAGGATCGATTCCATAATCGATCTAAGGCCACGCGCACCTGTTTTCCGATTGATCGCTTTCTTTGCCACCGCCGTCATCGCATCCGGTGTGAATGTGAGATTCACATCCTCCATCTCGAATAGCTTCTGATACTGTTTGACGAGGGCGTTTTTCGGCTCCGTCAGGATGGTTACAAGGGCATCTTCGTCCAAGTCTTCGAGCGTCGCCAAGACAGGCAGGCGGCCAATGAATTCTGGGATAAGACCATAACGCTGTAAGTCTTCTGGCTCGACCGTGCGCAGGATCTCGCCAACGCGCCGCGCTTCAGGATCTTGAACATCCGCGCCAAAACCAATCGATGTTGCTTCTCCGCGAGACGAAATGATCTTATCCAGGCCAGCAAAGGCGCCGCCACAGATAAACAGAATATTGGTGGTGTCGACTTGCAAGAATTCTTGTTGTGGATGCTTACGTCCACCTTGCGGTGGGACCGCGGCCACTGTGCCTTCCATCAATTTTAGTAGCGCCTGCTGGACGCCTTCGCCCGAAACGTCTCGGGTGATGGATGGATTGTCAGATTTGCGTGAGATTTTATCGATCTCGTCGATGTAGACGATCCCGCGCTGAGCCCGTTCAACATTGTAGTCAGAGGCCTGCAGCAGTTTCAGTACGATATTCTCAACATCCTCACCGACATAACCGGCTTCGGTGAGAGTCGTCGCGTCGGCCATCGTAAATGGGACATCCAATACGCGCGCAAGCGTTTGCGCCAAGAGCGTTTTACCGCATCCGGTTGGACCGATCAGCATAATGTTCGATTTGGCAAGCTCGACACCGTCTGCGCCGCCTGGATTGGCGAGGCGCTTATAATGGTTGTGAACCGCAACCGACAGAATCCGTTTCGCATACCCCTGCCCGATCACATAATCGTCGAGAACGTCACAGATTTCTTGAGGGGTCGGAACACCTTCTTTGGCTTTAAAGCCGGAGGCTTTGTTCTCCTCGCGGATAATGTCCATACACAGTTCAACGCATTCATCACAAATGAACACTGTTGGCCCTGCAATGAGCTTTTTCACTTCGTGCTGGCTCTTTCCGCAGAATGAGCAATAAAGCGTATTCTTTGAATCGCCGCTGGAACCGTTTTGCTTTGCCATGGGCAACCTCTATGACACGCATGGATTAACATGCGATTTACCGGGACGAATCCCAGCCACCTCTACTAACTTTAGAACCCTTACGGGCCGACGCAAGCCTTAGCTCACATTCCTCAATGCACGAAGAATGCCGCTTAGTCTTCCCCCGCCTCCGCGCGGCGTTCGTAAACCGTGTCAACAATGCCAAATTCTTTAGCATCTTCAGCGGTCATGAACGTATCACGATCAAGTTTCCGCTCGATCGTTTCATAGTCCTGACCCGTATGTTTAACGTAAATGTTATTAAGTCGTTTCTTGAGGTCCAAGATTTCTTCGGCGTGACGCTCGATATCTGTGGCCACACCTCGATACCCGCCAGAGGGCTGATGGACCATCACACGTGAGTTCGGTAGCGCGATCCGATTGCCTTTATCTCCTGCTGCAAGCAAGAGTGACCCCATGCTAGCCGCCTGACCAATGCACAGAGTTGAGATTGGGCAGCGAATGTATTGCATCGTATCATAAATCGCGAGGCCGGCGGTGACGTAGCCACCCGGACTATTGATATAGATACCAATGTCTTTCTTCGGGTTCTCTGATTCCAAGAACAGCAATTGCGCGCAAACGAGAGACGCGGTCGTGTCGTCGATTGGGCCGGTGATAAAGATCAATCGCTCTTTTAGAAGTCGCGAGAAAATATCAAAAGCGCGCTCACCGCGGCTGGTTTGCTCAATAACGGTTGGGACCAGGTTCACATCGGTCGGGCGCGGGTCGAACATATAACTACCTTCAAGCGGGAATTCGTGGAGCCAAGAACTGGCAGACGCTGACATATTTGTCCATTCGCAAAGAGTTACAAGGTGTGGATGTCGCTTAACCGTTGCATAGCTCAGCTGCCACGCGGCATCGCGGTCCCAAACTTTGCTGCGAAATATTTTGCAATGTCGCGCGCAGAGCTCAGATGTGCAGCCCCATTGTCAATCGCGATATCAAAATCGCCCGATGCCGCCTCTGGTTCGGAAAGGATTAATGTTGGTGCGTTCCAACGCCCGTCTCCTAAGATTTCGCAAATCGGTACGCGCGGGTGTTCAATGCCCACATAGATAATTTCAAGCGAGTCTTTGATGGCAGGATAATAAGCCAGGACCCCCCAAAGCTCTGCGCACTCAGGACAAAATTCGCGGCGATCATTGTCGTAAAAGCCGGGCGGCAGCAGAAATAGCGTGTCTTTGGTCATTTGATTTAGTCCATGTGTTCGAATTGCGTGGCCGCCGCTTCGGGAAACCTTGCCGCGAGACGACCAAACTCATCTTTGGTCAGACTGACGTGCAGTTTTGCCTCGCCCACTTCGCCAAATTCTTCATGGTCGACTTGCGTGTGCTCATGAAGCCAAGCGCGCAAGGCGCCGTCACGATTCGACAAAACCGCTCGAAATCTTTTACGCCCTTGGTCCAGAACAGATTCAATTGCGCTTAGCAGGTCTTCGGTGCCCTCGCCTGTGACCGCGGAAACTGGGACTGCGAGCGTTTGTTCGGCAATGCGCTCAAGTTCTGCGTCTAACCCACCGCGTATATCGGGTGCAACCAGATCGATTTTGTTCCAAACTTCAATCATCGGTGGCAATGGGGTGTCGGCCAATTCTGATAGTTGATTCAAGACTTTCAGAACGTCTTGCTTTTGATCCTCGTCGGAGGCGCTGGAGCGATCTCTCACGTGGATCAACAAATCTGCCGATAAGGCTTCTTCCAAAGTGGCTCGGAAACTATCGACCAAGTGGGTTGGAAGGTCAGAAATGAATCCGACGGTATCAATTAAGCTCGCTTCGCCCAAACTGGGGAGATCTAAGCGCCGGATCGTTGTGTCGAGCGTCGCAAATGGCATGTCTTTGGCCATGACATCTGCGCCAGTTAAGCGATTGAACAAAGTAGATTTGCCGGCATTGGTATAGCCTACGAGCGCGATGATTAAGCTTTCACGCCGAGTGCGACCCTGGCGTTGAACCCGTCGAGTGCGTTGAACATCGGCGAGGTCTCTGCGTAGCCGACCGACCGCCCGGTCAATCATACGCTTATCCGCCTCTAGCTGCGTTTCACCCGGCCCCCCGAGAAATCCGCGTCCGCCGCGCTGACGCTCGAGGTGGGTCCATGTGCGCACGAGGCGTGATCTCTCATATAAAAGGCGCGCGAGTTCAACTTGAAGCGTGCCCTCTTTCGTTCGCGCGCGCAGACCAAAGATCTCCAAGATTAACCCGGTCCGATCAATCACTTTGACGCCGAGGCGCGTTTCCAAATTCCGTTGTTGTATCGGTGTCAGCGACGCATCAATTATTACGATCGAACAGCCATAGCCCTTCACATCCGCATCGAGGCGATCGAGCAGCCCCCCCGACAATAAATATCCGGGCGTAGGTTTTCGAACATTCTCGGCGCGAATGAACTCTAACTCGCACCCCAAGGCTTCAACGAGCCCGGTCGACTCTTCTATGCGATCGTCACTGGGTCGCTCGCTGACTTGCGTCCACGGAATAATGATGCCGGCCTTTTCAGGCAGCTGTTCGAGATCAACTGGCGTTTGTTTCAATTCTGTTTAGCTATCTTCTTCATCGAAGAGCTGAACGTGAGCACCTGGAGCAATCGTCGAAATCGCGTGCTTTTAGACCAGCTGCGGTGGGCGTCCATCGCCGCGCAGCAACACACAAAAGTTGTCGAACCAAGTCACCACGCCTTGCAACTTCACCCCATTCACAAGAAAAATTGTCAATGGAGTCTTAGACTTACGGACTGCGTTAAGGAAAGTATCCTGGAGGTTCTGCTTTTTGTCTGAAGACATTGTTTGCCTGTCCTTCTTTTATAGTGCAGGCGCTATAACGATTGCTCGAAAATGGCAAGCGATCGCGGAATTATCTTTGCCAAAATGTGGGATTGAGCGCTGGTAGAAGCGCGATGACCTCCAAACGCCCAAGAATCATGCCGAGAATGACACAAATTTGGGCCGCCCCTTCCAAATCGGCATTCATTTCGACCAGAATATGCCCAGCATTCGAAAGGCTGCCGATTCCGGCTCGAATGGCATCGTCGAAGGACAGACCAGCGGCGCTCAAAAGCAGGGTACCAATCGTACAGGCGACGATATAACCAACCAAATAGACCCAAACGCCCATCACTGTGCGGTCGGATTGGCGAATGCCTCTAAACGCAAAATGTTTAATGCTGCCACGATAGCCCAACTGCGCGAATTCAAGAGTGACGCGGCGGCTAAGAACGATCAGTCTGGCGAGTTTAAACCCACCCGCAGCCGAGAGTGCTGAGCCGCCAATCAAAACCGGGAATAGGACCAGGACGATAGGTAATCGGGTGAATTGCTCTGGATCGCTGAGCGCAATGCCGCTGGTGGCGATAGAGGATGTGGCCCAACCGAGACTTTCTAGGAGCGGAAGGCCAGCAAAGAAGGCCAGCAACGTCACAAGTAAGAGAGAGCCAATCCAAGCCAAGACTTCAGGATCGAAAGGCACGGCCCGCACTCGACCACGCCCGGCGCCATCAACAGCGATAAGTCCCATCGTGCCAATAACCAGCCCGACCCAGAGCAACAGCGCGTGAAATCCGCCGCCTTGGGGAGCAATATCGTGTGACTGAGGATCGACTAACCCTGTCGTGATGGCGCTAACAGCCCCCGCGAGCGCATCTCTGGGGGCTAAACCAATCGCCAGTAGCATAGCCGCGAGGACCATCGATGTGCTCAGAATGAGGGCGGAACTCACGCGAACAACGCGCAAAATTGGATCAAAGAAGCTGCCATCTGGTTCACTGAAAAAGCGGTTCCGATGTACCCCGGGCCCCCCGAGATTGAGCCCAGCAAAAACCGTCGCCGCGATCGTGATGCTGGCAATCGCGCCAATCAGATGCAGCATGGCGCGCCAAACAAAAATGCTGATCGGCATTGGGTTGGCTGCTGTGTCAAAGCGACTGTGGCCAGTCGTCGTTAGATTCGAAACGCTCTCATAAAAGGCTGCGAGAAAGTCGGGCGACCCGAGATAATCAATGAAAGGAATTGCTGCGATGGCGCCCCCCAATGTCCAGAACAGGACTGCAACCGCCAATCCATCGCGCGCATGGGCACGACGGGTGGGCTTATCTGTAAGGAGAATGACGGTGCCACCAAGCCCTCCAATGGCGCAGGCGCTGCCTGCAAAGACCATTAGCTGATTACGCTCACCGGTCGCCAGAGCCACTAGAAAACAAATCGCGAAAAGGAGCGCAAAACCAAGCGCAATGGTGGAGAGGATTCGAACGATAGCGAGATGATTCAATGGTTCATCCTCGCCTAGAAGAAGTCGGCGCTCACCCGGAAGAATTGCTCGACTTTCCGTGTCGCGCTCGATTCATAGAACAGTAGCAGCCGGTCGTCCGTGTTCACAACGGTCGTCGGGCCCGGAAAGATAATTTGGCCTTCGCGAATGATTGCCGCCGCGGTCACCCCATCTGGCAAATGTGCGTAATCCACTGGCTTACCGATCAAAGGAGAAGAGTCGAGCGTGACGCCTTCGGCTATTTCCGCGGCTCCATCCTCGAGCGATTGAACTGATAGAATGCGTCCACGACGCAGCTTTGTCAGGATCTTAGAAACGCTTAACGCCCGAGGATCCAAAACGGCATCAATGTCCAGGTCTTGCGAAATCGCCACCAATTCATAGGCGTTGACCAGCGCGTGCGTGCGCTTGGCTCCGAGTTGCTTGGCGAGCTTACCAATGAGCATGTTGGTTTTGTCATCATTGGTCACAGCGATGACAATATCAGCCTGATCAGCGCCCGCTTCTTCCAGCACGTCGCGGGCCAAGCCGTCTCCATGGATGACAATGGTTTGTTTCAGCGCTGATACAGCGATATCGGCCTTGGTTGAATCTGCCTCGATGATGCGCACACGAACGCGCCCATCTCGCTCCAAATGGCTGGCGACATAGGTGCCGACATTGCCGCCACCAACAATGACGACTCGTTTGTGTTCTTCGACGTCACGATTGAAGAGTTTGTTGAGGCGTGGTGTCGCTGACCGGGAGACCGCGACATAAGCGATATCCCCTGGTTGCAACTGGTCATTGCCCCGCGGCGCAAAAACCGACGCGTTCCGTTTAATCCCAATCACACGCGCGGAAAGATCCGGGAAAATGCCCGACACTTGATCGAGAGCGGTCTCGAGGAGTGGGCTATCTTCTTGGACTTTCATGCCCAAAATCTGCAGCTCGCCCTCTTCAAACGCGATGCTCGATAAGGCGCTCGGCGCGCGGATTCGTCCTTAGGATCGCCTCCCCCACTTCAATTTCTGGAGAAATGATCAGGTCGATCGGAAGCGCTGTTTTCGAAAACAGCTCCGAATTACGCGGATCGAGATAAGCCTGCGCTCGCACCCGGGCTATTTTTGTCGGGACCGCAAATAATGTGTCAGCCACTTGGCAGATCACCATGTTGATTTCGTCAAAATGCGTTACGGCGATCAGCATATCCGTCGCTTCCGCCCCAGCCGCGCGCAACACATCCGGATGCGCCGCATGCCCAACAACGCCGCGCACATCGAAATCGATCTGAACCTGCTCGATCAGCGCATGGTTCTCGTCGACCATGATGATATCGTGGTGTTCCTGCGCGAGTTGGCGGGCAATCCCCTGCCCGACCCGACCAGCGCCGCAGATAATGACGCGCATTTAACGGGTTTCCGTACGACTCGCGGACGCGTTTACACCCAGCGCCTTTAATTTTCGGTGTAGAGCCGAACGTTCCATCCCAATGAACTCCGCCGTTCGAGAAATATTACCGTCAAATCGCGTGATTTGCAGGGTTAAATAATCCCGCTCGAACTGTTCCCGCGCGTCTCTCAACGAAAGGCCGACAAAATCAGCGGAGACTCCCATGGCATCATTGGCGTCGCCCGCGCCCCGATCGAGCGGTAACTCCTCGACAGAGACGGTTTTATTGGTGCTGTCTCGTGACAGAATCAGAACTCGCTCAACCACATTACGCAACTGCCGCACATTTCCCGGCCAATTCATCGATTGTAGGACCGCGATCGCCTCTTTGCTGAATTCGCGAGGGGTCAAGCCTGAGGAGTCGGCGATCCGCGCACTGAAATACTCAACCAAGGCTGGGATATCGTCCCGTCTCTCCGCCAAAGACGGAACACTGAGAGGTACCACATTGAGACGGTAGTAAAGGTCTTTGCGGAAGGCGGTGGCCTCGATTGCTTTTTCAAGATCGCGCGTAGAGGATGACATCACGCGGACATCAACGCGGACGTCTGACCCTCCGCCGACACGTGGAACCTTTGCTCTGTGAGCACGCGTAAGATCTTACTTTGCGTTCCGAGTGGCATATCGCCGACTTCGTCGAGAAGGAGCGTTCCGCCATGCGCTTGTTCAAACACGCCGATCTTGATGGGCATACCGGCGGAGTCTTCTTCACCAAATAGCTCGCGCTCCATTTGTTCGGGCGCAATATTGGCCGCGTTGACGGCTACAAATGGGCCACCCGCGCGGCGAGAGTGTTCGTGGATCAGCTTGGCGCACAGCTCTTTACCGACCCCCGCCTCCCCTGAGACCAAGACGCGCGAATTTGTCGGTGCCACTTTCTCGATCTGCGCGCGCAAGGCTTGCGCGGCCCCACTTGCACCAATCCACTCTGAGACGGAGAAATTGTGTGTGCGCAGCGCTTCATTTTCGCGTTTCAGCTTGGCTGATTCAATCGCGCGGCTGACCAAGTGCAGAAGACGATCCGCCTTGAAAGGTTTCTCAATAAAATCATATGCCCCGCGCCGAATTGCGGCGACGGCGGTTTCAACATTTCCGTGACCGCTAATCACTATGACGGGCAGAAGCGGATCAATCGCTTTCAAGTATTTGAGGACCGACAACCCGTCCATGTCGCTGCCCTGTAACCAAACATCGAGCACGACGAGGCTTGGCGTCCGAGACCGCACCTCTTCGATAGCCTTTTCGGCCGTCGCGGCGGATCGGACACCGTGGCCATCATCCTCCAGAACCCCCGCGATCAATTCGCGAATGTCTGGTTCGTCATCGACAACAAGAATATCAGTACTCATTCGCATACTCCAATGGCTGATGTTCTGCATCTGACGCATCGGTCAGACTCAAAGGCAGAACAATTTTCACAATGGCCCCTTCCAGCCCATGTGTCGGTTCTAAAAGCTGGACGCTTCCGCCATGATCCATGATCACACGGTTGACGATTGCGAGACCGAGGCCGGTTCCGCCTTCGCGCGCCGTCACATAGGGTTCGAGCAGCTGCTCGCGCGCCTCATCTGGAAAGCCGGGTCCGTTATCTTCGATTTGAACGATAATAAAGCCTTCGTCTTCAGATAACTCGACCGAAATCGAAATGACTCCTTGCGCTTCATCGGTTTGCGACCGTCGAGACAGCGCTTCCGCAGCGTTCTTGACGACATTCGTTAAGGCTTGCCCCAGCAAGCGTTCATCGCCCAGGATGGATAGGCCCTCTGGCGGCAAACGAAGCGAAAACTTGTAGTCTGGATTAACGACACGCTGGGCGAACACGACATCTGTGATCAGAGCGGCAAAATCGAATCGGCTCGGGGTCGGTTTCGGCATCCGCGCAAAGTCTGAGAATTCCTGAACCATGCGTCCAATATCAGAAACTTGGCGCAAGATCGTGTTGATGCAGCGCTCAAAGACTCCGTCTTTATCATCAATCTGCTCGCCATAGCGGCGACGGATGCGCTCCGTGGAAAGCTGGATTGGCGTGAGCGGATTTCGAATCTCGTGCGCGATCCGTCTTGCCACATCGCGCCATGCGAGCTGGCGTTGGGCAGAGATCAATCGTGTCGCATCGTCGAGCGTGATGAGATAACCGCCGACGGTGTCTGTGGTGACTTTCACGCGAACGTGGCGTAAGCCGTCGGTGGTCATCAGATTGATAAAAGAATCCTCCTGACTGCGAAGAGAATGCGCTTCAGTCACACACTGCCAAATCTCCGGGCTGATTTCCGCCAGCACACAGCCTTCCAGTTGGCCCATATGCATCAGGTTTTCTGCCGAGCGGTTGGCAATCGTGACGATCCCGGCGGCGTCAACGCGAATAACGCCCGCGCTGAGCTCAACTAGAAGGGTTTCCAAAAAGCGGCGACGTTCTTCGGCCTCTTCACGAGCGGAGACTAAATCATCGCGCCGTTCATCGAGCTGACGCGTCATTAAATTAAACGAGTTGGATAAGACCCGCACTTCGTCTTCCGCGTCTGGAAGCGGAACTGAAACCCCGCGACGCCCCTCACTGACCTCAAGCGCGGCGGTCGCTAGCCTTGAGATCGGTCGCGATATTCGATCCGCAATCTCCTGCGCCAATCGAACGGACAATAGCAGCGCCAGCGCGACCACCTGCAAATAAGAGATCACAAACAGGGTTTGGATCATATTGCTTTGTTCTTGCGCCACTCTGTAGTCTGCCCCTGCCTTCCGGGCGCGTTCCAGCCTTGCAAAGAGTTCAGGATTGATTGGGCGCGCCAAGTACAAATAACTGTCTTGGAAGTTCTCGAGCTTTTTCAGCGCAAATGTGTAACCGAGCTGTTGGCGGAGGACCGCAACGGTTTCCCCCTGATCCGCGGCCTCAAAGAAACTGTCGGCGGGTCGACCATAATGTTGCGGGGCGGGCATATTCTCTGCGCGTGCAATCGGAACACTGTCGCGATCAATAATGTACGCTGCTGAGAAGTCTCGATATGTCGCCAGCAAGCTGAAAAAGGGTTCGAACGCGTCTGGATTATTCTCAAACCCTGAGACTGATGCATCAATATCATCCGCCACCGCAATGGCGTCGGCTTCAAAGCGAAGCGCGAATTCTTCACCGCTTTCCGCTGTAATGGTGGCGATTTCGTCGACCAAGGTGAGCATCGTTTCACCCAACCAAGCGTCGATCCCGCGGGTCGTCGTTAGCCACAAAAACAGCGAGACAATAATCGCTGGAATAATGGCAACGAAACCAAACAAAAACATAAAGCGGCGGGTCAAACGCCCACCGCCAGCTGCGCCGCGAGTCTTACGGATCGATAAGTAGCGCGTGACGATCATCCAAGCCAAGATGATCAGAATGAGCATGTTGATGACCAACAACGCCATCAACTCGCTCGGAACATCCTCTGTCGGTCCGCTGCGGTCCAGCATGATGACCGTCGCCGCGGCGCAGAGCACAGCCGCAAGGAAAAACAGACCTTGGAACCAAAGTCCGCCATTGCGACGAAGAGTAGCCAACACGCTGGATGTCAAATGTGGGGCCTCTAATACACACTGTCGCCAATCAGCAACACTGATGATTTAGAGCAACACTTTCCCCTCGCGTCAATCAGTCTTCTGTCATTCCGAGGACTGACATTCGCGCGCGAAGGGTGTTCCGATTCACGCCCAAAAGGGCTGCCGTGCGCAGTTTATTTCCAGATGTGACGCTGAGCGCGAGTTTGATCAGTGGGCGCTCTACTTGCTCCAGCACGGTTTGATAGATCTTTTCACCTTCCTCACCGCCCTTCAACAGATCAGCCATAACATAGCGATGCAGCAAGGCTTCGATCTCGCTCTCAAGGGAGCTTCTGGGGACAATTCTTTTAGCGTTTCTGCCCTCAATTCACGCTCTATGTCACGCTGCGAGATCGTGGCATCAGGCGACAGCGCTGCAAGACGGAAGATCAGGTTCTCAAGTTCCCGAACGTTTCCTGGCCAATCATAAGCCATCATCAAATCCATAGCCGGTTGCGCGATTTGTTTTTGCGCCAGACCGCGCGCTTCTGCTCGGATCAAGAAGGCTTTGACGAGTTCGGGAATGTCTTCCTTGCGGCGCCGCAAAGGCGGCATTTCAATGCGCACGACATTCATGCGGTAATAGAGATCTTCTCTAAAATCGCCGGCTTCCACCAAAGCTGACAGCGGTTGGCGGGTTGAGGCCACAATCCGCGCCCCGCCATCTTCGCGCATAAGCTTTACGAGCTGTGTTTGCGCTTCTTGGCTGAGATCTCCGACTTCATCGAGATAGATGGTTGCTTCAGAATCATAAGCGACGCCAGGCGCCTCTGGCGTGCCGAAGAGTTCTTTGCTGACCTCTTGAGGGGGGCTCGTCGCCAGATCGAGCGAATGAAAAGCTCCATTGCGCGTTTGTCCAAGATCGTGAATCGCGCGTGCGGCGAGCTCTTTGCCCGTTCCGGATTCACCTTCGATGAGCACCGTCAAGTCTGTGTTCATCACCCTCGAAATAATACGATAGACGTCCTGCATCACCGCTGAACGACCAACGAGCGGCAGCCCGCTTTGACTGCCGTCGCCATTCGGCTTTTTATTCGTGATTCCGGTGGCGGGTTTGGCGTCGGAAAGCGCACGCCCTACCAAATCGGTCAATTGATCGATATCAAATGGTTTGGGAAGATAGTCATAAGCGCCGTGCTGCGCTGCCGACGCCGCCGTAAGAATCGTATTCTGACCGCTCATCACGATGACCGGTAGTTCGGGCCGAACGAGCTTGAACGATGGCAGTAACTCAAAAATGGGTGTGTCTGTTAAATAGACATCCGTGACGACAATATCTCCCTCGCCGTTTCTCACCCACCGTTCCAAAGCTTCCGGAGAACTGGTGGCCCGAACGGTATAACCCGCCGTGACCAGAGTTTGGTTCACGATGAGGCGTATGCTGGCATCATCTTCTGCAAGGAGAACTGTTTTTTGACTCATGATTTTTTCGTTCTTGGCAGCGGGAGGAATATGGAAAACCGGGTCAGCCCAGGTTTGCTATCGACTTTGATACGCCCATTGTGAGCGGAGACAATTTCATTGACGACACTGAGCCCAAGGCCGCGGCCACCGGACTTTGACGACATAAACATATCGAACATGCGTGCCTTTTTCTCGGGCGGGACGCCAGGTCCATTATCTTCGATCGTGACTCGAATAGCGCGACCTAATC
This sequence comes from Henriciella sp., assembly GCA_965279045.1. Taxonomy (GTDB): domain Bacteria; phylum Pseudomonadota; class Alphaproteobacteria; order Caulobacterales; family Hyphomonadaceae; genus Henriciella. Next base: position 51,477 of record CBDIHJ010000047.1, on the reverse strand, counting down.
GTTCTGAGCCACCTTTTCCAGCGATCGCGAAGCTCGTCTCAAAAGCCGTTTCCACTTGGATCTGCGGACTTTGTGTGTGTGCGATGGTTGCCTCGACACCATTGCGGAGAATATTTTGAACCGCTTCATGCAGATGATCCTGATCCGCCAAGATTTCTGGTAGAGATGGATCATACAACCGAATGATCGAGATTTTTCCGCGATGCGCCGCTTCTTCCGCCGCGATCACGCGGTCTAAGAGTTCGTGAATGTTCAGCGGTTCTTTGACGGGTGCCGAGAAGAGCTCAAACGCAGACAAACGAGAAACAAGGCGTTCAATTCGGCGCGTTTCGCTTTGAATGATCTCTATCATGGCTTCTTGGTCGTCACGGGCGCCGCGCGACAACAATTGCGCAGCGCCGGAGATTCCCGCCAACGGGTTTTTGACTTCGTGTCCAAGAATGCGTCCAAACGCAGCCACACCGGCTGGGTTATTGTTCACGACCGCTGATTCACTGGCTTCAAGCATGCCAATGACGACACCGCCATCTTGTAGGGGTCGCAGACGCAAATCGAGCACTCGCTGTTTGCGAAGCGTCGGCCCACTGACTGGGATCGCATGTGCGGACACATCTCCTTGAAGGGCCATCGCCTTGTCGATGAGATCGAAAATCGGTGAATCGTGAAATAGAATCTCGCTGAGCGGCTTGCGGTACATGGCTCGTTCCGAATGCCCCAAGAACGCTTGGGCCTCAGGATTCGCCGCCGTCACGCGCCGCCGTTCATCGAGTCCCAGCAGCGCAAATGGCGCTAAGCCAACCAGATCAAGCGCCGACATCATGCCGCGATCCGAACGTTTTGCGCGGTGTACACGCGTTCCAGGGCTGCGATGAGTTGATCAGCTGCCTCAATCTGACAGAGCTCCGCACGGAGGGCGCGGCGCTCTAGTTCAGCGAGTGGTAGAGCCACTTTGTCGATATGAGCAGCAACATGTTTGCGCACCATACGAATGCCGAGTTTCGCGCCATAAAGCGACAAGCTGTCTTCGATCTGCTCGCACAATCCATCGAGTTGTTGGGCGAGACTTGGGGCGTTGAACGACGTGCCTTCAAGATGCGAAGCAATTTCCCCAATCAGCCAAGGCTGTCCCATCGCTGCGCGGCCAATCATGACGCCATAAGCATTTGACGCTGCCTGCGCTGATATCGCGTCTTCGACAGAGCAAATATCACCATTCGCAATCACCGGCACCTGGACGGCATCAACGGTATTTTGAATGGCGCCCCAATCCGCCTCGCCCTTGTAAAACTGACAGCGCGTGCGGCCATGAACCGTAATCAGCTCAATGCCAAGTTCGACCGCCTTCGCCGCAATTTGAGGCGCGTTGAGGAGATCATGATCCCACCCCAAGCGCATTTTCAGAGTTACCGGGCGGCCTTGGGCTCCTTCAAGCGTCGCTTCAATGATGCGGACGGCGAGCTCGGGCTCTCGCATCAGCGCTGACCCAGAATTGCCGCCTGTCACTTGCCGAGAGGGGCAACCCATATTGATATCAATCACGTCGACGCCTGCATCAACTAGGATTTCAGCACCGCGCCGCATATCTTCGGGGCGACGTCCTGCGAGCTGGACGACCCAAAGGCCTCTACCTTCATGTCGGCAAGTCTTGCGCACAACATCCGGACGTGCCGCTGCAAGCGCTTCGCCCGCCACCATTTCGGACACCACAATGGGCGCCCCATAACGCACCGCCTGCCGTCGAAACGCGGCATCTGTTGACCCCGACATTGGGGCCAGCCAAACGCGTTCTGCTTGAAATGAAGGCATTTTTAACATCACGAATGTCAAATCACATTTTTGCACTGCACAAAAGTGGGGCAGTGATATTCTTGCATGCATTCCTGCAACACTTGTGGCTTTTTTACCGCAAACAGGTATTCAGCCAATATGCAAATAGCTGCGATAATAGTGGCCGCAGGCCAGGGTTTGCGAGCTGGGGGCACCAACCCCAAGCAATTGCGCGATTTAGGGGGTCGGCCGGTCTTTAGATGGTCGGTGGACTCAGTCCTTACCCACGCAAATATCACTAGATGTGTCGTCGTTGTGCCGCCTGGAGATGAAGATCATTACGCGTCTCTCAGCCCTTCTAGCGTCATGTTCGTCGCTGGCGGGAAAAATCGAACCGAATCTGTGCGGGCGGGTCTTCAAGCGTGTCAGCTGGAAGCAGACGACATAGTCCTCATCCACGATGCGGCCCGTCCTGGTTTGTCACAGCGTGTGCTTGATGACCTTATTCGCGCGTTAGAAGCCCACGATGCCGCAGCACCCGCCCTGCCCGTCGCCGACGCGCTCAAACGGAAGACGGACGAATCCATCGAAACGGTCGACCGCTCAAACCTCTTTAGAGTTCAAACGCCGCAAGCCTTTCGCTTCGGCCTGATCCAAGCGGCCCTCGCTGCTCAACATGATTTGGTCGATGACCTCGCCGCTATTGAAGCCATGGACGGGCGCGTGACGCTCATCGCAGGCGATGAAACGCTGTGCAAAATCACTTTTCCTGAGGATCAAAAGCGATTGGAGGCTCTCCTTATGCCATCGTCAAAAACGCCGCGCTTCGGGAGTGGATATGATGTCCATGCCCTTAAACCCGGCGATCAAGTGACCCTTTGCGGGGTATCAATTCCGCATTCGCAAAGTCTGGTCGGGCATTCAGACGCCGATGTTGCTTGGCACGCCCTGACCGATGCTATTCTAGGGGCTGCGGCGCTCGGCGACATTGGCGATCATTTCCCCCCAACCGACCCGCAATGGAAAGGCGCTGCATCGGAAATATTTTTGGAACATGCCGTAAAGATCGTTGCCGCGGCTGGCTGGAAGCTTTCGAGCTGTGATCTTACGGTCATTTGCGAAGCGCCAAAGGTAAAGCCGCACCGTGACGCTATGCGTCAACGAACGGCGGAGGTCACTGGACTGCCTTTGGATGCGGTCAGCATCAAAGCTACAACCACGGAAGGCCTCGGCTTTACAGGCCGCAAGGAAGGTATTGCCGCCCAAGCAACCGCGGTCTTGGCTCCCCTAGCGTCATCGGTCTAATGAGGTTTCATGTTTCCAGATCGCATTCGTAATCTCGCCCTGCTAACCATGGACGAAGCCATGGAACGCCGCGTTAAAATCGTCACCGCTGAGAGCTGCACTGGAGGGCTCATAGCCGGTCTATTCACAGAGTTTGCAGGCTCCTCAAAAGTCCTTGAACGAGGGTTTGTAACCTATTCAAACCAAGCCAAAGCCGAAATCCTGGGCGTCGCAGGCGATGTACTCGCGGATTATGGCGCGGTCTCCGAGCCTGTGGCCCGCTTGATGGCGGAGGGCGCGATGGAGCAAAGCCGGGCCAATCTCGCCATTGCGGTGACTGGCATTGCAGGTCCCGGAGGTGGAACGCCGATGAAGCCGGTCGGCACTGTCCACTTAGCCTGTGCGCGCGAAAACAAGGCGATGATGCATGAGATGCTCGCCCTCGGCGATATTGGGCGCCATGAGATCCGTATGGCGACCATCGAAGCGGCGCTCAACATGATCAAGGCGCAAATCTAGAAAATCATCGCTAGGGCCGCGCTGGCAGCTGTGTTACTCTTAAAAGAAAAATGGGAGGAAGCATGGCCTACGACGCCAATACAGAGTTCACAAAATTCGAACCACGCCTACTGTCTCCAGCGATTGGCGCTGAGCTGATTGGCGCTGATCTTCAAAATTTCGACGACACGTTGGTCAATGAAGTTCGCGCGGCATTACTCAAATACCAAGTCGTCTTTTTCCGCGATCAGCATGATCTCACGCGCGAACAGCATATCGCTTTTGCGCATGCGTTCGGAGAGTTAGAGATCCACCCAGCTACTCCGAAGGATCAGCCTGATCCGGAAGTGTTGCGCATTGCGCATGGCCCGAACTCAAAGGGTCAGGAGAACAATTGGCATTCAGATGTGACCTGGCGAGCAGAACCTTCGCTGGGGTCGATACTGCGCGCCATCGAACTGCCTGAAATTGGTGGTGACACGCTCTTCTCGAATATGGTCATGGCCTATGAGGACTTGGACGAGGATTTGAAACAACGGCTCTGCAAGATGACCGCGATGCATGACATTGCCCGCGTCTTTGCCAAGCGGCTCAATAAGGACGCTTCAGCCCTTCACGAAAAATTTCCGCCGCAAGAACACCCTGTGATCCGAACCCACCCAGAAACTGGGGAACGCGGGCTTTATGTCAATATTGCCTTCACCGACCACATTGTCGGCATGGACCGCGAGGAGAGCGATGAACTCCTCAACTATCTCTATCGCCGTGCCTGGTTACCAGAATATCAGTGTCGCTTCCGGTGGGCGCCTGGTTCACTCGCCTTCTGGGATAATCGCGCTTGCCAGCATTACGCGGCGAGTGATTACTTCCCGAATATAAGGATTATGGAACGGGTGACGATTGCCGGCGACCGTCCCTTCTTCAAAGCCTGATCATTGAAACACCGGCGGATTTATTCCGCCGCCGGCGTCACTGTTTCTGCATCAATGAACCCGCCCGACTGGCGCGCCCAAAGCTCAGCATAGAGCCCGCCCGATGCGATCAAACTCTCATGCGTACCGTGCTCTATGATGCGTCCTTCATCGATCACCACAAGCCGATCCATTTCTGAGATCGTCGACAGTCTGTGCGCGATTGCGATCACCGTTTTCCCGGCCATAAGCGCTAATAAGTGCTGTTGAATCGCCGCCTCCACTTCGGAATCCAGCGCAGACGTGGCTTCGTCCAAAACGAGGATTGGCGCGTTCTTTAAGAACATCCGCGCAATCGCGATCCTTTGCCGCTGTCCACCAGACAGTTTCACACCGCGCTCACCGACATGGGCGTCGAGACCGACCCGTCCGTCCTGATCGCTCAAATCATTAATAAAACGATCCGCGTTTGCACGGCGCAAAGCTTGCCAAATTTCCTCTTCACTGGCGCCAGGACGACCATAGGCGACATTGTCTCTTAAGCTGCGATGCAAGAGCGACGTATCTTGTGTCACCATACCTATGTTTTCGCGCAAAGAGTCTTGGGTCACTGCACGGATATCCTGGCCATCGATTTGTATCTTACCGCTCTCGACGTCGTAGAAACGTAGCAGCAAATTGACGAGCGTTGATTTACCTGCGCCAGAACGACCGACGAGGCCAACTTTTTCGCCCGGCGCAACGGTCAGGCTGAAATCCTCGATTACGGTTCGATTGAGCCCATAATGAAACCCGACGCCGTCAAATTTGACCTCGCCCTTTTGGACCGCCAGCGTCTCCGCCTCAGGTTTGTCTTCAACGTCGCGATGTTTGGCCATCATATTCATTCCGTCGAAAACGACGCCAATATTCTCGAACAATTGAGAGACTTCCCACATCACCCATTGCGACATGCCAATGATGCGCAGCACCAAGCCGAGTGCGATAGCGAACGCGCCCGGCGTGATATCCCCTTGATGCCAATACCAAATGCCAATCGCGCTCACGAGGACGATTGCAACTGCATTGTTTAAGGCCACCAAGACGTGAAAGCCGGTCGCCAAGCGCATCTGGTGATGCACAGTACTCAAAAAGCTGCGCATGCTGTTGCGCGCATAGGCTTCTTCACGGCCGGCATGCGCGAACAATTTGACGGTGGCGATGTTGGTATAGCTGTCGACGATGCGGCCTGTCATGGCCGACCGCGCATCGGCTTGCCTCTCAGAGACTTTGGTGAGGCGTGGCACAAAGTACCAAACCATCGCACCATAGGCGACCATCCAGATCGCCAGAGGCACCGCAAGGCGCAAATCCATACTGCCAACGAGGACCAACATGGTCCCAAAAAAAACTGCAACATAGACGAAAACGTCGAGCACTTTCATCATTACTTCGCGGACTGCGAGCGCGGATTGCATGACTTTGGTTGCCACGCGACCCGCATACTCATTCGCGTAGAAATCCATAGATTGACCAAGCAAATATGTATGCATGCGCCACCGCGCGCTCATTGGCAGATTGCCCATCAGCCCTTGATTGGCGACGAGATCCCAGAATAGCTGACAAACTGGCAGAACCAGGAAGACAACGACGCCCATCAAGATGATGTTAAGGCCATGCTCGCCCCAAAACGTTTCAGGATCAGAGGCCGCCAGCCAATCTACGATCCACCCCATAAATCCGAACAGCATTACTTCGCCAATCGCGATCAGCGCTGAGAGCAACGTCATGATCGTCAGCCACGGCCAAGCGTCCGACACATAATGCCGGACAAAAGGCCAAAGACCTTTGGGCGGTTCGCCTAAGCGAGTCGCCGGGAATGGATCGAGCAGGCGCTCAAACAGACCAAACATAGAACCGGCTTTCTAGGATATTTGAGGGCTGCCGAGATACAGCTGACAAGTTCGTGCGTCCACCCTATATCGGGCTCACTGCACGGAACTTGACCCCGTTGGAGCTAAGACATGACTGATTTATCCGCGATCACGGCGCGCGAGCCTGATCCTGCACCAGGCGCTGTGAATGCGCTTGGCTTTGCAAAACCTCCGTCTGAAACCCGCGTGGTGGCGGCCATGTCCGGCGGCGTCGACTCTTCTGTGGTAGCTGCGCTTCTCGCCGCGCGTGGGTATGACGTGATTGGCATTACGCTGCAGCTTTATGATCATGGCGCCGCAATTGAGAAAAAAGGCGCCTGTTGTGCAGGCCAGGACATTCATGATGCGCGCAATGTCGCCGACCAAATCGGCATTCCGCATTATGTGCTCGATTATGAAAGCCGGTTCAAAGAACAAGTTATGGAAGATTTCGCCGACACTTATCTGTCGGGGGCGACGCCCATTCCGTGCATTCGTTGCAATCAAACGGTGAAGTTCTCTGATCTTTTGCGCACGTCGAAAGATCTCGGCGCAGACTGCTTAGCGACCGGACACTATATCCGCCGCGTAGATGGCAACGCACAGCCCGAACTTCATCGCGCCGCCGATGCCAGCCGGGATCAGTCATACTTTCTCTTTGCGACCACCAAAGAGCAGCTCGACTATGTTCGGTTTCCACTCGGCGACTTACCGAAAACGCAAGTGCGGGCGCTTGCAGATTATTTTGCTTTGCCTGTCGCGGCAAAACCAGACAGTCAGGACATCTGCTTCGTGCCTGAAGGATCATATGCAAAAGTCGTTGAAAAACTGCGTCCTGGATCGGGGCGCGGTGGTGAGATCGTACATCTAGACGGCAGGATTTTGGGCGAACATCAAGGCGTCATCCATTACACGATTGGGCAACGCCGTGGCCTCGGGGTCGCAACCGGCGAGCCGCTCTTTGTGGTGAAAATAGATGCACCAGCGCGGAAAGTCATTGTCGGGCCGCGTGAAGCTTTGCTAACCGCGGGATTGACCATGGAAGAGCTCAATTGGCTCGGTGATGGAACGCTTGAAGACGCGTGCGCACGAGGAGACGCCGTCTTGGTTCGTGTGCGCTCGACGCGCGAACCCGCCCCGGGGCACCTCGGCTTTGACAATGGTCAGCCGGCAGTTTGGTTCGACAGTCCTGAAGAGGGGGTCGCGCGCGGACAGGCAAGCGTACTTTATGATGCAGATGGATCGACGCGTATTCTTGGCGGCGGATTTATTGCCTCGACTATTGCCGCTGATGTGCGTTTGCGTGCTTAGGGGAAGATCCGCATTTTCAGCATCATTCGATTGTCAGTGAAGGCTTGAACGTCAGAGGATTGGTCAATCACCTCATAGCCGCCTTCTAACCAGATGCTCTGATTAATCTTCCAATTCGCGCCAAAGCGAAGATCTACGCGATCATCATCGCGATCGATGGTTTCAAAAGCATATTGAGTGAAGCCCGCTTCACCGCTGAGAAAGAAACGGGGGCTAAGGCCCTGCTCAAGCCGGACGCTCGCGCCAGTTTCAATTGCGGCATTGCTCAGGATGACACCCGGATCAATGACGCTGCGTTCTGCTTCTGCAGACAGAGTCGTGCTGGGCGATAGCATCCAGTCCAAATGACCGGCAAACGCGATGTCGCTGATGTCTTCGAAGCTTGCATCGTCATAAGTGTAATATTGATAGCCGACGCCAATATCCCCTCGAACCCGCGTTCCAAATTCAAAATCAGTTCCGACGAGCAGAACCGTGCCAGAATGATCCCGGCTAAACGCGTTGAAGAAGCCAGCTGGCGTGTACTCAGCTTCGGTATGTTCCGCGGACGCGTAGATCGCCGCATCGCGCGACATCGCATAGGCGACGCGCCCGGCTACAGTCAGCTCTTCACGATCGCGAAAGTCTTGGTCCTGGAACAGGTCTTCTTCGAGTTCGGTATCATCATAGTCATAGGAGGTTAGGCCGAGGCTGGTTGCGAGCTGCACGCGGCCCGCCTGGTGATCAAAACCAATGCGGCCACTCGCCATGGTGTACTCGTTCGGTTCGAGTGAGGTTGGTAAGTTGGAGAGCGCTGTTCGGTCTTCGGTTTCGTCCGCACCGGCAAACTCAAGCGTAATGCTTGAGTTTTCGCCAACATCTAAACGCCCGCGGAGTTTGATCTTTGCGTTCGTTCGGCTTTCGCTATCTAGCTCAGAATATTCTCGATGATCCACCTCTACGTAAGCGCTCAGCGCATGTCGAAGCCAATCGCTGTCGAGCGAAATCGCTGGAGTGAACCCAACAAAGGAATCCTCGGCTTCTTCCAGGTCAGCCGCGAGCGTGTTGGAGTTTAATCCCCCAGAAAAAATCACTTCTGGACTGATATTAAAACTGCCCACCGGAATAGGTTTTTGATTGTAGCGTGGATCGTCCGTTTCACTCGCAGGCTCAACATCACCGCGATTGAAATAATCAACATCGCTTTGCGCTTGAGAAAGCGGGCTTAAAAAAGCAGCCAACAACGCTGCCCCACCGACCGTGGTCAAAAGTCTAAAAGTCATGTGATGTACGCCCGCACGCAGTTTTTACTCGATCGCAATTATCTGGTGAGTGTGTGTGGAACCGGTTAAAACGCCCAGTGAAATCTTCGTCACCGAGCTAACCGCAATGTTCATATATTAGGGGTCGTACGCGCCGCTAAGCAAAGCGTCGATCGGCTTCGGCTCGAAAGGCATCAATGATCTTTTCAACCGCTAACCGCGAATTCGTTCGCGCCAAGAGCCGCAAGACCGGGTTCTTGAATTCATAATCGATAAAGCAGTGGACGCGGGTCTTACCATCTTCGCGCGGATCGAATTGCCACCGATTACGTAGATGACGGAATGGGCCCCTTGCGAGTTTCACATCTATTTTGCGCGCTTGCGGATCTGCCGTCACATGCGTCGAGAATTTCTCATCGAAGCCGCTAAAATGTACTGATGCAGTTCCCAAGCAGGAATACGGGCCATCCGCGTCGCCCTGCTCTTGATCTACTGTAATATCAGTAATCCAACGGATAAAATCCGGGTAGCGCCGAATGTCTCGTACAAGCTCGTACAAGTTTTCAGCGCTGTGTGGGATCAAAACCTGTTCAGAAACTCTAGGCATGTTCGCCCAGTTGGGCCGCGCGCGCTTGTCTAAGGCGAGCGAAGTCTTCACCCGCGTGATAGCTCGAACGGGTCAATGGCGAGGCAGAGACCATCAAGAAGCCCTTAGAACGCGCTATTTCTTCATAGGCGGAGAACTCATCTGGGCTCACATAGCGATCAACTGCGGCGTGCTTTCGAGTGGGTTGCAAATACTGTCCAATCGTCAAAAAATCGATGCCAGCGGACCGCATATCGTCCATCACTTGCATGACTTCCTCTTTGCTCTCACCAAGGCCTACCATTAGGCCTGACTTGGTAAATTGAGCCGGGTCCCGCTCTTTGACTTTTTCGAGCAAGCGCAAGGAATGGAAGTAACGCGCGGCCGGGTCGGATCGACAGATAAAGCCGCGGCACGGTTTCAAGATTGTGATTAAAGACATCCGGTTTGGCATCGATAACAGCCGCTTCCCATCCGTCTTTCCGTAAGAAGTCTGGCGTGAGTATCTCGATCGTCGTTTCAGGAGAGGCCGCCCGGATCGAATTGATCGTATGAACGAAGTGCATGGCACCGCCATCGTCGAGGTCATCTCGGTCGACAGAGGTGATCACGACATGTTCCAAACCCATTTCCGCAACAGCTTGCGCGACGCGACGCGGTTCGTCTTCGTCGAGCGGCGCGGGTTTTCCGGTGATCACGTTGCAGAAAGAACAGGCGCGTGTGCAGGTGTCGCCCATGATCATCATGGTCGCATGCTTTTTATCCCAGCACTCTCCGATATTGGGGCACCCAGCTTCTTCACAGACTGTAACCAGTCCTTTGGATTTCACGATTTCGCGTGTTTCGGCATACCCTTTCGAGGTTGGGCTTTGACCCGAATCCAATCTGGTTTGCGCAAAAGCGGAGTGTCCGGTCGATTGCGTTTCTCGGGATGCCGAAATTGCGGCTTGTTATCGATGATCGTCGCCATACCCGGTAAATGGAGCGGAACGCGGAAAACTGCAAGCGACAGCGTGGCATAGCTCGATTGCATCGACTGACAGAAAGCAGTGAAAACACTTGAACTGATCACTCAGTGTGACACTTTGTTGCAAACAATTAAGCAACAGCCTGATTTGCGAACTATGACAGAGACCACTATCCCCGCTCCCCTGCCCTGGCGCGCCTCCAAAGCGAAGACTGATATCTTTTCGGCGATCATTCGCGCTTCCAAAAGCTTTGGAGGCAAAACCGTCGCCATTGTTGATGGTGATGGAACCGAAGTGGACTACAAGACCGTGCTTCGCGGCTCATTTGCACTTGGTTCAGCGCTTGGAAAGAAATTCAATAAGGATGAGACGGTCGGTATCATGCTCCCGACCGGCGCCGGCGCAGTGATTGCTTTCTGCGCTGTTCTGGCCTCTGGACGCTTGCCAGCAATGCTGAACTTCACAGCCGGCTCTGCGAACATCAAATCTGCGATGAAAGCCGGTAAGATCTCAAAGATCGTGACCGCTCATAAATTCGTTGAGCTCGGCGGGCTCGAACCTTTAATTGCCGAACTCGAGGATGCAGCGGAGTTCATTTATCTCGAAGATGTGCGCGAAAACCTTGGTCTAATGGACAAGGTGGCTGGCGGCCTCGGGCCAATCTTACCGGGTATGTTCCATCGCCGACAAAGTCATAAAAAACCTGGCGTCGTTCTGTTCACATCGGGCACTGAAGGCGAGCCCAAAGGGGTCGTGCTTTCGCACCACAATATTGTTGCAAATGTCGAGCAGGTCCGGTCGCATATTGGTCTCGATCCAAAAACTGACACCGTCTTCAATCTTTGCCGACATTTCACTGTTTTGGTCTGACGGTTGGCGCCATATTGCCATTGATGGCGGGCGTGCGAGCCGTGTTCCACCCGAGCCCGCTCCAGCCTCGGGAAATCGCGGGACGAATTGAATCCACGGGCTCAACCATCTTGCTCGCAACGGATACATTTATCGGACAGTATGCGCGCGTCGCAAAAGACGGTGCCCTCGACTCAGTGCGTTTGGCTGTCTGCGGTGCCGAACGCGTTCGAGATGAAACCCGCGCTTTTGTCCGCAAGAAATTCAACATCGAAATCCTCGAAGGCTATGGCGCCACGGAAGCCGCACCTGTCGTGGCCGCTAACCAAATGGAATTCAATAAGCCGGGGACCGTTGGGCGCCTGATGGCCGACATGGAGTATGAGCTTGTTCCGGTCGAGGGCATCGAGGAAGGCGGTAAGCTTCGCATTCGCGGGCCAAATATCATGCTTGGCTATATGCGATCGTCTGCGCCGGGGGTCATCGAGCCGCCGCAAGATGGCTGGCACGATACCGGTGACATTTGCGTCGTCGACGAGGACGATTGCATTCGGATTATGGGACGGGTCAAACGCTTCGCAAAGATTGGCGGTGAGATGGTGTCGTTGGCCGTCGTTGAGAATTGTGCCAGCGCGATTTGGCCAGATTATATGCATGCGGCCGCTGCGCTTCCAGATCCGCGCAAGGGCGAACAAATCGTCTTGCTCACCACCGCGAAGGACGCCGATCGAAGCGCTCTCCTCGCCTGGTGCCAGTCGCATGGCGTGTCCGAGCTTTCGGTACCACGTAAAGTCTTTCACGTTGACGAAGTCCCTGTCCTTGGAACCGGCAAGACAGATTATGGCGCTGTGGGAAAAATGGTGATTGCCCTTACCGAACCAGCCTAAAGCGTGGTTTCGTAGGACCAGCCATCATAACCGGGCTCAACCCCCTCTGGCAGCTCGGCGTTCAGCGTCGCGTAATCCAAATCAACGTGAAGGTTGGTCAGCACCGTTCGCTTCGGCTTGAGCTCTGCAATCCACGCTAGCGCCATATCCAAGTGGGCATGCGAAGGGTGCGGCGTGTACCGCAAAGCGTCCAAGACCAAAAGCTCGAGGCCTTGCAGGGCGTTTTTGCTTTGATCCGGTAATCCATTGAGATCATTGCAGTAAGCAAGACCACCAAACCGGAACCCAAGCGAGCGGATGGGGCCGTGTTCTTGATCCAAAGGGAGGCAAGACAGCGATCCGCCTGCACCCGTTACCTCAAATGAACGATACGCTTGGATCAATGGCTGCAATCGATAGACCGGTGGATATCCATTCGCCCCCCTGAAACGCGTAATTGAACTTGGTCACGAGTGTGCGCTCGGTCGCCGCATCCATAAACGCATCCACTTGGGCGCGATTACGTATGGCCAGTGCACGAATATCATCGATCCCGTGTGTTTGATCGGCATGATCATGCGTGAAGATCACCGCATCCACGCGCTTCACTTCAGTTGCCAGAAGCTGTTCTCTCAAGTCGGGTGACGTGTCGATTAAAAATGTGCTGCGGGTCTCGCGATCGGCGTTCGAGAAAACTTCAATAAGGGCCGAACATCGCAGTCTGCGGTTTTGGGTTCGTCTGGGTCACAAGCCCCCCAATCGCCACCGACGCGAGGACACCGCCTGATGAGCCCGTTCCGAGCAGCGTCAACTTGATCTGTCGATCAGTCATGAGACACGATGGAACAATCTAAGCGCATTCGCCTCACATATCGTGCCGATCTCTTCTCGACTGAGACCATGCAGCTCGGCCAAAGCATCCGCGACATATGGCAGGTAAGCAGGCTCATTTCGCCGTCCGCGATACGGCATAGGTGTAAGATAAGGGCAATCTGTTTCTAAGATCACCCGGTCTAGCGGCACATCCTTGATCACCGCACGGACTTCTTTCGCACTCTTAAACGACAGGATGCCTGAAACAGAGACATACGCGCCAAGAGCGAGGCCGCGCTGGCAGAGATCAGGGCCGCCTGTATAGCAATGCAGCAGGATCGGGAACGTACCCTTGGCCGTCTCATCCTCCAGGATGTCTGCTGTAAGGTCATCTGCTTCTCGCGTGTGCACGATCAAAGGTAGTCCAGTTTCGCGGGCGGCGGCGATATGGGTTCGAAAGCTCTCTTCCTGCTCGTTTTGAGGGCTGTAGCCATAGTGCAAATCCATACCGGTCTCGCCAATCGCGACGACCGTTGGGTCCTGAGCACGTTCGATGAGGTCTTTAGCAGTCGTATCCGTGAAATCTTTGGCGTGGTGCGGATGCGTTCCAACGCTGCACCAGATATCGGCGTTTGCGTCGGCAATCGCTTTCACCCGTGGAAAACTATCCAGGCGCTCACAGATGGCGAGCATCCGCGTCACACCCGCCTCGCGCGCTCGGCTCAGCACGTCGTCTAAGTCTTCTGTATAGGCTTCAGCATGTAGATTTACATGGGTATCGAACATTCTTCAGGCGCTTACTGCCTTCACGCCATCTTGCAAGACTGAAAACAGCTTTGTCGCGGTCTGAAGTGGAGTCAGATTGAGTTCAGCCGCAGTGGCCCGCACGTCGTGCATTTTTAGCCATGTATGGCTGAGCTCAGGATCTGTTTCCGCTTTCTCGGCAACCCAGGCCAGCAGCGTGTCTGTAAAAGCCTGCAGGGACCCTGCATCCACCAAAGTGGACGTTAGCGCCGCTGAGACCACGCCTCCACTTGGCTTTCTGACATTACGGAGTAAAGCGCGCGCGGCTTGCACGGCTTTGGCGCCGGCGGTTTGAGACAATTCCAGGCCATAGCCGGGACGCCCTGGGGCGAGGTCCATCGCCAATTCAGTATTTGCATCATGACCTGACAGAACCGATTTAGTGTCCTCTTCGGACAGTGGATAAAATCGTAAAATCTGGCAGCGCGACCGTATCGTTGGCAAAATCGGCTGTGACGCATGTGAAATCAAAATAAGGAGCGCATTGTGCGGGGGTTCTTCGAGAGTCTTCAAGAGCGCATTCATGCCCGAAACATTCATTTCATCCAGCGCGTCGATCACACCCACCCGCCATCCCGCCATGGCCGGTCTGAGGCTAAAAAACAGGTTCAGCTCACGGACCTGATCGACCGTGATGTCCCTGGCGCAGTTTGCCCTTTTCGTTGAGGCCGCGTTCAACCCATTTTAGGTCTGGGTGTCCGCCTGACTTAACGAGCTGCATAACTTTATCGTCATCGCTCGAATCAACCGCGTCGGCCCCTAACATCAATCCCGCGATACGTTTCGCGAAGATAGACTTGCCGATCCCACTTGGGCCTTGAAAAATCCAGCCATGGTGAAGGCGATTTGACGCCCGCGCCTTTAAAAAGCGTGCGGTAGGTTGGGCATGCCCGAGCAGTGGGAAAGCCGCTGTCATATGACCTGCAATTCCTCTGCAATATGCCGCCATCGCATCCTCTAATACGTCGTTTGGAGACTGCTCAGCGTCAATAATAATACATCGGTCTGGTGTCTCGTGAGCGATTGACAGAAAGGCCTGGCGGATTTGATCATGAAACGCCATATCTTTGTCCTCGAACACGTCACGCGTACCGCGGGATTGCCGTCGATCAAGCAAAGCTTTTGGATCACCATCTAGAATGAAAGTGAGGTCCGGAATCGTGTCGGAGAGGACGGCGCTTTCGATCATCAGCAAGGTTTCGCGTGCCACGCCGTCGACGCTTTGATACGCGCGCGTAGAATCTGAAAAACGATCACAAAGCACCCAAGCCCCGCGAGCCAACGCTGGGCGGATGAGTTTTCTCAAATGATCATCGCGAGCTGTATTCATAAGCAGCGCATGCGCCAGGGGTGACCATGATTGATCGTCTGGCGGCGTCAGAGCCAAGCTCCGGATTTGTTCGGCCAGAACCGTGCCCCCAGGCTCGCGAGTTGTCACGATCTCTTTGCCTTGAGCGCGAAGTGCCTTTGCAAGGCCGGTGATGAGCGTCGACTTGCCGGTGCCCTCCCCGCCTTCGAGTGTTATAAATTTCCCGCGCGTGGACACGCCTCAAGTCTCGCCTTCTAGCATTCGGCTGAGTCCATCGATCGCTCGGCCAATGAATGTCAATTTCGGCACGGTCTCAGTCGCTAAGAGCGGCACTTCGATGGGGTTTTTTCCCTCAATTGTGACAACCAAGGTCGCAATTTGATCGCCTTCCGCGATGGGCGCTTGGATCAAACGATCATGGACGATTTCAGAGGTGCCGCGCGAGAAGGCGCGCTTATGGGCGGTCACAGGAACTGAATCCGCAATGCGCACCCCGACTTTACGTGCCTCGCCATTCCAGACGTCGAGTTCTGCAATACGCGAATTATCAGCCTCAATGGTGCGTGTTTCAAACGCGCTAAAAGCCATGCGCATGAGGCGCTCAGCTTCTCGTGCGCGCGCTTGTTGGCTCGGCATTCCATTGATGACGATCGTACGACGAACGCCGTTTCTGATCGCCGATGCCGTCAATCCATATCCCGAAGCATCAAGGTGACCTGTTTTAAGCCCGTCAGCCCCGTCCATTGTTCCGAGGAGTGGGTTTCGGTTGGCTTGAGTGTATTGGCCCCAAGTATATGAATCCTGGCTATACCATTGATAGTACTCAGGATAATCGTCGATGATCAGTTTGGCCAATCGGGCAAGATCCGCAGCTGAAGCGACGTGACCATCCCCTTCCAGCCCTGTCGTATTCACGAAATTGATGCTGGTGAGACCCAAGGATTGAGCGCGCTCCGTCATTTGTCGGGCAAAGGCTTCTTCTGAACCTGCGATCCCTTGCGCGAGGACGATACAAGCATCATTCCCGGACATAACAATCATGCCTTGGAGCAATTCCCGAACGGTCGGGCGTTCTTTCGGCCGCAGCCCCATGGTCGAGGTGCCGGATGGAAACCCACCGCGCCGCCAAGCATCCTCACTGACTTCCATTTGCGTATCCAAAGTGATCTCGCCCTCATTGATAAGATCAAAGACGAAATACGCCGTCATCATCTTCGTCATCGAGGCCGGGGTCATCGGCACATCACCATCTTTGGACCACAATATTTCACCGGTTTCGTGATCCATGATCACGGCGTACTCGGCGTCGGTTTCAAGAATTTGAGCCTGCGCAAAGACTGGAAACAGCACGAGAGAGAGCGTGAAGAGGAATTTCCGCCAGACCTGCATTATAGATATCCTTTCGCCAAAAAAGTCGCCCTTTTTCCTGGAGTGGAAAAAGGGCTAGTTCGTGACGATGGTCAATCTTTGTAAGGCGAACTTACTAGCGCCGTGTCAAAAATCCGTCGACAATTCCAGCACGCGAGAGTTGATCTCTTTGAACCTCTGCAGCGTCCATGCTTTGGAATGGTCCGATTAAGACCCTGAAGAAGTCTCCACCATTTACGCGCGCTTCTTCGATTTTGACGTTCATGCCGCGTCCGAGCGAATATGTGAGCTCCTGCGCATTCGAGATGTCTACAAAAGCGCCCGCTTGTATATAGACGTTCCCAGCGAGCGCTGGCGCAGAAACGTTCATAATAGAAACTGGTGCTGTGGTCGGCGCCACGGGCGGCGTATAGGCCGCTGTTTCCACTTTTGGTGCCGGGGCCGTCACGGGAGGAAGCGACTCATCTTCTACGGTGTTCGCCGCAAAGCCTTGATCCGTCCGCTGAACCGGAGCAGGTCCGAGGTAACGGATACGCACATTAGCGCTTGCGCCCTTATTGATCCCCAGAACCGATCCGGCGCGCGGAGACAGCTCCAAGATTCGCTTTCCATCGAACGGTCCACGGTCATTGACGCGAACAACAACTTCACGGCCATTATCTTCGTTTACGACTTGCACCAAGCTCGGCAGCGGCAAACTCGGATGCGCCGCTGTCATCGCTGTTTCGTCAAAAATTTCGCCATTGGCGGTTGGCTGGCCGTTGAAGCCATCTGTATAGACACTGGCACGGCCCGTTTCTTCACTGATCGTGGCTTCACGGTCAGCGCGCACCCGGCTGAGCGTCAGAGGCTGACCGGTTCGCGCGACCGTTTGCGGCTGGACTGCCGCGATGCGAATCGGTTGCGCTGGAGGTTGCGTCACAGCGGTCGCAATGTTCGGCGTCACCGCAGGACTGTCAAACCCACGCATCGTAATTTTCGGCTTCTGCTGAGCGACGGCGGTCGTATTCGCACCACTCGGAGAAAACGTGATCGGCTGATCAAAACTAGGCGTCGCGGACGCAATTGGCGCGCTCGGGGCCGGACCAGTTGAGCCTGGATACCGAAACTCGACCCGGCGCTGCTCATTCACGCGTGGCGCACTCGATGTGGTTTCTGTTTGAGGCGCAGAGGCGGACGGTGTGTGTCCGGCGCCGGCATAAACAATAGGAGCGGGTTTGCGATCTGCGTGCGCACTTCCGGCCGAAGCCAGAGCGAAAAGACTTGCGCTGGAAAGCGCCGTATAAAGCGCACGTGAGACTGACGTCTTCATCTCTTACCTCTTTCTGCGGTTCTCACCCGTTTCTGGGGCGAGCAGAGCCTTCAGCTCTTTCGGGATGGTGTCGTGTTTACCATACCAAGCTGCATGTATGGTGAATGCGAAAAGAAACTTACGTACATCCGTGGAAAGACCTGATTAACCATAAACAATCCGAATGCAGGCAATTTCATGACAGGCCTTGCAATCTTGCGCGGACTGTAGAAAAGGAAGCGTCCTGCTGCGGAGGAGTGGCAGAGTGGTTGAATGCGGCGGTCTTGAAAACCGTTGAGCGTGCGAGCGTTCCGGGGGTTCGAATCCCTCCTCCTCCGCCATCTTTCCTTGAAGCATGGCAGTCACGGTGTTTGCCGGGTTCAATTTGTGGCGGGCTAATAATTTGGAACCGGTTCTCCGAAATGAACCGAGATTTCCTTAGACGACGGGCCGGTGGCTTCCCCTCCATCTAAACAGCATACTTCGGCCAGTCTGCATCTTATTCGCGGCGGATAGATTGCGCATTGAAGTGTTGGATGGGGCGGCTGGGCTCGAACCAGCGACGTTCCAGATCAAAGCCGGACATTCTACCAACTGAATTACGCCCCATGAAAAATGGCGGCGAGAGCTTTGATCGAAGCGACACGGAGATGGCGGGTCATAGGGGACTTGAACCCCTTTCTCTGGATCGACAATCCAGTACCTTAACCACATAGACGAATGACCCTTGGGACTCCCGGCCGGATTTGAACCGGCGTCGCACAGCTTGAAAGACGGGCAGCTTAGACCGCTAGAAGACGGGAGCGTCTTCTAGTTGCTCTCTTGCGAGAAATCTCGTGGAGCATCGCTCTGTCGGAGCGCCGTAGAGTAGGGTCGTCTAAACATTGGACGCGCCCCTTACGCAGGGATAGTTGCAAAGTCAATAAATTTCTGAGGGCGGTAGGAATTGAACCTACGAAACCGGACCCGGTGCCAGTTTTACAGACTGGTGCAGCTTACCAACAGCTACCACGCCCACTCAGAAAGTTGGCGGCGGGTGGAGGGCTCGAACCCCGAACCTTTCGGTCCCCACGGTTTTCAAAACCGATTTGCCTCCATGACGGCACCCGCCGAATGGCGGAAGGCGCTGGTCTCGATCCAGATTTTCCTTTGAGAAAAACGCAACGATTAGCAGTCGTGCCCGGACCCTGCCCGGTTCACCTTCCTAGAGATCTAGGATCGACTGCCTGAATATCGTTTCATCATGCGCCAGCCATTAGTTTCAAATGCAACAATGGTCAAGCCTAGGGTCAGATCAGGCCTAAGGATTTAGGTCGATGCGGTCCAAGCGGCTTGTTATGTTGTTGCGGTTTAAGCTAAAAGGTCGGAATAGAGCGAAGCCATAACGCCTTTTGGTTTTCTATTTAATCCAAACAAACCCCAGTGCTTTTCCGGTTCGAGCGGATCGGGCGAACCTTTCCAGGGTTCATCGAAAGCTTCGAAGACAAACGTAAGGATCTCCTCGTCTGTCACCCAAGCCATGAGTCTCTCATAATATACCGCTTGAAGGTCTTGGGAGGCATTCCACGGCTCGATGCCCCGGCCGTTCGACGCCGTGGTCCAGCCCGCTTCTGTAATGATTACCGGCTTATCGGGATAGCGACCTTTGACGGCGTAATAATTATCTTGCGTGTAGGCGAGCGCCTCGTCGATGGTTTTATATTCCCAGACCGGATAGGTGTGGATGCTGATCACATCGAGGTGTTCGACCAAAGATTTGAGCTTTCCTGTCCACGGCACGTAATTCTCACAAAATGTAATCGGATGTTGGGTTTCTTTGCGGAGCCGAGCGGCCATTTCAATGAGCCGATCGACCGGCACCATATGATCATTCCAATCAACGCTCGCTTCATTGCCGATCGAAAGCGCTAACACTTCTTTTGGAAAGCGTTTCGACAGGTCAATCATGCGTTCAAGTTCGGCCGTATTGCCTATCCGATTTGCTCGGAGCTGTTCGTCACTATAAACGCCGCCCCATGGGCAATTATAGTTACTGACTTCTGCCTCGAGCCCCATACCCAGCATCACTTGGAAAGGTAGATTTTCGGAGCGAATGACCTCTAAAACGGTCTCAGCATGCTGCGTGCAATCATAGATGCGAAGATATCGCCAATTCCGCTCGAGGATGAGAAGATCTTCTTTTATTTGTTCATAGGACGGAAAAACCCCCGAAGGTGGGCTTTGCCCCTCTCGGTAGCCTGAATAACAAATAGCATTTGCATAGGGTGGCGCGAAGGCCTGCCGCTTTGATCGAAATACGTCGAATAGCATTCTTTAGTAGTATTTCGGCTGCCCGTCTTTGTCCCAAAGACCCCAATAGGCGCCGACATCGCCCTCTTTTTCTATTTTCCAGGTTTCATCGAAGCCTGCGAAATAGAAGAGGTCAATATTTTCATCCTCTGCCCACTGCACTGCATCTACAAAATACTTCATCGCGTTTAACCGCGATGGCTCTGCGGAAATCTCGCTTGTACCGAGGTTCGGCCACCCGGTTTCTGCGATAATCACGGGCCTTCCATTGGCGACGCGTTCTGCCCGCCGATACATTTCGCGCATATAAATGTGCGCATGTTCAATCGGATAACCCTCCCAAAACGGGTAACAGTTCACCAGGATGACGTCACAGGCTGCGGCCAGGAGGGGATAATTTTCGAAGATGAAGTAGGCATCGACATATCCGACCGGAACGTCGGTTTCCGCCTTGGCGCGCTCAATATAAGAGATCATTTGATCTTCGCTGATCTCTCCGCGCAAAAGAACTTCATTGCCGATCGCTAGAATGCCCGCCTCGCCCCGATTGGCAATGTCGATCGCATTCGTAAGTTCCGTTTCATTATAGTCCAAGTCGTAATCGATCCAGGCGCCGACCATGGACTTCAACCCCATGTCTTTTGCGATGCCTGGAGAAAGCTCGTTTCCGCGTGTGCACGAGAACGTGCGGATCCATTCAATATGTGGCGCGAGTACGGATAGACGCGCTCGTATTTGTTCTGGCGACAGGTGCGAGAGATTAGACTGCCCGTCCATGACAGGGCTGAAGGCAAGGCCATGAATCTTGTTATCCAAGATCGATTTTATCAAAAGCGATAGATCAGTCTCGCTCAACTGGTCGAGCTTAATCCCAGACAAAGACTGTTTTCGATTATATGGATTGGACATCGACACCTCCCAACGCATGTCAGCCAAAGCGGCCCCCTTTTCGTGGAAAATGACAGCGTTGTCAAGATGGGTTCGGATGGCTCTCATTGTTTACCCGTTTCGCGATCGTACCCTTGATTTCATGAACGTTTTTCTTCTAATGGATCGCAAGGCCCGCCAAAGCGCAGATAGGGGGAACCATTGGCTCAAAGCATCCATAAGACGGCCAACCTGGCGCCCTTAATCTCGATGTCATGTCTATTGGCAACATCATGCACGACGGCGCCGGTGACAAATGCGTTGCAAGACGAAATAGTCGCCTACCCGGCCTATTCTGGGGTCTATGATGGTTTCACGCTGAAAATTGATGAGCGGTTTGATGAGTTTGACGACACGCTTTGGCGGACGGGCGATGGCGCCGTTGGCGGAGAATCAAAGTGTCGCTTTCAGCCCGAAGGCGTTTCGGTTGAAGACGGAAAACTCCGGCTATTCGTCAAGGAGAAATCAGTCCCCGCCGGATGGTCGACCGACCATGAGCAAGAAAAAGGGCCGTATGACTATGTCTGTGGTGAGCTTCGAACCCGAGACGAGGTAATGTTTCATTATGGGCGCATCGAAGCGCGCATGAAGGCTCCAAACCGAGAGACCGCCTCCGGCTATATCTCATCGCTGTTCACCTATCGCTTTGATAAGGACCCCTCTTCGCCTCAGCCGGATTCGATTGAATGGGAAGAGATTGACGTTGAATTAGAGGGCGGACGGCCGGATAAATTTCAAGCCAACCTCATTTACGGCAAAGACACGTGGGAATGGTGGCGCACGCGCGTTTATGGCGCTTGGGAGGACAAGATTGAAGTGGGCCCTGTTGATGAATGGCGGGTGTTTGCCATCGAATGGTTACCGGAGTCCATTAGCTGGTACGTTGATGGCGAATTGGTAAAAACTTTGACGGCGTCAGACATTGATTGTGAACCTGGCTGCATCGCTCCACAGGAATTACCGACCCCTATTCCAAACAATCCAACGACGATCTTTATGAACTTCTGGATCCCCGTCGATGATGTTCAGGACTATTTCGGCGGGAATAAAGAGCGCAATCAATACCCAATGACGGCGGAATATGACTGGTTCCGGTATTACGCCTGGGATGGCGCGGCGAATGCCGAGCCATCCTAGCGCACAATAATACCGACTAGAAGTTACTCAGCTGGGACCGCTTCCATACGACGTTTTTCGAGCGTGTCGCGGATCTCGGTCGCGCGTTCTTCTGTGACGTCATAGTCCCTCATAAACCAAATCGCGAGCAAGGCACCGATGATCGGCACGATGCTGTAGGCGATCCGCATGCCGTCCATGGCGCCCTCAACTTGAACCGTCGCACTCGGTGAGAATCCGGTCCAGGCCATGATCAAGCCACTCAAGCCACCAGCAATCGCGACCCCAAATTTGACCATCAGCCAGTAGATCGCGCCAAACGTGCCTTCGCGCCGCAAGCCAGTATTCATCTCGTCGAGGTCACAGACGTCCGCTGTCATCGACATCATCAATGTGAACAAACCGCCTATCCCAAACGAGAAGAACGGAATCGGTGCCAGCATCAGCAGCGGATTGCCCGGTTGGAAAAACCACCAAAACATCGCGTAACCGATCAGCGAGATCCCCTGGGTGAGAATAAACGTGTTTTTCTTACCAAGATGCATCGACATGAATGTGATGATGGGAATGACCATAAAACACGTCGCCAGAGCGCTGACCGTGCCAAACCATGCCGGCCAATTGCCAGCTGCTGCTGCATCACCCGCAAATAAGTAGTGCACGACAATAAAGAATGTGAACGCCCCAACGGTCTGGAACGAGCTGAACACTAGCAGCGTCGCCGCGCAGAGCTTCCGGAACGGCTTTAGACTAAACGCCGCTCCAAATCCGGTCAGGAATGATTTTTGGTTTCGGCCGAGATTTTTGAGGCTGAGATCCTCTAGTCCTTCGGCATCTTTGGAAGATGGACTCTTCACGATCAAAGCCGGGATTGCGGTTAGGATCATACACGCCAATCCAATCCAGATTGCCAGGGTTCGCACCCCTTCGGCGGGTGATTCAAACAGTTCCGGGTTATATAAAAGAGGCCAAAACCACGGCACGATGACCCACGCCCACTGTCCAATCCATTGCGCCACAGCCATCAATCGTGTGCGCTCATGGAAATTATCGCTCATTTCATAGCCCATCGCGATATAAGGCGTCGCGAAGATGGTTAGGCCGACATAAAAGACCAAAGACCCAATCAGGAAGTATGTGAAATTGAAGCTCAGACTGTTGGTCTCGTACAATTGCCACATCACGATATAGGACAAGCCGGTTATCACCGCACCGATCAAAATATATGGTTTGCGACGCCCCCAACGTGATCGCGTATTGTCGGTGATAAACCCCATTATTGGATCTAGGATCGCGTCCAGCAGGCGCGGCAGAAAGAAAAGCAGCCCCCACAATAGTGGCGGGAAGCCGAGCCCCTGCACCAATACGACCATGAAGACACCGAGTGCGGCTGGGAACATTTGATTCCCGAGCATGCCCGCACCATAGGCGATCTTTTCGATCACCGGCACGGTATTAGGTTGTGCTGTATCCTGCATTTCCTCTCCCCAGAAGATTGTTTTTATTTGACCTTGGTACAGATTCTGAAGGCAGACAAGCTCCTCCAACCTACAGGCGATCTCAAAATTGACAGCGCTCGTCAATTGCACCCTTGAATTGCGACTTAAATCCTGCTCATAGCGTTGAAGGGTTTGTGAATAGGCCTGGATACCACCAGGTTAAAGATAATGAGCGCGGTTTAAAGTTCCGCGAGATAACGACACAAAGCGGCGCAGAAGGCGTCCATCTTGGAGGGGTTCACTTTACATGCTGACCAAGCCAACAGTGGACACGGGTAAATTATCCAACGAGGCGCAGATTGAGGCATTGCTTCAAGAAATGACGCTCGAAGAGAAAGTTGGGCAACTGACTCAGTTTTCTGGTTTCTATGATGTCACGGGTCCGCCGCCCCCGGGCGATCGCGAGGGCCAAAAGCATGACCTTCTGCATCGTGGCATCATTGGCTCCATGCTGAACGTTGTCGGATATGAGGACGTAAAAGCGTTTCAAACGTTTGCGGTAGAAAACTCTCGCCTCGGCATTCCGATGATGTTCGCCTATGATGTCATTCATGGCCACAAAACGATGTTTCCAATTCCACTCGCAGAAGCGGCGAGTTGGGATCTTGAACTTATCGAACGCGGCGCTCGAGTCGCTGCAATTGAAGCTGCTGCACAGGGTCTAAACTGGACCTTTGCTCCAATGATAGACATCACTCGCGATGCCCGCTGGGGCCGCGTCATGGAAGGTGCAGGCGAAGATCCTTATTTGGGCGCGGTCATCGCGGAAGCGCGCGTGAACGGGTTCCAAGGCGATGATCTCAGTAAAGAAGACACGGTGCTCGCGACAGTAAAGCACTTTGCGGGCTACGGCTTTGCTGAAGCCGGTAAAGAATACAATACGGCCGAAGTCAGTCAGGTCACACTCCACAATACGATCTTACAACCGTTCCGCCATGTGCTTGAGAACGCCAATCCACGTTCGGTGATGAACGCGTTCAATACAATCAATGGGATACCTGCCACGGGAGACGTTGAGCTGCAGCGCGGCCTTTTAAAAGGCGATTGGGGCTTTGATGGTGTGGTCGTCTCCGATTGGGGGTCGGCGATTGAAATGGTCAGTCATGGCTATGTTGAAGGTGGCCGAGAAGCCGCGCAAGTCGCGATGACGGCCGGGTCTGATGTCGATATGGAATCTTATGTCTACCTCGATCATCTCCATGATCTGGTTGAGTCTGATGAGCTCGATATCGACCTAATAGACGACGCTGTTCGCCGCGTGTTGCGGACGAAATTTGAGCTCGGCCTGTTTCAAGATCCCTATCGATATCTCGACAAAGAACGCGAACGCAAACCCTTATGTCTGAGGAAAATCTGCTCATATCTGAGGAGATGGCGCGCAAATCGATTGTTCTGCTCAAAAATGAACATGGGGCACTCCCGCTCAAGCAAGGCGAGCGCATTGCTTTGATTGGGGCCCTCGCCGCTGACAAAGACGCTCCGCTTGGCAATTGGCGAGCACATGCTGAATCACACTCGGCAATGTCCGTTCTCGAAGGATTCGAAGAAGCCCAATTGAATTTTGAGTACGCCCATGGCGTGCACGTGCAGTGGGGTGACGCTGGTTTCGAATACCCTGTGCATATTAATACAGACAATTGGGAAGGCTTTGATGAAGCCGTTGAAGCGGCACGACAAGCTGACAAAGTCGTGCTCGTGCTTGGCGAGACGGCAAGGCAATCTGGAGAAGGTCGCAGCCGGGTCGATTTAGGCTTCCCCGGTCTGCAACAACAGCTTTTAGAGGCGATCTCAGCCGCAAACCCAAACATCGTCCTTGTAGTCATGAGCGGACGACCGCTCGTGCTTACTTGGGCGGATGCCCATGTGCCCGCCATCATCCAAGCATGGCATCTCGGCCATCGCGCTGGCCGTGCCATCACAGACGTCCTCACCGGAAAAGAGAACCCGAGCGGCAAACTGCCGATGAGCTTCCCAAGATCGGTCGGGCAATTGCCACTTTACTACAATCACATGAATACGGGCCGCCCAGGACCTAAGGACACCGTCGTATGGGCCGGCTATAGCGACGTTGAAACCACGCCACTTTATGCTTTTGGATACGGCTTGAGCTTCTCGCATTTCGTCTACACAGATTTATCCGTCAGCATTGGCACAGGCTGTATTGATGTCGAAATCTCGGTTCAAAACGTCGAGGGACCGCCCGGCGAGGAAGTTGTGCAAGTGTACATCCACGACCGCGTCGCCAGCATCGCTCGTCCTGTCAGAGAGCTGAAAGCGTTTCGCAAGCTTCGACTCGAATCCGGGGATCTCCAAAGAGTCGGCTTTGAACTCGGAGCGAAAGACTTAGGCTTCTATAAAGCGAATGGAGAGTTCATCGTTGAGCCGGGGGACTTCGATATATATGTCGGAGGCTCATCGCAGGCGCACATGTGGGCGCGCATCCGTTTGACGCAAGACCAGGTCGATGCATTGACGTAGAAGCGATGCGTTATGAAACCTGCAGTGCTGTTTGATCGATCTTTCAAGCTGCCGAAGAACGTGTTCGTGTCAATCTTTCCCTCAGCTGCGACCGGACGGCGGGCATAGCTAAAAAAGCGCTATAAGCGCGGAGCAAACCCACCTGCAGATCAGATAAGTGCTCATAGAACAGGCGGGTTACCTGGCTCAGCTCAGTTTTATCCGGCAAAATGAGAGAAACTTCTCCTTGTTCAACGTCTAATCTCACCGATGCGCCTAGGTGTTTGATTTGTGCGAATATTATTTTCACCCGCCCAATCGGGCGCAGATTTGCTTCATCTGCAAGCTGGTCAAGTGTGCGATAGGCTTCAGCCTGGTCATCAAACGGCTGGATCAGAGTTCGAAGCTGCAACAGGTAGGCCTGTTTGACGTGCGGCAGCAGAATTTCAGCATTGCGGCGCATAATCTCGACATCGATCGGCGCGTCGAGACTTTGCGGGGGCGCGAGATAGAAATGGAGCTCGGCATGCTCTGTCACCCGCCAGCCTCGGGCTTCCGCGATTTGAGTGAGCTCGAACGGGGTCATCGCGGCCGGCCTATTCGACCGCAGGCTCTCAGCTCGGCTGTCATTTTAGTCGTACTTTTGATTTGGATAGTTAACGGCCTGACGAAAACTCGCCAAGACGATGGACTCTTCGTTCTGAGATAGTGGGTCACCCGTTGGTGACACCAAGGCCGAGACGCCCATAATTGGGGGAAACTGATGGCTGAGTACTTGGCTCAAAACAAAATCATCGTCGGCGGAATAGGTCCGCAATACAGGCACGAGACCAACCAAATTGTCGTCGAAGACATTGAACTTCAGATAGTACGCATCGTCGACTTTATCGGGCAGGCCAATGTCCCAAAATCCGAGAACAGAGAAGTGCCGCGCAATATCATGATGATCTGCCGTCTGAACTTCGTCTAATTCAACGCGTGGTTCGGTCATTCCGTAGAGTAAGCCGGATTCGGCTTAATGCGGAATTAATTGCCGTTAGAACCTTCTCAATCGCGACAGCCCTTAAACATAGGGCGAAATAACCCAAAGGATGACCGCAATGGTCGCAATTGCTAAAACGGTTTGAGTGGCAATGAGGTTGGCGGCCAAATTTGCGTCAGCTCCCAATTGGCGCGCGAGGATAGTGCCATTCGACGCAGTCGGGACGGCAGTTGCGATCATTATCACCAATAGGATGTCGTCTCGAACGCCCAGCGTATACGCCGTAACTCCCGCTAAGACGGGCAAGCTGAGCAAGCGCAAGGTCGACCAAAAAAACACCGCAATAAATGGCGCGGATCGGCCTTTGGCTTGGATCGCAGCACCGGTGGTCAGAAGTCCGAGCGCAATGGTCGCTTGTGCCAGCAAATCGAGAATGTTCATTGTTGGTCCAGGCAACGGCAACCGCGCGAGATTGAGTGAAATCCCGATCACGCAAGCCACCACCAATGGATTGATGGCGAGTTGCCTTAAGAGCTGCCCAATTTTCACATTGGACTCCGCGAAACGCATCAACGCGGTCACCGATACGATGTTTGCGACAGGAATCATCACCGCTGCAGCCACCGCAACCAAGGCTACGCCCTGCGCCCCCAAAAGTTCTTGTCCCAGAGCCAAAGCGATAAACGTATTCCAACGCGCGGCGGATTGAACATAGACGCCGATCCGTTCCCGCGGGGCGCGCAGCGAATGGGCGAGCGCGATACTAATTATTGCTAAGGATATTTGCGCTCCCACGAGCACGCTCGGCATCCGCCAATCGACATTGCTGAAGTCGGCGACGGCCAGCTTGCTGACAATCAGCGCGGGGAAAAGCACAAAATAGGTGATACGTTCTAATCCAAGCCATCCTTCCATTGAAAGGACGCGCGTTAAGGCAACGCCTTTGCCCAATGCGAGCAAAGTCGCGATGGGTAGAAGTGCAAGCAGCACGGCCGTCATGAAAATCCGATCCCATTGAACCCTTCGCCGCCTTTTTCATACACCACGGCTTCTGTCGAGAGACCGAAGGTTGGTCGAAGAAAGACTAAACCTATCGACTTAAGCATTGTCATTATGGCTCGGCTTGGCGATACGAAAGATCATGACAGATCTCGCAACCGTCACACGACTCCTTGGAGAACTTATTGGATTTGATACGACCTCCAGGAATTCCAATCTCGGTCTCATAGACTGGGTCGAGGCACAGTTATCACCGCTTGGCGCCCATTTCACTCGAATTGAAAACTCCGATGGCGACAAAGCTAACCTTTGGGTGCGATTTGGCCCAGATGTGCCAGGAGGCTTGGTGCTTTCAGGGCATACGGATGTGGTTCCGGTGGATGGACAAGACTGGCGCACCGATCCTTTCAATATGACCGAGGACGATGGTAAGCTCTACGGGCGCGGTACCAGTGACATGAAAGGTTTTGTTGCGCTCTGCCTCGCCTTTGCGCCTGCCATTGCTCAGCGTCCACTCTCTCGCCCAGTGCATTTCGCATTCTCGTTTGATGAAGAAGTTGGCTGCCAAGGCGCGCCATTAATGATCGACAAAATGGTTGAAGCCGGGGCGCGGCCTGATGCGGTTTGGGTAGGTGAACCCACACTTTGGCAAGTCGTCTCAGGACACAAAGGCATTATGTTGACCGAAGTCGTGGTTACCGGGCGCGAAGCGCATTCAAGTTTACCGCATCTTGGCGTGTCAGCGACATGGGAAGCCGTCGATCTGATGAGTACCCTTCGAGCGCTTGAGCGTGAGCTTGCCAGCCATTCAGACCCAGACTCCCCTTTCGAACCGCCCTACCCGACTTTGACGATTGGCGAGCTGAGTGGTGGAACCGCTACGAACATCTTAGCGCGCGAATGTAAATTTCTGTTTGATCTTAGATGTCCGCCAGGGTTTGACCCGGATGACATCTTAGCGCCGTTCATCGAACGTGCTGCGGAGACTGATCACGCGCTGAAGGACCGTTTTCCAGAATGTGGAGTTTGCGTCACCAAGCTAACCAATGTGCCTCCCTTGGCCCCCGGAGAACACAATGCCGCCGAAACCCTCGCGCGAGCGCTCACGGGTGACAACGCGCTCCGGGCGGTCGCTTATGCCACCGAAGGAGGTCAATTCTATCAAGCGGGCATGCCCGCGGTTATTTGTGGGCCGGGTTCGATTGATCAGGCGCACACGCCGAACGAATTCATTCAGATCTCTCAATTGGCGGAAGGCGTGAGCATTTTCGAGAAATTGCTCACGCGCCTCAACTGATCGGAGGCTCAGTTAAACCCCTTCATATCTTCAAGCTCTATACCCTTGGTTTCACTCACCGCTCGGGCAACGAAGAAGATCGAAACTACGGCGCCAAGGAAATAAATCGCATAAGCGCCCCCCAGTGAGATCGTCACCAAAAGAATTGGGAAGGTCAGGGTCACGCCAAAATTTGCGAACCATTGGAAAAAGCCCGCAACGCCAAGCCCGGATCCGCGAATTTGATTCGGGAACATTTCACCTAACATCACCCACATAACCGGCCCCCAAGAGAGATTGAACATAGCCGCGTAGGTTACGCCGGAAAACAATGCCAAAGGCCCCCAGAAGCCAGGGAGCACTAGGTCTCCTGCTTCATTTGTGGTCGCGTTGAAGAAACAAATCATCATCGTGCCGAGCGTTATCGCCATTCCGATCGAGCCGATGATGAGCAGAGGTTTACGGCCGATTTTATCGATGACTGCCAGGGCGACCATGACCGCGCCGATGCTTACGACCCCCATAATCACATTAATCAGCAACGCGTTGTCTTCAGTGAACCCAACAGACTGCCAAAGCACGGCACCATAATAAAAGACGATGTTGATGCCGACGAGCTGCTGGAACACAGCAAGCCCAATCCCAACCCAAACGATTGGGCGCACTTTCCCTTGATCAAACAGATCAGCCATTCGAGGTTTGTGATCTGTGGCAATGGAAGATTTGATCTCACTCAGTTTGCGAGCGCCTGATGTCGCGCCAAATAGCCGTTCGAGCACTGATTGCGCTTGGTCATGTCGGTCCTTAATCACCAAAAATCGTGGACTTTCTGGGATCATAAACAAGGCGAAAAAGAAGATCGCAGCAGGCAACATCTCGATCCAAAACATCCAACGCCACGCTTCGAACCCGAGCCAAAACTCACTGGTCGAGGACCCCGCCGTTCCAGCGAGCACGTAATTGCTCATAAACGCCGCGGTTAGTCCGACAATGATCGCGACTTGCTGAATACTGGACAAGCGCCCTCGGATGGTCGCCGGAGTGATTTCGCTGATATAAGCGGGCGCCAATACACTGGCCGCACCAACTGCGAGCCCGCCCAAAATGCGATAGAGGATAAACTCTACTGCCCCGGTCGAAACCCCTGACCCCCAAGCGCTCACAAAGAAAAACACCGCGGCGACGATCAAGACGCTACGGCGCCCAAATATGTCGGCGGTCCGACCCGCGATCATGGCCCCGACGGCGCACCCAATCAACATGGATGCGACGCTGAAAGAGATCACCCACTCACCATCGCCAAATTCGGCGCGCAAGCCGTCAATCGTGCCATTTATCACGCCACTATCAAATCCGAACAGGAAGCCACCAATCGTGGCAATCACACTGATCAGGATGATTTGAAAGAGGTTCGCATCCTCAGAATACGCTGAAGCTGTGGCTTCCATTTGGTCGTCCTCCCACGACGAATTTTCCTAATTATTACAGAGCATTTGCCTCCCAGTGCAGGCACGCTTCTAGATATTGTGTGCTCAGCGTTAGCACGCTGGCAAAGATATTGATAGCGCTATCATAATTTGCTGATATAACCAGACGCGAGGCGGCTGATGTTCGAGCCGCAGACAGAAGCATGACGCAAGAGCATGTCACTGGAGGGAGAGACATTCACGGCGCAAATGCCAAGCGCCGCATATAATCTCACGCAACTTATGATTATTTGCGTTCCGTTTGTGTGCCTCGGAACGTTCAGACTTACTCAAACCGGAGCCAGACCTTGAGACTGACACACCGTAATTCTGCATCCGCTCTGATTCTCGGAGCAGCCGCCCTTCTCTCAGCATGTGCCAATACGGGCGCGATCGAGACCGAACCAGTCGTTGCTGATATCCCCCCCAGCGACGCTGAAGTGGCTACAGAAAAGCCCGCTGACGTGAAACAAGTGATTAATCCCGAAAACTGGCCTGTGGTCGAAACGCCACCGCTCGATCCGGTCGTTGAGGCGCAAATTGATGACATTATCGCCAAGCTGACATTGGAACAGAAGGTTGGCCAAGTAATTCAGGCCGATAGCGGCTCTGTCACCCCTGAGGAAGTAAAAAAGTACCGGTTGGGATCAGTCCTGAGTGGCGGTAATTCAGCCCCAGGACCTGAACCCTATGCAGACGCGCAAACTTGGCTCGAAGCCGCAGATGCCTATTTCGAAGCGTCAATAGATCCTGAGGGCGTCGAAATCGCGATCCCAACGATTTGGGGGATTGATGCCGTCCACGGACACGCCAATTTGCGCGGCGCGGTGGTGTTCCCGCACAATATCGGTCTCGGAGCGATGAACAATCCAGATTTGATCGAAGAGATCTATCGGGTCACCGCTTTGGAGTTGCGCGTTTCGGGACACGACTGGACCTTTGCGCCGACGCTCGCTGTGCCGCAAAATGATCGTTGGGGCCGGACGTATGAAGGGTTCTCCGAAAGCCCTGATATCGTCGCCTCATACGGCGATCGCATCGTGTATGGCCTGCAAGGGCATTATGGCGAAGACGATTTCCTCAACGAAGAACATGTCCTGACCAGCGCGAAACACTTTGTTGGTGATGGCGGCACAAAGGATGGAGTCGACCAAGGTGACGCCGTGATCAGCGAAGCAGAACTGCGCGACATTCACGCTGCAGGTTATGTCACAGCGATCGCGGCAAATGCGCAAACCGTTATGGCGAGTTTCTCTGCCTGGAATGGTGAGCGGATGCATGGGCAGAAGGAACTCCTAACGGACGTTCTGAAAGGCCGAATGAATTTCAAAGGCTTTGTCATCGGAGATTGGAACGGCCATGCGCTCATTCCAGGCTGCACAACAACCGACTGTCCGGAATCCTTTAATGCAGGCGTTGACATGTTTATGGCGCCCGACAGCTGGGAAGGCTTGTGGAAGTCGACCTATGAGCATGTGCAATCGGGCGAAATTTCAATGGAGCGTCTCGACGACGCAGTTCGCCGCATCCTGCGCGTAAAGATCAATGCGGGGATGTTCAATAATCCGGTCAAACCGAGTGAGCGCCCTCTCGCTGGTGATGAAGACCTACTCGGCAATAGCGAGCACCGCGCTGTGGCCCGCCAAGCCGTCCGAGAATCGCTGGTGCTTTTGAAAAATAATGATGGCTTGCTGCCACTTGATCCAGGTCAGACCATACTTGTTGTTGGAGATGGCGCAGACAGCATCACCAAAGTCGCGGGCGGTTGGACCCTATCTTGGCAAGGTGGCGGTTATCCGAACGAAGAATTCCCGAACGGAGAGACAATCCTGTCTGGCATTTCAAAAGTGGTTCGCGACAATGGAGGTACGTTGATCTTCGACCCTGAAGGCACCGCAGATGTCGACGCAGATATTGTCATCGCGGTCTATGGCGAGGACCCTTACGCCGAATTCCAAGGGGATGTCCCTGATGTCGATTTCCGGCCGAACGGGTTTGATACTGAATTGCTCGGTGGGTATCAGGACCGCGGTGCGAAGACGGTTTCGGTGTTCTTGTCGGGTCGCCCACTTTGGGCCAATCCTGAAATCAACGACTCCGATGCCTTCATCGCGGCTTGGCTGCCAGGTTCCGAAGGTGGTGGAATTGCCGACATGTTATTTCAAACAGACCCAACTTTCGATTTCACCGGACGCCTTTCCTACTCTTGGCCAAAAGTTGCAACGGACGTGGAATTGAACGTCCATAAAGAACCTTACGACCCCCTCTTCGCGTTTGGCTACGGCTTGTCCTACGGAGACGACGGTAATCTCGGCGAACTTTCGGAAGACTCAGGTCTGGCAGATGGGGCAGCTGTTAGTAAAGGCGTATTCTTTTCGAAGGGTGAGCTGCCAGCCCCTTGGGAGATTATTCGATACGGATCTCCGGTCTCAGCTTTACCGTTTGAATCTGCGGGCCTGATTGTCAGTGCTTATGATCGGGCGGCGCAAGAAGACTCTCTCAAAGTTGAGTTCAAAACTGGCGAAGAAGATTTCTTGATTGCTTCTAGTTATCCCGTGGATTTGGCTCGAGAATCGAATGGCGCGATGGAACTCGTTTTCCAAGCCAAGTCGATAGCGGGTGATGGATCAATCGAAGTTGGAATGGGTTGTGACGCAGACGCATGCGACGCCTTCCTCCCAGCGACGCTGACAGAAGATTGGAACGAGGTTCGATTGAGCTTGTCTTGCTTTGCTGATCAAGGGGTCCGTATGGATGTGATCAAACGCGCGCTCATCGTTTCTGCCGAGGCAGGCCAAACGATTGGCCTGTCGGACGTACGCCTCGAAGAAGATCAGGATGCTGCACCGAATTGCGGGATAAAGGAATGAGAGCGCGCCACCGTCGCATAGATTTTATGCACCGCGCGCTCTCCTCTCCATTTAAGGAGCAAATCACGTCTACAAATTATAAATCTTCATGAACAAGTCGCATTTGGCTCATAACTTGCGCTGAACTGAGATGCGTTCAGAATGAACGAAGGGCAATCAATCTCTTGTTGATGAATAAGAAACAGACCGCCACGATTAAAGATGTCGCTGAACTGGCGCGCGTGTCACAAATGACTGTGTCCCGGGTTTTAAACGATCAGAGCGCCGTCAAAGAGACCACGCGCAAGCGGGTGCAAGCGGCGATCCGTGAATTGAACTATCGCCCGAACATCATGGCCCGCAATCTTGCCGGTCGCGCAGGTCTGTTTATCGGATTGATTTATCGCAACCCGAGTTACGGTTATCTCAGTGAGTTTTTGCTCGGCGCGCTGGATACATGTCGAAAGCTGGGCCACTACCTCATCGTCGAAGAACCGCTCGTCGATGACAATATGGTAGACCTCGAACAAATCGAAAAGCGGTTCTTGGACACAAGTATACAGGCGCTCATCGTTGTCCCGCCGCTGTCCGATGATCCAAAACTCATCGACACGCTTGAACGAACCGGCATTTCGTTCGTGTGCGTCAGTCCAAAACTGGATGCCTATACGGGTCCAAGCGTGCGCATGGATGATACCGCCGCGGCTGGCGAAATGACCGGGTATTTATTGAATCTAGGGCACGATCAAATCGGTCTCATCAAAGGTCCACCAGACCATATGTCGAGTGAGCTACGCTTGGCAGGTTATCGCACAGCGTTTCGTGAACGCGATAAAACTGTCGATGAGGATCTCATCGTATCAGGTGATTTTACCTATGTTTCCGGGATGCAGGCCGCGAGCAGGCTTCTCGCGCGTCCAAAACCGCCCACGGCGATTTTTGCCTGTAATGACGATATGGCAGCAGGCGCGATTGCCGCCGCTCACCAAGCCGGTTTGCGCGTTCCGCAAGATGTTTCTATCGTCGGGTTTGATGACACAGCCAACGCGTCTGCCCTCTGGCCGCCGCTCACAACCGTTCGCCAACCCATCCGCGATATGGCGAGCTCAGCGATCGAAATCCTCGCCCGGCGCGTTGCGCAAGACAAAGCGAAGACGATGGCCCCGATCGAAAACCTCAAGCTCGATCATGAGCTCGTGATTCGACAATCTGCCGTGGCGCCTAAACGAACCGATTAAGCAGGTTTTCCAACATTTCTTGACGACCAGAGCGTGGTGATGGATCGATTCCCCCAGCTTCGACTTTTTGAGCGATATCTTCGAGAGACGCTTCTTTGAGAATCCATTGGCCGAAATCGTCGGCCCATCCGTTATAGCGATCGGTCAAGAAAGCTTCGTAGGTCCCGTCTTCAAGGATCGCGTCGGCGGCTATGAGCCCTCTCGCCAGGGCGTCAACTCCGCCAATGTGGCCATGGAATAGGTCTGCTGCATCAATACTCTGCCGACGCACTTTTGCATCAAAATTAAAGCCACCAGTGGTGAACCCGCCATGTTTCAGGATATGAACCATCGAGCGCGTGATCTCGAGGGGCTCCATCCAAAACTGATCGGTATCCCAACCATTTTGCGGATCGCCGCGATTGGCGTCGATAGATCCAAAAATATCATGCGCGAAGGCCATTGCGATTTCATGATCCATAGCATTGCCAGCGAGCGTTGCGTGATTGGTCTCAATATTAACTTTCACATCGTCTAACAGATCGTAGCGTTGCAAAAAACCGAACACGGTTTGTGTGTCGCGGTCATATTGATGTTTTGTGGGTTCATGCGGTTTGGGCTCAATCAGCAAGGGCCCTTTGAATCCAATCTTATGTTTGTGCTCAACAGCGAGCGACAACATGCGACCCAATTGATCCAGTTCTTTTCCGGGGTCGGTATTAAGTAGGGTATCATAGCCCTCTCGTCCGCCCCAAAGCACATAGTTCTCCCCGCCCAAACGGTGAGTCGCTTCAAGCGCTTGACGAATCTGCATCGCCGCACAGGCAAATACTTCCGGATCTGGGTTGGTCGCTGCCCCCGCCATGTACCGGGGATGACTGAAGACATTGGCGGTCCCCCAAAGCAGCTTCACCCCTGTGCGTTCCATCTGCGCTTCAAGCGGATCTATGATGCGCGCAAAATTTTCAGTATGATCCGTCATCGTTTCAGCAGGCGCCATGACGTCGACGTCGTGAAACGCAAAATAAGGCCACCCCAGGCGCGTGAAGAACTCGAACGCGATATCGAGTTTAGCTTCCGCCATTTCTTGGCCTTCAAGCGCGTGCCAGGAGCGGTTGAACGTACCTGCGCCAAACACATCAAACCCGTCCCAACAGAACGTATGCCAGTAGCAGGTGGATGGCCTCAAATGGTCTTCCATTCGCTTGCCACGCACCAATCGGTCTTTGTCATAATATCGATACGCGAGCGGGTTTTCACTCTCTGGGCCCTCATAAGCGATGGGGCCGATACCGTCATAGAAACTGGTCGTATCAAACATGATCTTGGTCCTTCAGAGTAAGTCTTGAGTCTGCCGATACAGCGCGCGATACCGTTCAAGCTGCTCCGACATAAAACTGGCTTCACCCGTATCGGGCGAGATTTCGTATTCTATTTCTGGGGACTCAAAGGCTGGCTGACGTAAACTCTGGGCGCCCATTTGCGCGAGTCGAGCTGCCCCCAAGGCGGGACCTACATCTGCGTGTTTGCGATACACTAATGTCTTCCCGAGAGCCGCCGCGAGTATACGTCCCCAATAAGCCGAACGCGCCCCGCCGCCGATAACACTAATGGCTTCGATTTCATTTGCGGCGGCCAAAACATCTAAGCCGTCCGCAAATCCGAGAGCGACCCCTTCGAGAACGGTCTGAGCGAGTGCAGCGGTATCGCTTTCATGCGTCAAACCGAACAACACACCTTGCGCCTTTGGATTGTTATGCGGGGTCCGCTCGCCAGAGAGGTAAGGTAGGAAAAGTGCGCGGGTTACTCCGAATTCATTGGCAGTCTCTGCGTTAGCGATCAACGCCTCTACGTTCGCCAGCCCTGTCAATCGCGTCGCCCACTCCAAACAGCTAGCCGCTGACAACATGACTGACATTTGGTGCCAGACCCCTGGCAACGCATGACAAAATGTATGCACACCGCTTTGCGCATTGGGGCGATAAGCGGAATCGGCTGTGAAGAGGACGCCAGAAGTACCCAGAGACAGGAAGGCATCCCCTGGTCCGAAGACCCCCATGCCGACGGCGCCAGCCGCATTATCGCCGCCGCCCGCAATGACCGGTGTATTTTTGGCGATTCCCCAGCGCTCGGCAATATCACCGCGGAGCTGCCCGGTAACATCCGGACCTTCATAGGTCTCCGGCATATGTTCGCCGGTCAAATGACAAGCGTTCAGTATTTTTTCTGACCAAATGCGCTTTTCAATATCGAGCCAAAGCGTGCCAGCCGCGTCCGAAACGTCCGTTGCATATTCGCCCGTCATAACAAGTCGCACATAGTCTTTGGGGAGCAGGACCTTTTTGACTTGATCAAAAACGGCTGGCTCGTGCGATTTCAGCCATAGGAGTTTTGGCGCCGTGAACCCGGGCATCGCTAAGTTTCCGGCGATTTGATGCAAGTCTGGACAAAGCTCTTCTAGTTCTTCGCAAGCGGCCGCACTACGACCATCATTCCACAAGATTGCTGGACGAAGTACGTGATCAGAGCCGTCCAGCACCGTCGCACCGTGCATTTGGCCAGCAAGACCGATCGCCTTGATATCGCGGCGATCCTCTTCCGGTAGGCGCGAGACGGCAATATTCGTCGCCCGCCACCAATCGTCTGGAGATTGCTCAGACCACAAAGCGCGAGGCCGCGAAATCGGCAAAGCGGCCGTCGCCTGAGCAACGACCTCGCCGTCTTCATCAAGAATGACACATTTGACGCCAGACGTACCTATATCGATCCCAAGATACATCCTGGCGCCTCTCCCCCCTCAGGGTCACGCTACTCGGCGCTTGGGTTGCTCGTCACAGCGAAAAACGGACCCAATTGAATGGTCTGCTTCTCAAATGCGAAATTGAAGCCCATGTCAGATTCAGACACTTTGAAATCACTCTCTGCGAGCCCCGAAACCTTATACATTTTCCAGGCTTCACCGGGTAAGATCTCTTGATTGATCACTGTGTCATACGGTTCGACGTTTCGACCCAAAACGACACCAATTCTTCCGGAGTCTTTACCGCGTGGAATTTTCTCTGCGCGGGCCCAGAAATAAATATCAACTTGGTCGCCCTTGGTGACGTCTTTTTCGTAGGGCGCGCGCATGCGAACATTCCAGGGTTCTTTGATGTTTCGCCGTCTGACTTGGAACTGGATCGCTTGCCCGCCTGGCACACCCTCGGACTCGACAATTGAGACGCGCTTGTTGCCGCCTTCGGGATTCCATTTAATCGCCAGAGGATTGTGCAACAAATCACCAGGTACGCTCGTATGGGTAACAGGTGCGACCTCATAATTCGGATCTGAATGCGCCGCAGGTGCAAACACCAATCCAGCGACCATCGCACTTCCAATGAGTACGCGCTTAAGAGCTTTCATCTTAGTCTCCTCCCTATGTCTTTCGGGTCCCAGTCCCCGATATTTATTGATACATATTAGACCCATCAGATCGAACGATCGCAAGGGCCAATTTGTATAATGTTAGCGCTATCATATTCGATGGGATATGACTATTCCAAAAATGTAGTGGGCACATTTGGAAGATAAACTTCGAGGGCAAATGGAGGCTGCAAAAGCCTATTGAAGCTTTACCTCGCCGTTGATCGCCATTTTCAAATGGTCACGCCGTTCAACAATTTCTTGTTTGGCTTCGCAGTCCCGACAACGCTTCAAAATCCCCTCAATCTTTTTGAGCTCCGATTGGGCTGTTTTGGTATCACCATTGAGGAGTTTTATGAGCGCAATCTTGTAATGCGCATCATATAAAATCTTGCTGTCTGTTGTCGCTCGCTCAAAGTTCCGCAAGGCTTCATTTGTTTTGCCGAGTTGGATCTGCGACAAGCCAGCAAAATAAAGCTGGCGAGCGCGCTTCTCACAGGTGCGATCGTATGTGCTCTGGATGTTACGAGCGGCCACACTATCGAGCGCCGCAACTCCTGTCGCTGATTGGGCCCCACTGCCCGCCGTCGCCCCGCGCGACGAGGCACCCGAATCAACATTAGCGTTCGCGGATGCAAATAAGTCGGCTCGCGTTGAATTGTTTTGCGCAGATTGGATCGAGTTAAAGACGTTTCTTTCCCGGCGCAGTGCGCACATTGCATTGTCCAAAAACTCGACTTCTGCGGTTTCAAAATCGCCGGCCCGGAACGCCGCCATCGCGGCATCGTTTTGAATACCCAGCACCTCGACCGTATCAAGGACACGCTCGTCTGGGTTTTCGTTTTCTTGAGCTTGCGCCGGCACACAAGACAATCCGATTGCAAGAAGAATGGCGGGGAGGAATTTTTTGTTCGCTTTATTCATTGTTTCGCCTTTAGTTGTGAGCACCCCTCGTCTCCCAAACATAACTTACGCGCTTTGGACCAATCTGTGAAGATAAGTCGCGTGATCTTCGAATGCGTCGAGGCACTTATACATCGCCCGACGGATCTCCGACATTCGGCGCTCTAGGACCTCATCCGACATATTATCAATCACCGGGTGATAGCGTTTCGGTCGCAAATTTTGACCCTCGAACACTGCAAACCAACTGTTTTCGCTGAACAATTCATTGTTTTCACGATACAGGCGACCATTCTCCATATAAATGTCGATCCGTTGCTGCAGCGAGTCTGGAAGAGGCATCGTGCGCACATAATTCCAGAACGGACTGTCTGTGCGTTGCGTCGCGCAATAGTGCAGAATCAGAAAATCTCGCACTTGTTCGTATTCAAGCAAGGTCTTCTGATTGTAGTAATCGATATCGCATTGATTGAAGTGCTTATCCGGGAAGTTCGTCATCAATCGCGCCACGGCCGTTTGAATGAGGTGGATCGATGTCGATTCGAGCGGCTCAAGAAACCCATTGGCGAGCCCGAGCGACACGACATTTTTGTTCCACGCTTTTTTACGAACACCGGTTGTGAAACGTAGAAACTTCGGATCTTTCAGAGGCGCGCCATCGAGACCCAACTTGAGTTGCGCATAAGCCTCATCATCGCTGATATACTCGCTGCAATAAACATGACCGTTACCAATTCGGTTTTGTAAAGGAATTCGCCACTGCCACCCCGCTTTATGTGCCGTCGCGCGCGTATATGGGATCGGTGGACCATCCGGTTCACACCCCTGCGCCACAGCTCGGTTCACAGGTAGATAATGAGACCAATCGTCATAACCTGTTTTGAGCGTCTGCTCGATTAAAAGCCCGCGGAATCCGGAGCAATCAATGAACAAGTCCCCTGCAACAACCTGTCCTGACTCTAGTTCGACACTCTGAATGAACCCATCTTCTGCTCGCTGATGAACTTGAACGACTTTGCCTTCAATCCGCTCGACTCCTCGGGATTCAGCGACCCCGCGCATGTATTTCGCGTAAAGCGCAGCATCAAATTGAAACGCATATTCTATCGAACTCAATGGTGAGCCGCGCATGTCTGGTTTTGGGTGGGCAAACTTGCTGAGCTTTGATCCCAGGCAATGCAAATTGTAATCATCGGCAGGCGGCGCGCCAGGTTTCCGTGCGTGCCGCAACCAGAAATGATGGAAATGAATGCCTTCCATATTCACGCCATAGGGGCTGAATGAATGGAAATAGCGATCTCCGACTTGCCCCCAGTTGACGAATTCAATCCCGACTTTGAAGGTAGCGTTGGTCCGCTTCAGGAAGTCGTTCTCATCCAGACCCAGCAGCTTATTGAAATAACGAATATGGGGGATCGTCGCTTCACCAACACCTACGGTGCCAATCTGTTCGGATTCAATCAGGCGTATCTTGACCGCGGGATTCCGCAAGAGAATCGAGATCGCTGATGCGGCCATCCAGCCAGCTGTCCCACCCCCCACAATCACAATGTCTTTGATGTTTTGGTCGCTCATAGTTTTCGTTCCATCAACTCATCATGGGCTCTGCAGCCCAAGCGTATTTTCTCAAAAAAGCTTCATGGGTCGGCATCTTCGCAGTTGCCGCCTCCATCGCCGATTTCATTGAGTTCAAACTGTTCTCAATTTGTCTGAGTTCTATTGCATTGACGATCGGGTCCACCGTTCGTGGCGAGATGTTTTGTCCCAGCATCACGGCGACCCAGCTCGGTTTCGAGAACAACTCATCTTCGTATCTGAAGAAACGTCCCGCTTCTCTAAATAATTCGATCTTTTGCGTCAGCGTGTCTGGCACGTCCATCGACCGGCATTGCGTCCAGAAGGCGCTGTCGTCGCGTTGTGTGGCCTTATAATGCAAGATGATAAAGTCGCGGACTTGTTCGAACTTCTTTTCTAACAGTCGGTTGTATTCATTGGATACAGTCGTCGGCATTTCCGCGCTCGGGAACAAGGAGATGAATTTGCTAATCCCTTCTTGGATCAAGAAGAGCGACGTTGATTCCAGTGGCTCCAAGAAGCCTCCTGATAGACCGATCCCGACGCAGTTCTTTTCCCAGAATTTTGTTCGGTGGCCAGTTCTGAATTTGATCTTTCGAGGTGACCCGAGCGCCGGACCGTCCAGGTCAGAGAGCAAACTTTCAATCGCCTCATCATCGCTCATAAAAGCGCTTGAATAGATGTGCCCATTCCCGGTTCGATGTTGAGTGGGGATGCGCCACTGCCAACCCGCCGTCTTGGCTGTCGACACCGTATAAGCGCGTAACGGACCCGTTCGCTCGCAGGCGACGGTTTGAGCTGTATCGCACGGCAACCAATGAGACCAATCTTTAAAATCGACCCCCAACGTTTGCCCCAAGAGCAGCGCTCGAAAGCCTGTACAATCGAAGAATAAATCTCCAGGAACTCGCTCACCGCTCTCCAGGGTGACGGACTCGATAAAGCTAGACTCAGGCGATTGCTCAACGCTGACAACTTTCCCTTCAATTCGTTGAACGCCGCGCGCTTCAGCGTAAGCCCGCAAGTACTTCGCGTACGCGGTCGCGTCAAAGTGGTAGGCATAACGGATTTGCGAGAGGACGGATCGCGGATCGTTCTCTGGAAGGATGAACTTATCTTGCTTGGCAGCGACCGCGCTCAAGCTGAAATTTTGGATGTCACTGTCAGGATTTTGGGCTTTGTAGCGCATCCAAAATTGATGGAAATCCACGCCATTCATATCCACCCCGTGCTGTCCAAAGGGATGAAAATAGGCCTCACCGATTTTCCCCCAATTGACGAATTCAATACCGAGTTTGAATGTTCCATTCGTCGCCTTGAGGAACTCGTGCTCGGGGATTCCCAACATCGCGTTGAAGTTGATCACATCTGGGATTGTCGCTTCGCCGACCCCGATCGTCCCAATCTGCTCAGATTCGATCAGGGCGATGCGCACAGCATGCGGTGGTAAAAGGCTGGATAGTGCAGCGGCTGTCATCCAGCCTGCAGATCCACCACCGACAATTGTGATCTGTTTAATCGCTTCGGCCATAGTTCTGTTTCTCAAAATACTTTTTCATATTCGCAACATAGACGTGATGAGGCGGCATGCGTGGCACCATTTGCGCGATCGCTTGCTTAAAACGACCAATCCAAGCTTGCGCTTCTTCAATCGTGATCTGCTCAGCCTGTAAATCATACTGCTGAGGACGTCGTTTCATGCCGAAATGCAAAATCGTCCAATCTTCATCATTGAACGGCTCGAGATCATAACGCACCAATACGCCTCGGTTCTCAAAATGCTTGAGCTTGCGTTGCAGTTTGGTCGATCCATGGGTCTCTTTTGCAGCTTGCCAGAACGCCATCTCTGGCAGATCATCGATTGCATAAAAGACGTCCTGAAAAAGAGAGGCGTGCTCAACATCATCCGCAAATCGCCGATTATATTCACGTCGCTCCGCTAACATATTTGCTGAGACCGGGATAAGCTCCATCAAACGCTCAACGTCACGCTGCAATAAAATCATGGGGGCTGGCGTGAGCGGTTCCAGCATGCACGCGGCTTGCCCGATCGCGACGCAATTTCCAATCCAAGCGGTTTCAAGGTGTCCGAGTTGGACCTTTAGACCCTCACTGTTCTCTTGGTCGTCTACCGATCGGATCGTCAAAGTCTCAATCGCGTTTTGCAAATGCGTTTGCGATACCCAACCTTTGTTATCCGCTTGCACGGATCGATAGGGCCAACTGAGTTGAGAGACGGGTACGCGTTCCATATGCGCGTGGACGGACCTTTGGCGACTAAAAGACGCGCCGAATTCACCGATTGCCCGCCGCATTTGCCCTGAACAATCGACAATCAAATCGCTCTGCAAAATGTCTCCAGAGTTCAAACGAACGGAACCGGCCCCATCATCACTCAGATCGATCTTGGCGAGATTTGATTGATGGACCGTCACTCGGCTATTCGCGATCGCTGCATCTAATAGTTGCGTCCACTCATTGACCGAAAACTGATAGCCGTACTCAGCGCGCGAAAGCGGAATATTTGCGTCCTCAGGCGGGTGCGCAAACCGACCATCTAACGCTGCCTGAGCTGCAACGAGGATCGGCTCTAACGCCGTCTCAGCTCGCGTGAGATGATGAAGAAGCGGCACGCCCGCTATGGTTTTGAAGGGTTGCGCGTAGCCTTGCATCCAAGTGCGTTGGCCAGGCCAATCTTGATAGCGTGTGCCATAGCAGAACGCCGTGTTCGATCGCATGAACAATGTTGGCTCGTCCAAGCCGACTTTTCTCAAAAATTCATAAGCCGTAGGAGCCGTCACGCTGCCATAAAGCACGTCTTCGCGGCTAAAATTTCCGTCGCGAACATAGTGGATTTCGTAGCTCGATGGCAGACCGCCCGCGAGCGTCATCGCCGCAAGCGCTCCGGCGAATCCGTCGCCACACACTACAATGTTAAAC
The DNA here is from genome assembly GCA_965279045.1 of Henriciella sp. GTDB lineage: Bacteria > Pseudomonadota > Alphaproteobacteria > Caulobacterales > Hyphomonadaceae > Henriciella. The sequence goes on along the minus strand of CBDIHJ010000047.1, from coordinate 7,822 downwards.
GTGTCCGCAGGCATATTACTCAATCACCTAAGACGCCGCGCGCGCTACGAGCTGCGGCGATTGGGACGCTGCCCCATAACGGGCGAGAAACTCGGTTTGTTTTGGCGTCTGTTCTACGGCCCGGAAGGTGTCAGCTTTGATTTTCGCGAGCGTACGTTCCGTATCGGACTTTGATAGTCTATCGGCGCGCGGATCGTACCCAGTCGGAATCAAATTTTGTCCAAGCATAACCGCCACCCAACTCGGCGGTAGAAATACGCCAAATTCATATTTCAAGACATAGCCGCGAGACATCCATGCTTGGGTTTTTTCTTCCAAACTATCGGGCAATTTCATGTTTCGGAAATAGCGCCACATCTCACTGTCATCGCGCTGGGTTGCGATATAGTGCAACAAGAGGAAGTCCCTTACGCGCTCAAAATTTAGTCCCATTCGATCATTGTATTCTTCGGCGTCCAGTGGATCGATCTGTTCGATTGGGAACAGCTCAATCAACGACGTGATCCCTTCTTGAATGAGATGAATGGATGTCGATTCAAGCGGCTCTAAAAATCCTCCGGACAATCCGATACTAACGACATTTTTGTTCCAAAACTTTCGTCTTCTTCCGGTTTTGAAGAAGAGTTGCTTTGGATCAGCGAGGGCCGGTCCCTCTAAAGTGCTCATAAGTTGGTGGGTCGCTTCGTCATCTGAAATGTATTCATTCCAATAGACGTGCCCATTGCCTGTGCGATGTTGCAGTGGAATGCGCCACTGCCACCCTGCCGTCCGGGCCGTCGCCCGTGTATAAGGCACCATTTCTCCCCGCGCTTCACAGGGCACTGCGACGGCACGATTACATGGTAGCCAATGGCTCCAATCATCATAACCCGTTTCGAGCGCCTGTTCGATCAGGATACCTCGAAAGCCTGAGCAATCGACAAACAGATCGGCGCTTAGGGTGGTTCCGTTTTCGAGCTTGATAGACTGCACATCACCCGTTTCTGGGTCGAGCTGTGCATTGACGACGCGACCTTCTATTCGGACCACACCATTTGATTCGCAGTAGCGTCGCAGGAATTTCGCATAGAGGCTCGAATCAAACTGGTAAGCGTAACCAAAATTAGATCCGATCTTATTGATGTCCTCGCGCGGCATTTGAAAACGCCCCTGCTCCGCGGCAACAATGGGATACGAATAATCATCGAGGCGAGAGACGGTTCCAGAGGCTTTTTGGCTCAACCAAATTTGGTGGAAGTCCAATCCATGTAACGGAATTCCATAGTCTCCGAAGGGGTGAATGTAATGATCACCCACTTGCCCCCAATCGCAGAATTCGATTCCCAATTTAAAGGTCGCCTCAGTCGCTTTCATGAAGGTTCGTTCATCGATTCCGAGCGCCTGATTAAAAAACCGAATGTGTGGTAAAGTTGCCTCACCGACGCCAATCGTGCCGATTTGATCCGATTCAACGAGCTCAATTTCGAGGCCTAGTGCCTTGAATTTATTGGAAAGTGCAGCCGCAGTCATCCACCCTGCAGTGCCTCCCCCCAAAATGCATATCTTCGAAATACGGCTCACGCGCTCTCCCTTGGCTGCCTTTTATATATCACTTTTATGACTCGCCTCTTGCCTAAAAGGAAGAAAAAATGATAGCGCTATCAAAACTAAGAAAAGCACCCAAAACCTATTGGTGTGAAGGGTGATATTAAGGCGAGGAAAACGTGTGGCCGTCGAAAGCGGCCCAACATCAGGGGAAGGTATCAGTTCAATTACAGTCTGAGCGTCTCGCATGGCATTCTTCTTGCCAGGGGATGACGCACACACAAGAGCACACAACTTTCTAGGTTGCTCTTGCCCAATAATATCACTGAATTCGATTTAGGGAGGTAAATCAGTGAATTCTAAGTCGAGACTTGGTCGCAAGGGACCAAACAAATTCATGCTTCTAGGGACGACCGCCATGTTTGCCGCGTTCGGCATGCCTGGTGCTATGGCTCAAGATGACGCCAGCGATGAAGCAGCGGTTGAAAATGTTAGCGATAACACAACTGAAGATGATGAAGCCCGCCAGGACGTTGTTGTCGTCCAAGGTGTCCGCGGCGCTCTGCAAACCGCACGAAACTTAAAGCGCGACTCCGACACTTTTGTTGATTCGATCACCGCGTCTGACGTGTCTCAGCTTCCAGATCTGTCTGTGGCTGAAGCCCTCGCACGGGTTCCAGGCGTTGTAACGCAACGTTTTGAACTCGGAGGCAGTGACGGCGACTTCCCGTCCCCAGAGGGATCGGGCAATATCGTCCGTGGTCTTCAGTATGTTCGTTCAGAGTTTAACGGACGCGACGCGTTTTCTGCGAATGGTGGCCGCGCTCTGGAATGGGCCAGTATCCCACCAGACCTGATTGGCGCCGTTGACGTCTTCAAGAACCAAACAGCGGACATGATCGAAGGTGGTATTGCCGGTACGGTCAACCTGCGCACGCTCGAACCGTTCGATCGTGACGGTCTCGTAGCTGTTGCAGTTGCTGACGGCACGTTCACAGACCAGCGCGAAGAATTCTCGCCAGGTTACAGCGTCATCCTCGGCAACCGTTGGGATACGGACTCTGGTGAGTTTGGCCTCTTGGGATCTTTCTCAACATCAGAGCTCAAGTCATCCGTGCAAGGTTTCCAGTATGGTCAATTGATGGCCATTCCCCACCCGGATATTGACGGTCAAACCATCGCGCTTCCAGGCGGCTGGCAGGCGCGTGACTCCCGCATCGATCGCGAGAGAGACAGCTATTACATCGCTGGCCAATGGCGTTCGCCGGATGGAGATATGGAGCTCACAGTCAAAGCGACCCGCGTTGAAAACGAGATCCTGACCCAAGAAAACACACTCGAATTCTTTACCGACGCAGAGTCGTGGGCGAACTGGACCGTCCTCGGTGGGCCGGGGACGCGTAACATCGTTCCTTTCACATCGGCAGGCATCCCACGCTGTAATGGTAACGGGGAAGCTGCGAATGGCGGCGACGGCATCTGTGAAGAGCTTTTCGCTATTGATGGCGGCTTGATGGAATCAGGTCTTGTCTCGAACAACCTTCGCGACTGGCTTGGTCAAACGGGCAACCTTCAGACACCTCTTCAGTCGCTCGCAATCAATCAAGTCAATGAGTCCGTTACTCAAGACTTTAGCGCGAACCTAAAATGGCGTGTGAACGATCAGTGGTATATTGAACTCGATGGTCAATACACTGACGCTGAAGCAACGCTAGAACGACTCTGGGCTGGTGGTAACCACTTCGCAGACTATGCGTTCAACTTCTCAGACCCGGAAGATCCACGGATCAACCTGTTTATCTCTGACGAAGTTCGTCTGGCTGACTGGGGCGGCACGTTCCGCGGACCGGATCCAGGTGTGTTCGGTAACTTGAGCGATCCTCGCTTCAACTTCCCGCTCTACGCAGCTGACCAGTATGAAGACAATACAGGTGACCTCGTCGCATTCCGCGGTGACGCAACCTATGAGTTCGACAATGATGGTTGGTTCGACTCGGTTAAGTTCGGCGCGCGTTATTCAGAGCGCGAGCAAGTCAACCGAAGCGCTGGCCTGAACTGGGGCGGTATCGCACCACCATGGGCGGGCGGTTATCTGCCATACGCAAACCTTGAGAACCAAGACTTCTACGAAGAATTCGACTATCGGAACTTCCAGGGCGGCGGCGTTTTCGTGGGTGACATCACATCTGTCATCTTCCCACGCCAAGCCTTGATGTCTGACATCGATTCATTTGTCGCTGGTTTGTCAAACGAGCCACTTCTAGGCTCTGGCATTAATGCGGATGGCAATCTGCAAATTGGTGACTGGGTGCCACTGCGCCAGAACGGTGTGATTGACTATGCCGGTCGCGGTATCGACGGAAACGTTAAAGAAGAGACGATCAATCTCTATGGTATGGTCAATTTCGGCCAAGAGTTTGATAATGGTCAGGCCTTTAGCGGTAATTTTGGTGTGCGCTATGTCCGCACCGAAAATACCGGTGGCGGTGTCCTAGGATATGCGGAATTTGCTCCAGATGATCCGACGGACAATACCGAACCACGTGACTTCCTGCCGCAAATGGCAGCGTTGTTTGATACACCGAACGCCCCGAATGCGGTCGACAGTAGCTATGAGTATGTGTTGCCGTCGCTCAACCTGAAATATGAACTCAATGATGAGATGATCATCAGGTTTGCGGCGAGCCAGGCGATCACACGTCCTGATATCGCAGCGATCAATGCCTCGCAGACCGCCGTGGGCGCCCTCGGATTTGTGGTCGACAACACTGTCGCTCCACCTGTGATCCAAGGCGTTGTTCCTGACCAAATCAATCTGTTTGGCGGCAATCCATTGCTGGAGCCAATCGAAGCGACCAATTTCGATCTGTCTTACGAATGGTACTTTGGCGATGAAGGTCAATTCTCTGTGTCTGCGTTCTACAAAGACCTGAAGAATATCATCGTATACGGTACCGAGACCATCGACGTTGTAACCTTGGATGGTTTCGAAGTTCCGATTGTTGCGAACAGCAATCTCAACTTGAACGATGGTACCGTCGAAGGTGTAGAGTTTGCTTATCAGCAGTTCTTCACGGATCTTCCAGGGTTGTTTGGGAACCTCGGCGTCCAGGCCAACTTGACGCTGATCAGTTCCGAAGCGACACCGCTAACCCCGGTCTTTGATACAGACGGTGATGGCGTGGAAGGCTTCTTGACGGTTTACCGTTGGGGCATCGATGAGCTTCTGGGTCTGTCTGATACATCCTACAACCTTATCGGTATCTATCAGGACGATCGCTTTGAAGCGCGTCTCGCTTACAACTGGCGGTCTGAATATTTCAGCTCTTACCGTGACTTTGTAACGGGTAACCCAATCCTTCAGGATGATATCGGGTTCCTTGACGCATCCTTCCGCTTCGATCTGACCGACAATGTTGAGCTTCGTTTTCCAAGCAGCCAACCTGCTGGACACGCAAGCAACTGCACGTCAGCAAATCGACGCGGCTGGGCAAACCTTCGCCCGTTCCGTCTTCGACAACGATCGTCGCTACGAAATTGGTATTCGCTACCAGTTCTAAGGCGAACCAAACCCAAACGAAGAAGGGGAGGCTCACCAGCCTCCCCTTTTTTAATTGTCTCGTTAATTGTCTTGGTATTCGCCTTATTGCGCGGCGAGCCAGGGTACGACCGCGAAGTGGGCGATCAGCGTTAAAACGACACCGCCAACGCTCGCCCAGATAACCTTCTTGCGCAGCATAGGCTCTTTCGGTGCACCTTCTTCTGAGCCTTCGACCACTTGACCGTCGTTTTCGAACTGCCCTTGCACGCCAATGGGCAAAACACAGAAGAAACAGAGCCACCAACAAATGACAAAAACAACAACGAAACCAACCGGGTCCATTTAGTGGTGTCCTTCTTTGGGCGTTTCCATCAATTCGACTAAGACGCCATTTGAGTTTTTCGGATGGACGAAGATGATCATCGTGCCATGGGCCCCTATCCTGGGCTCTCCAAGTACGGTTGCGCCCCGCGCTTTCATTTCTGTGACAGCTTCTCCAATGTCTTCGACTTCGAAGCAAACATGATGCTGACCACCACGCGGATTCTTCTGGATAAAATTATGGATGGGACTGTTCTCATCCAACGGCTCGATCAGCTCAATCTGGCTGTTGGGGAGATTTACGAAGCAGACCTTAACCCCTTGCGCAGGCATGTCGAATGGCTCGGTGATGTCCGTCGCACCGTATAGCGTCCGATAGGTGTCCATCGCCTGTTCAATGTCCGGCACGGCCACACCAACGTGATTTAAGGCGCCAATTTTGAAAGATCCGCTCATGATGTGGTCTCCTTTGGTCAGACCCTTAGCACACTCACATCAACTATGGGTTTGCGACCGAACGTCTTTTCGCAGGCTTTCTTGACCGCGCGGGCAAGCGTCCGATCAACCTCGTCGTCATCAAGCCGTTTGCGTCGCTTCAGACCATTGATGGCCTCTTCCACCATTTCATCGACGTCTATCAGGCTTTCATCCGCTGTGCTGCCATCGGGTTCGGATAGTCCTCGAGCGGTCAGCAGCGGCCCATCCACAACATCGCCATTCTCATCGATCGCGATGGCGACGCTGACATAACCCCAAGTGGAGAGCGCGCGGCGTTCTTTGATTCCTTCGCTCTCAGCCGGCACCAGGCGGTTGCCATCAAGATAGAGGCGGCCGTTGGGGACATTGTCGACGATTTGAGCGTTTCCCGGCGCGAGGCGTATCAAATCACCGTTTCGCGGCGTGACGGCTTCACTGACCTGCAGGCTCTTTGCGTACGCAGCGTGTTCGAGAATATGGCGACGCTCGCCATGCACCGGCACCGAAATTTTGGGACGTACCCACTGATACATGCGCCGCAACTCGTCTCGTGCCGGGTGTCCCGAGACGTGGATGGGTCCCTCAGTCATCTTATCAGTGATGATCCGGACCCCTTTTTCGGCCAGCGCATTTTGCATGTCATAAATGCCCTTCTCATTGCCGGGGATGACCCGGCTCGAGAAGATAACGGTGTCCCCATCTCCGAGACTGATATGGCGATGGTCATCACGAGATATTCGGCCCAGGGCCGCGCGCGGCTCGCCCTGCGATCCCGTACAAAGGAAAAGTAAATTATCGTCGGGTAGACTGCCGGCTTGGTCTTCTGAGATCAGATCCGGTAGGTCTTTAATAACGCCGGTCGCCACCGCGGCATCGGTGATTTTATGCATGCTGCGCCCAACCAAGCAGACACTTCGACCGGCTTGCCGCGCCGCTTCAATCACGCTGGCGACACGGGCAACATTTGAGGCAAACGTCGTGACGGCAATTCGGCCTGACAAACTACCAATAAGCTTTATCAGATTGTCGCGAACGACGCCTTCTGATCCACTCTCACCCTCAACAAAAACGTTCGTGCTATCGCAAACCATGGCCAGGACGCCCGCATCCCCCAAAGCGGTGAGCGCCTCAATGTCGGTTTCGGAACCCAATTGTGGGTCAGGATCAATCTTCCAGTCACCAGTGTGCAATATGGTCCCTAACGGCGTCTCGAGGGCGAGAGCATTCGGCTCAGGGATTGAGTGCGTTAGCGTGATGTACTTGACCGTAAATGGTCCCGCCTCGACTTCGCCGCCCAATGGCAAAACATTGATACTTGTATGCTTCAGCCCCCGCTCGATCAGTTTGCCTTGAGCGAGATGCGCGGTGAAGGGCGTGGCATATATCGGCGCCTTGGTCTGCAATCGCGGCAGAACCAAAGCAATCGCGCCAATATGGTCTTCGTGCGCGTGTGTGAGAAAAATCGCGTCGATCTGATCCCCTTGGTCTTCAAAAAAAGCGGGGTCTGGCGTTATCAGATCAATACCAGGCGTGTCGTCGCCCCCAAATGTGACGCCGACATCGATCAGGATCCACCTGCGATCGTGCTCAGGACCATAGCCATAAGCGTTCAAGTTCATTCCGATCTCGCCGCAGCCACCGAGTGGCAGAAACACGAGCTCATCCGTCTTGGTTTCGGTCATATGCCCCGTTTAGTCTTTCGTGTTGCGGCGATAGACCTCGAGCAGGCCGACCTCCATCAAACTCTGATCAAAATGATCTATGGTATCGCTCGCGCCTTCAAAGAGTGACGCAACGCCACCTGTGGCAATTACTGTCAGAGGTGATGCATATTCGGCCTTCACACGCCGCACCAAGCCGTCAATCAGGTCAACATACCCCCAAAAGACACCAGACTGCATCGCAGACACCGTATCTTGCCCAATCGTTTGTGGTGGACGTTGGATCGCAATGCGGGGC
>CBDIHJ010000046.1:0-132265 GCA_965279045.1 Henriciella sp. | reverse complement strand
CAGGTGCGCTGCCTCGCGCAAGAGACATCCAGCCGAGCGCTCCGCTTTGCAATTCAAGCCCGGCGTCAAATGAGGCTTTGGCCAGCAGCCCCCAACTAAAAACGAACAAGGCGGTCATGACCCAAAGCGTGATCCCTTCGGCTTGCCAGACCAGCAGCCCAGTCGGCGTCCATAGTGTGAACAGGGCCAGCAACTGTATCGATGCTATGAACGCATAAGTCGTGGTCGCCAGCGTCTTGCCGTGAGGCGCCGGAGCGAGCTTAGCGAGGATAGACCTGCCGGTATTGGATAAGAAAAATGAATGGGCGACCGGAAATTGAAGGAGGAGAAGCAGATTCACCAATCCCGCCCATGGCCATGGAACTTGGCCGAACGTCTGCGTTAGACCGGTATACAGTCCCCACACCATGGCCGCACCTCCAAGCGCGAAGGCGAGGTGGCAAGCGCCGCCATAGATGACGGCCCACAAGATGCGGTTGGATTCGGCTGATCGACTCGTGTCCATACTGGCGAGATAAGCCGCATTTCAGCGCCAGCATGTGGAACTGTGTCGCAGCGGGCACGCGCAGGAACGCCTACGACCGTACGTCCGTGACATGCTGCCACGCTTCTCCTCATCAACCATGCTTCTAGCTCGGTTACTATCGAGAGACATGTATAATGGAGTTCAAAACCGTGCGCCGCTTCCGCGATGATCAAACTCGCTCAGCTTGGTAGCGCTGAGAACTTGCATGGAATGGCAGAAAGACTGACTATGACACCTCCGCGCATCCCCCCGGCCCCTAGTCAGGAAAGTGTTTGGGATTACCCGCGACCCGCGATTGCTGAGCAGACGTCTGCACTTCTTCAGGTCAGGTTCGACGGGCGTCTGATCGCGGAAACACGCTCCGGTGTGCGAACATTAGAAACCAGCCACCCGCCAAGCTATTATTTTCCGCGTTCAGATGTGGACATGGAGGCCCTGAGACTGACACCCCATCGCACGCATTGTGAATGGAAAGGCAAGGCCGAGTATTTTGATCTCGTCTCAGGCTACCGGGTGTCGGCTGACGCCTGTTGGTCCTATCCCTGTCCAACGCACACTTTTGCAACAATCGCGGGTTTATCGCGTTCTATCCGCGCCTCGTGGATGCGTGTTTCGTCAATGGCGAAAAAGTCACGGCTCAACCCGGGGCTTTTACGGCGGATGGATCACGTCTCAGGTGGTTGGTCCGTTCAAGGGCGAGCCAGGCCGCAGTTCTGGTAGTTAAGGTTAGCGCGAAAGCCGGCCTGCCACATACGGTACTAAGCCCATCATTCTCACCTCAAATCGTCAGCAAATATTAGCCCAAAAAAGATGAAAAGCATTATTGAACTCAAACACCTCGCGCTTGATGTTTCGCTGGGGAGTTACGGCCCCGATGACGTCGTGCCGGATCATCATCTGCTTGACCTTACGCTCGAAATTGACCCGAGCTTAGTCCTGATCGAGGTCGATGATATGGATCGCGTCTTCGATTATGACCCACTGGTTTTGGAGATCGATCGTCTCGCCAAAGATGGGCATTACCATACTCAAGAGCGGCTTATGACGCGGATCGTGGCGGCATGTGCGACCTATGACGAGATTGAAACCGTGGACATATCGCTAAGCAAACGGCCAGTCTTGCCAAATACCGGAGCGCTCGGGGTAAGACTTTTTGTCGGAGCGGAAGAGCTGCGAAAAATGCGAGATGAAGCCTCAGAGAGATGATTGGGGGCGGGTCCGACACAGATCAGCGTCTTTGCCGTGTGGGTCTGAGCGTCACAGGTTGTATCCTGCTCAATTCGCGTATCTGGTCCCGCTCGGCCACCGACGCCGTCCAATGACGAATAATCCGCTGTGCGGTCGCCTTCGTACACATGATGTAACCAGCGGAGGCCGACCATGAATAAGCCAAGTCCCAATGTCGAAAACGAATATCGACGAGGCGTGCTGCAATTTGTTTCTACGCTTTACGGTGAGGGCCCCGCGAAAGCAAAACAAATTGCCACTAAGCAAGGCTGGATTGATACCAATGGCGACGCCACGCAATCAGGCATAGACATGATGCGCGCGCTTGAAGATCAGCGCGGCACCCGAAGCGTCTTTCGACCGTTCTAACCTGGCTTTGCGCAAAAAGCGGCGGTTTGTGATTGCGCACGAGCCAGCGACCATATCTGCGCGAGGCGCCGTGCAATTTATGAGATCAGCCCGACAAGGTCGACGCTAAAGCGAATACGAGCAACACGGTGTAAACCAAAATGCCTCCAATGATCAGGAAAATCTGAGGACCGGCACCAACCGTCGATTTTACCAAGGTCGCAGCCTGCTGAAACAGCTGTGGCCACGTGTAGGAGACGAAATCACCTTGAGACATCACCGATTTTAATCGTCCATCATCATCGACCACCGGCAGACGCCGGAAGCGCTCATTTGACATGATACGCAACCAATCCAGCAAATTGTCATCCTCGTTCGCCGTTCGAACGTCTCGCGTCATTACCTCGGAGACGCGTGTCGTCGTCGGATCGCGCAACTCGGCTACCACACGCCGGAAAATATCTCGTTCCGTCACAATCCCTGCAACCGTATCGTCCTCATTCACAACGATAATTGATCCGAAGTTTTTTTCAGCCATTCGCTTTACCGCATCCACGATAGTCTCATCTGGACGAGCCGTGAGCGGCGCAGATTTTGACTTGAGCTCAGGTCGGTCTTTGATCTTCATGGGAACGCTCCATAGGGCTAGAAATGAAGGGGCGCTTCGGGACAGGAGCTAATCCTCAGTTCGATCAAATCAAACTGATGGGAGATTTTTTATTCCAGCCGCGCCTTGAGACTCTTTAACTCAGTTCGGGATGTCGCTTGAGACGCGACGACAAAGCTGTGTGAGATATTTCTAGATCATGTAGATGATCCGCGAATTGATCCAGTCAGCACGCGTTCTCGTAATTGGTGTATGAGTGCAGCGCTTCCCGATCCTACCATTATTGAACTGGCACCGCGTCTCGAACCTCTACCAGAGCCTCCCAAAGACGCAAAAACGCAGATTGTTATCGTCGGTGGTGGTGCCGGCGGCTTAGAACTCGCGGCCAAGCTGAGTGTGCAAAGTACGATGCGCGAGAGTTTGATATTATCCTGCTCGAGCGGAACCGGACACATGTTTGGAAACCTCTTCTGCACGAGGTTGCCGCAGGGTCGCTGGATGCCAATCTAGATGAGGTCGGATACGGGGCACATGCACATCGTTGGGGCTATCGGTTTTTTCTCGGTAGTCTGAAAGATATTGATCGCGATCGCCGCGAAGTAATTGTTGCCCCGCTGATTGATGAAGAAGGTGCAGAAATCATCGGAGAGCATCGCATCCGTTACGACTATTTGGTCATTGCGGTCGGGTCCGTCTCGAATGATTTTGGGGTTAAAGGTGTCAAAGAATTTTGTATGGCGCTTGAAAGCCGCCAAGACGCTGACAAGTTTCGTTCGCGACTTCTGAACTTCTGTCTGCGCTGCTCGAGGCGAGTCTCGGTCGACCCGCAATCGGATGACTGCGTTCAGGTTGGTATTGTCGGCGCCGGTGCGACGGGCGTTGAGCTGGCTGCGGAGCTTTACAATGCCGCCTCGGCGCTTCGCTATTACGGACTGGAAGTTTTTGACGAGAGCCGCTTGAAAGTCACCTTGATCGAAGCTGGCCCACGGATTCTCCCAGCTTTGCCGGAGAAGCTGTCTGAAGCGGCGCATGCTGAACTCGAAGCGCTCGGTGTTGAAGTTGTCACCAATGCAGTGGTCTCCGAGGTCACGCCAACCAGTATTCTGACGAGAGATGGTAAGGTCGTCGCCGCTGACCTCAAAGTCTGGGCCGCCGGCGTGAAAGCCCCTGCGATGCTCAAAGATATCGCAGGTCTGGAGACCAATGTTCGGGATCAGTTGGTCATCAGAGAAACGCTCCAAACGAGCCGGGACGATCGAATTTTTGCGATCGGGGACTGCGCAGAGTTCATCCCGCAGGGCGAGACCAAACCCCTCCCGCCTCGCGCCCAAACGGCTCACCAAATGGCCGCGACTGTGTTCAAAAATATAGGCGCATCGGTGAACGAAAAACCGCTCAGGCCGTTTGTCTATCATGATCACGGATCATTGGTGTCGTTAAGTCGCTTTGCGACGGTCGGGTCATTGATGGGCAATTTGGTCGGTGGGCGCATGGCCGTCGAAGGGCGGCTCGCCCGCTTCTTCTACGTGTCGCTCTATCGCCTGCATCTCATCGCTATTCATGGTTGGTTGCGGGGCGTCAGCCTCATAGCAACAGGCCACGTCAACCGGATCACACGACCGAAACTCAAGTTGCATTAAGCCAAAACCCGTTTTGTCCGCTCCTGACCCAAAGCAGTCATAAGCTTATGACAGCGGAACTCTCATTCTTTCAGCCGCGCGGACTGCTCAGCCAGATCAGACGATAAGTCAGGGACTTGCGCTTTGGTCGCACACCCATCTGCGGCTTCTATGATACAAACAAAATAGGTCCGCATAACGTCTTCGAAAGCCTTAGGTGTCCAATGCTCGATACCTGGCAGAATAAGATAATTGAAGTCGTGCATGCCGAAAGTTGTATAGGCTTCTGCAATGAGCGGCACGCGGTCCACAGTAGAGGCCCCAAACTGATCATTCACAAAGATAGCCTGTTCGCAATTATAGCTGTCTGAACCGTAATTGTCGCAATCAATCGGAGGCTCAGGCACGCTATCATTCTCGTCAATGCTATCTTGAAACAAGAGCATTGAAGTGGCGCGCAAAGCCACCGCATCTAGAGGGTTATCCCCGATCGAGGCGAGGTCAGCAACGCCCACCGGAAACGTTAGTATCTCGCCGTCAAGCGTTTCTTGAGGCAAGATGGGAAAACCGCCAATACCTCCCGCCACCACGGCGCGCACGCGGGTCGGATGCAAGATTGCCATTCGCGTCACAAAATCTGCTGCCGCTGAGAATCCCCAAAACAAAGCATCTTCTGGTGTGTCATGACCACTTGTGGCTAGCTTTGCGCGGGCGTCGTCGAACATCGAAATCAATTGAAGGTCCGGACGCGCATAACGTTCATCTTCAGAAATCATCGCAGCACGCGTGAGCGCGTGGATGTAGAGATTTCCATTCGCGTCGTCGACCAGCGGTCGCGGAAATACGGGTGTAAGCATGGGCGTACCAAGCTCACGACCAAAATCCACATAGAGCTGTTCGTTGCGTATGGCCGCCCAATACTCATGCGTTTCGAACGGCGCGCCCCAAAGGCCATCATTGTTTGGCTCGATCAGGATTGGCCTATCGCTTTTTAGGTTTGGAGGTAAAAACAAAAAATACGGCCAATGGAATCCGGCACTTGGATTTGCTTCCATGCGATAGATGTTTCCAGGCTCCAGAGCGCCCTCATATCCAAGCGTTCTTGGTGGTGGACCGACAGGTTGCCCGATATGGTCTGGCACACCGTCATCGGTGAACGCCGATACGCGTGCCCGCGGATCGATCTCCGATTTTAAATCTTGGGCCAATCCTTGGATGACCAGCATACCTGCCAAAAGCGTTAAAGTGATACTCTTTAAAAACTGCACGGCGTAAATTCCATGAGGAAGAAGCGTTGAACCAAGACTGGACCCGAACCGCATATGAGCGCGTTCCGCAGAATGCAATAGATTCCACATGACCGTGGGTATTTGACGGCGCTAAGACGACGCGTAAACAAGACGTGCTTTTGTCGCTCTCGTAGGAGAGTATGACCAAGTCCATGCCCCCCAAAAACAGTCCGCCATGCTCGGTTCCTGTCAGGTTTTGGTCAGCGTACGGGCGTGTTCTGGGTCCATAACCAGCATTGTCTGCCCATCGCCCTCGGAGTGCTCAAGTGATGCCCAATTCGCTGACTGGACGAAAACATCAGCGATCCTCTCAATCTCCTCAACCGACCACGGTGTGTCTCTGGCCTCTTCAGCGGTCTTGGGAAGGACAAAGCCGCTCGGCGGGTCGATGCGCGCGGCCTCCGCCATGCGCTCAATCAGATATACGAACACAGTCGCTTGTTCTCGATGTCGATCTCCCGGGTAGTCCACATAGGTCATGCCTTCACCTCTAATTCGTTCTCAACACCAAAGTGCGCCCGCAACATGCCAGCCAATGACATCCTAATCTCGGTTCATGTTTGCGATCCCGTACCGATGCCATCCGATGGCCAGACGATCTCGTTCGGCATCCGATCCAGAAGCGCGCGTATGTCTTTCTCAATTATGGTGAGGGCCTTCTCAGTGTCGCTTAGCTTGAACGACTGCCCCAGCTGCCAAAGCGTTGCTACACCATGCGCATTCGGCTCTTCGCGCATCTCATTGGCCTGCCTGCCCATGCCAACGCGCTTGGAGTTATCTCCGAAGACGTAGATCAAATTCGGGTTGGCATTGAGATCGCGGTGGCAGATGCGGTGTGGGCGAAGGATGGTCATTTACCGCACTCCAGTTTTTTGATCGGGTCAGCGGACGCACGTGCCGAAAGCCTTGGTCGTGAATACACCGCCGCGCATCTCACTCGCCCAAAGTGTCTCGCTTTGCGGATCGAACACCACATGGGCATTATCAAGCCTAGAGCCATCGCGAAGGCCGATGACGCCTTGCTCCGCCTGTGCTTTCCCCGATAGATGAAAGTTATTCTCGATGATGGTGAAGGCCATGAAAGTCTCCCCGTCAGGCATGTCACTAAGACCTAGCGTGGCTGTAGCCGTCAGGCCCGTGAGCTGCTCAGTCGCAGGATCGGCATAAGTCAATCCGCAGTCCCAAACATACCAAGTCCTGTCATCGCCTTGGGTCCGCGCACCAAGGGCGGCAGATAATGCGGCGGCCGCTAGGATCAAATGTTTCATGATGCGTACACGAAGGCCACCACATTGGCGCCATCAGCGGCCTCTTGATCAATGGCCAGTTCGAACACGGTGATTGCATCCCGCAAGCTCGAAGCATCAGTATCAAGGACTTTAATGACGGCGAAGCCTGTGTCTCTCAACGCTGCCTCAACCTTTGCAGCGTCTTCATGAGTATTGTTAAGTCGGCAGAGGGCTGTCGGATAATCTTCATTGGCAAGGACCAAAGCCATACGCCGTTCTTGTTGGGCGAACGCGCTGTTTGCGGCTATGATATATAGGAGCAATAGAAACAGTATTCGCACAGATGCGTCCCTCCTCATCGCAAAATCTGCAACACCCAATCTCAAATGACAATAACGTTCCGGGTGCTAGTCAAACATGCAATGTCCGCTTTTGACCCAAAGCGGTCGTGAGGTGGCGATCAGCTTCCGCTACTTAGCGGTGCTTGACCTGCAAAAGAGCGCAAGGGTTGTGCAGCTCATATTCGCTTCGACTGTGATTGCTACTTGAGTCGAATATAAATCGCCACAAAACTCCGCAATAAATATGACAGCGCTCGACGAAGAAGCGTACTCGGAGGAATAATTGAATAGCATCGACCAACACCTGGCAGGCAAGGTAGCTCGCGCAATTGAAGAGGCCGGTATGTCGCCAGAACATGCGGGGGAGCGTCTTGACCTTTCTCTGGAAGACTATCTTGCGATCGAGCAAGCCAGAGTTCGCATAAGCGCATTTCTCATCGCTCGTATCGCTTCTCTTTCGGGCAAATCGATTGGGTGGTTTTTTGACGGATTACCTGGGCAACATGTTTTCAACCGGAGATAGACAAGCCGGTTATTCCTCAATTGTGCTCTCGTGAGTGGCCTGAGTTTATTTCACTTATTGTGCGACGGAGTGCTGCCTCGGCGATTTTGAGGCATGCCTCTAATTCCTCCAAAGTAGGGGCTGAGACCTTTTCGATATCGTCTTTGAAAAACGCGACGGCACGCAGCATATCAGCCAAGTACTCTAGGTCTTCGGAACTTAGTTTGTCTTCACTCATTTTCTTCTCGGTATTCGAGAAATAGATCGAGCGAATGGCGTGTCAAAGAGACCTATCTGAATAGCAGCGAGCCTCCGCAAAAATCTTTGCCAACAAGTACTATCACGACCGAACCGTAACCGTCTTGGTTCAAAGATCCCATGTCCGCTCCTGACCCAAAGCGGACGCCGGTTTCCAGCGTCAAAGCGCTTCAAGCCACGCGTCTCTGACACAGGAGTACTGCTGAAGCGTCGGTCTCCACCCTGCACCAGTTCGGCGACGGGATCGCCTGCACCATTGGATCGTCCATTCCAGCTTTAGAGACCGATTGGCTTTGGGAATTTCATCGATCATCTGGAAAAACTCATCCGGGTCGGTGTCGAACCGGTGTTGCGGCAGATTGGTCTCGAACCAGTGTTCGATCTTGCGCAATTGAGACTGAGTTGGACCTTTGCCGCTCTCCAAGCGCTTCAGAACTCGCTCCAGTGTTGTCCCGTGCGTCTTTGGAGGATCGAGCGCCAACAGATCATAGATCATCGCCGTCAGCTCGCTAGAGACGAAGCTCTTGGCGGGCGGTTTACGGCGGCGTCTCGTCATATCATGAGCTTACCACTCTAAGCCGGCACCTGCCCAAATGCTATCTGTCCCGAAACGATGTGCGCGGGGATGCGAGCCGTAATCTTAAGACCATCTGGTTTGAAGGTTTTTGTGAGCCCGAGATTGGGAAACATATCCATCATTTGAAAACCGAACCCCTCTCGGTCTGGGACATGAACCCCACTGACACCGCTTTCCTCCCAGATAACATTCAGATGTTCGTCTGCGAAATGCCATCCTACCTCCAGCATGCCTTTGGGCACAGACAAGAAGCCATATTTCAAGGCGTTGGTGACTAGCTCATGAAAAATCATCGAAGCGTCTTTTGTGGACTTGACGCTGAGGGTGAACTTGTCGCCGTTCACGCTTACTCGATCCGAACCGGCGTCCAGGTACGGCGCAAGTTCAGTTCGCAAGATCGTTTCTAAATCCAGTCCAAGCCAGTTCGCTTCACATAGCATGGTGAAGTTTCGACTCATTGCCATCAAACGCCCAGTGAAAGCTTCACGAAAGTCGTCCAGAGATTCTGATGACTCAAATGTGAGATCGCAGACGGATTGCACAACGCTCATTGTATTTCGGACGCGGTGCATAAGCTCTGCCGTCACCAGGTCGCGTTCCTTGCGTAAAGCCTCTCGCTCAGTCACATCTTCGCAATATTGTACGATCCCGATGATTGTCCCTGACGTCGAAAGAAGAGGATGGTTCTCAAGATTCCAAATGCGATCTTCCAACTGACCATTTGGCAATAGCAATTTATATGGCTGTCCCTCTACACGAGTGACTTCACCTTTTAGCGTTTGTTCGAGTGCATCGAGGAAAGGTCGGATTCTATCTTCCGTATCTGGAAAAGCATCAAAGAGGTACTCTCCAATAAGGCTTTCCCGCTCCCGGCACACCGCCGTGCAGTAAGCGTCGTTAGCGTTTCTGAACCTCAACTCTTTGTCTAGTGACATCGAAGCTTGAGGCATGCGTTGATAGTTGAGGGCGAGGTCAGCTTGGATCATCTCAATTGCGATAGACTGACTCTTTCGCAATGCGAAATCTTCCGCTTTTGACCCAAAGCGGACCTACCAATATGCGGGATCGTTGAGGGCCTGAGTACATTGAGATGGGCCGCGAAATGGATGAAGCGTCTCACCAGTAAGTGACTGGGCAAGCCAGCCATGAGGTTGGTTCAGGCTCAGCGGCGGCGGAATGATGCTGACATCCACTGGTTCGAACCCAACTCTTTGATAGTAATCTGGATCACCGTAAGTGACGGCTACGTCGGCTCCTTGCTGTCGAAGTTTGTTGAGCCCATAGTCCAGCAAACCCGATCCGACACCTGTGCCTTGATGATCAGGCAATATGGCGACGGGAGAAAGCAGAAAAACCATGCGTCGATCTGCTTCGAAACGGAGTCTTGTGAAGATGATGCAACCGATTGTCTGACTTTTTGTGGATGCTGAAAACACAAACAGATCATTTGCGGGCGTTGTTTCGATGAGCTGCCTCGCGAGATTGCCAATTAGCGCGCCTTCGTCAGCGCCCTCAGATGCCGCAAAGGTGGTCTCGAACAGCGCACCGATCTCACTATTGCGACCAATAAAATCCGCGCTGTAGTCGATACTCTTCACCGTAACCTCCATTGCTACCGACGAGGTATCCGACGGTCTGCTCTAATCCACAAGTTCAACAATGTCCGCGTTTGACCCTAAGCGGACTTAAGCCAAGTCTTCTTTGGCAAGTGAACCAAGCGACGATGTGGCTTCTTATTAAGACTTCAGCCCGAGAAAGCGTAAGATCAAAATAAATAGATGGGACTGGCCGGCGCAAACAACACAATAATGGTTATCGGCTCATACATTTGGACTGCTGCATGAGTGATCGAGGTTCATGAGCGGCCAATAATCTGCCTTGCTGCTCTCCGCCCGCTGGTAAATGCACCGGAAACATTGCAAACATCGTAGTCGTCGACAATCGCCTCACCCGCGAGAAAGAGTCGATCGTCGATTGGCCGTGCAAGGATGTTGTCTTCATTCAAATTTGCGCCTGGCTTGCGGTGAGAGTAGGAGCCCAATGCAAAAGGATCAGACGCCCAGCGGGTAACGAGCGTTGCTTCGGGTTCTGAGATTCGGCGCCCAAATGCTTTCTCTAAAGCTCGATGAACACTCCCCGCGGCAGCTTCATCGCTTAACGCTTCTACCGCTCTAGAGTCATTCCCCCCCGTTAGGGCGATCAATACCGGTGTACCAGACGCCACCGAATAATTCATCACGATACCGGAGAGCTCGGAGTTCACCAGTACCCAGAATTCATCATCCATCGGCCAATCGATTGCGGGATACTTCAACGCAATCTTGTTGAGCAAAGCCATGCCTACCCGGTTAAGCGCGCGCCGATGCGCTTGCGGAAGCCCTGGTGTCAATCGGATTGACCCAGATTTCAGCAAGCCGACTGAGGTCGTGAGGACCACAGCATCGGCATTAAAATCACCTCGATTAGAAGTCACCCAAGCGCCTGACTCATCCCAAGCTATCTCGCTCACGGTCGTGTCGAGCTGAATACTGAGATCGGAAGCTAACCATTCAGCGAACGCCTGCATTCCACCAGTCATCAACCACTCGTGATTGGGAAGGGCTTCACTTCCCAAATACATCATTTCAATCGCTTCTTCTTCCAACGGAACTGCGTACTGGGTTTCCATGATCACTCGATACGTATCGGCGTTAAACGCGCCGACATCGCTCATCGCGGCCTGCCATGCATCATGGATGGAACGACCGGACCCCATGGCGCCCCACAAACGCCCGGCACGCCAGCGCAAGTACGACCCGGTCAAAACATTCTCGAAGCGGGCTTCTATATCGACATCTCTATACACGTCTCGAATGTCGCGTTGAGCCACCGGGTCTGAGCCAAGGTCAAACGTCGTGGCTTTGTCATAGTCGGAAACGTGAAACCCAATCCCGCTCTGGCGCGCCAGAGGCGCTAGGACATTGTCTTCGCCGTAGTGAAGCCAGGAAGCCCCGAGATCGAGAGGTGTGCCGAAAGTCGAAACTGTTTTTGCCCGGCCTCCAATGCGATTCTGGGCCTCCAGGATCGTAACCTCGTACCCGGCTCTCTGGAGGTCGCGAGCAGCGCCAATACCGGCGAAACCCGCACCGACCACCAGAACGCTGGATCCTGGATCTAGGCGCGGACGCATCTGGCACGCGTTGGCTGACAAGGCTAATCCAGCAGCCCCCCCAACTAATATTTGACGACGAGATAGTGACATGGCAGCTCTCCTTTTCGGCCTGTCATATGACAGGTAAGACAAATCTGTCAATTGACAGATTCAATCTGTGCGCGCATAGAACGCGAATGGCATCGGATCGCATGAAACATGAAGACAGACTGAGCGAGATCATTCAGGCGACGCGTGACCTGATGATCAGGGCGGGAGGCACTTCCTTGAGCGTGCGCGCTGTAGCCAAATCGATCGGCATCAAGCTCGCCTCTTTGCAATACCATGTGCCAAACAAAGAGGCTCTGCTTCAACTCGTGCTGGAGGATGCGATTGAACGCTATACTGCGGAGTTAAAGGTGCTCCAGGTCAAGGATGCTCAGTCGCCTGTTCAGGCGTTCGAGGACGCCGTAAGATGGTTTGTAACTCAAGATGAGGCTTGGGACGAAATAACTGCGTTCGAATTGCAATTATGGTCATTGGCCGAAACGGATCGGCAGGCACGTGAAGCTCTTGATCGATATTTGGCCATATATATCGATTTCCTGACCTCCTTAATTGCTCAAGCCCGTCCAGACCTCACACAGGAGGGACACAGAACGAGAGCTATCTCTGTAGCCAGTCTTATAGAGGGCTCAACCGTCATTGGGCGCTGCGCCGAGTCAATACTTGGCGAGGAAGGCGTGTCTGAAGGGCTCGTGCGAGGCGCCTTGGTGCTTTTAAAGAGTTAGTCGCGACCGACTTCTCGTCCGCGCCGCGAAGTCAGACCATCTATTTCGGTCACCCTCTCTGCTTTTCCTTCACCCTTCAAGTGAGGTGCCGAACGGCTAGGAATATCCGCTTTTGACCCAAAGCGGACCCAAAGGTGTTTCGATCTTTGTGGACATTGCAATCAAACCAGAGAACATAGTCCTTTGACCTGATCAAATAGGGGACATGATCATGCGCATAGTTGCCTTGTTGGCTATGTTGTTGGCAGCACAAGTCGTTTGGGTATCGGAGGCCCATGCCGATAAATTCCGCAAGGTGTCTGCGACCAAGTACGAAAAAGGCGAGCCGCTCAAGGACTACGTTTTCGACGGCGTCTTTGATATCTCTTCAGCACAAGACAACTCAACGCTCCATGTTGTTTACCGGAACTATGTGGACCGTTTGCATGGCATCATCGACAACAGCGGTCGCAAACCCAAATGGATTTTGCGACCTAAGTATGACTACATCCATGGCTTTAATGGCGAGTATAAGCTGCTACGTCATAAGACCAGCCAACAATATTGTAAGATCGTGATCGGCTCGGACGATTGCCAATCGACCAAGTTCAATCGGGTGAAGGGCTGGCAAGAGCTCGGGGATAAGATGCGCCAAGACGTCGTGCACCATCCGAGCTGGAGTATGGCGGGTTTGCTTAGCAAGTCTAATGGTGATGGTACGACACAAATTGGCATTGTTGGTCGAGATGGGCGCGTGTTAGGCGAGGTTTCGAACGTGCTGCTGTTGCCGAGCGGTGTTGGCAGTTGGGTGCCAGCCAGACTCGTCGGTGAATCGGGCATTTTCCGGGTTCGTGGAGATGACGGAACGATTGCGGATGTGGCTGTGACCTTTGATGGAGATTCCATCGCCACTACATCAATTCCCGCGTTCAGCAGCATTGACGCATATGTGCAAAAGGTAAATCGACAGACTTACCAAAAGAGCTGGCTCTATTACGACCACCTGATGTTCAATGTGGACTTGGACGAGCTGCTTTTCTGGCCTGTCTATCCTTCTGCTAATGGCTACAAGGCCGCGCCCTACAATATGCTCGGTGTGTATCCGTTATTCCATTCAAGTGAATACATTACAGGAGTATGCAAATCTGCTGACGATCGCGTGAATTGCTCAAAGTCAGGCGCGGTGGGCGCTGCGCAACTTGGTCTAAAGACAGGAAGGTCGAAACCACACCCGGCTGCGTGGTTAGGAAAGTGGATGACGGATGCAGGCCCCCGATGGGCAATTATAAATTCCGGTCCAGAGTTTCCCTCATTTGAGGACGTTCTAAAAAGCAGTGATCGCGCAGACTATTCCGACTTTCATGCGCTATGGAAGCACGGGGTGACCCCGACATCGCCGTTGTCGGATATTGGATTGGGTTCGATCTTCGCATTCGAACGACCAAACGGTGACCTCGATATGTTTGAGCTCTACCGCAATAATGAAAACCTGAGAGCCCTCAAGGCAATGAAGACAGTCTCAGCAAGTGGATTGGATCAATTCGTTCGCGACGAAAACGCGAAGCGCCAACAAGCTATAGAGGACCAAAAAAGGTGGTTGGCTAATTATCGTATTCAGCAAGCTGCGCGTGCGGAAGCCGATCGATTGGCTCGGCTGGAATACGAAAGACGGCTCGCTGAAAACCGTCGTCTCGAAGCTGAAGCGCGAGCACAAAGAGAAGCAGAGCGCGCGGCGCGATTGGCGGCTGAGCAACAATACTATCAGCAAGCGGCTCCAGCCTGGCCGTCGGCTGATCCGTGGGCACAGGCTTGGGCAGATTATGCGGCTGGGTTCGGCGCTGACACTCCAACAGGTCCCAGTGCCTCAATCGACTATTGGAAGTCCTACGACTCCAGCAATTGGACGGGAAGTTATGTTACGTCGAGTGGCGCTTCAACAAATTGCCGGATTGGTAGCTCCAGTTGCTGATGCGTCCGTGTTTGTTCAGGCTCTCTAATGTCCGCTTTTGACCCAAAGCGGACGTTAGAGTTGGATATACATAAGGTCCGCCCGATACCGCCTCTCATCAGTTTCGGCTAGAATTTATATTGTGTCTCGCTCGAGCTCAGCACGCAGGTTGCCGTGGCTGTTGGACCTGACAATGTATCTCGTCTTGACGCCATCCGGATACTGTCTACCGAGCTCTTTCCCCTCACCGCATACAGGAACCAGGAAATCGCCGGGGCGTATATCATCCAACGCGGGTCGGAATATAGTGTACTCAACTGGGCAGATCGGCACCCAGCCACCGTCCTCAACCTCGACCACTTTGTACTCGGTCGGATTCCGGCGTTTAGTCGGGGCAGGGGAATGGTCATCAAATAATGGCGTGAACTGTTTGGGATCGTCGGACGCCTGACGTCCGTCGTTACAGCCCCCGATGTCATTCTCTGCTCTAATTTGCTTGCCCGCGATCCTGATGAGGTGCTCAAGGACCGATGTTCGACAAGGGAGGCCGAGAGTTTCTTGCAGGTAGTAGATGTCTGAGAAAATCGCTGGCGACGATCTGAAGGTCATGCGCACTGTTCTTCTTTGAAGCTGGGGGCTGAAAGCTTTCGCGTCATACATGAGTCCATTCCTCTATAGAGTGTTGGATCGCGGTGGGGTTCGTCAGGTCTCGCAACCGCAAGCTATGGTCTGCATGCACCGGAGCAGTGGGATAGGGGCGCTGCTGCAGCCAGTATTGAAACAGGCCCGTGCTGAAGCGCTCTGACAACAAGTCGAGTGCCATCAGTACGATGGCCCGCTTCGGGACTTCGAACTCAATGCACTTACGTTCGAGCCAATGGTGGAGCTCTGGTGTGAGCTCCAAGTTTAGGCGAGGGCGCTCGTTAGGGATGGGTTTCATAACCCTTAGTCTAGCAGCTGATTGTTGACCCAGCGTGGATGGCGCTTTGTTGGGATCCGGCTCTTCGAACAGGAGCCAACCCTAAACGCTAGTCTTCAATGGTGGCGGGCAATCCAGCGATCCAGTACACCGATCAAGGGCTCATGAGAGGAAAAATGAGAGGAAATCTGGCCGCTGGCTATAGGCTGACCCTATGGCTTTGGCCTGATCTATAGGTGTCGTGAGTGATCCTGGTCCTGGCAAACCCCAGAGAGATACTAGAGATACCTAGAGATACAGGGTTTGTATCTCTTTCAAATCTGGCGTAATGCCCTGTATTTATTACTTCTTCTTCTTTTTTATATATAGAAGAGATACAGAGATACATACCCCTCTCACCAATCATAGAAATAGAGGGTGACGTAACGTAAGCGGTGAAAAAACAGGGATTGGCGAGACCACCCTGTATCTCTGTATCTCTTTCAAAAAAAATCGGTGAAAAGCGTAAGCATAACAAAGCGGTAGGCTGACTTTGAAAGCGATAAAATGCGTGTATCTCTGTGTATCTCAGAGATACACGCAGCAAAAAGCCCAGCGCCGAGGCTGGGCTCCTGGCGGTCAAACTGTCGGTGAACCTATTCCTGGGCAGGCCGAACCAGGACCATATTCTGCTCCTTGCCATTGATCGAGTAATCGACCTCCCTCTTCTCCCAGTCCTTGTCCCTGAGCTTGATCTTGAGCAGGCGGTTCTTCAGCGCCTTCTTGTTGCGGATCGGGCCGCCCATCAGGGTCGTAATGACGGTGCCACCTGGCAGGTCCCTGGTCTCGCCGTGCTGGGTAATGAAGCGCATCGGCACCCATCCCTCTTCCTGGGCCTCATGCTTGATGGCGGCCATGACCTCCTTATTGCCCTTCGAGGCGCCCTGGAGGAGGTTGAAGTTCGGGTTGCTCAGCTGGTCGAAGTACCGCTCCATCAGAGCATCGTCGGCCTCTTTGAGCAGCTGCTCGATCTCGCTGCCTTCTTGTTTCTCGACCAGGCCGATCAGGTTGTTGGCCACGATCTCCATGTATTTGCAGGTCCACTCGACGTGGTGCCGCTTGATGAGCGGCACGCCATACTGGTCCATGCCGTCTCGATCGCAGGCTGCCAGGATGTGGACCACACGGTAGGCATTCTCGGTGATCCTGGACGCGGTCTGCGATACGAACTTCTCTTCGCCCGTCGCCCCGTCTCTGATCTGCTTCAGCTGCTCATACGTCTCGGTGAACTCGATCAGGGTGTCGAGCATGGCATCGAGCTCTTCCTGGCTGCTCTCATCGAAGTCGATGAAGATCATGTCTTTATTCGGATCGATGTCGGCCCATGGGTTGACCAGCTTGTCAGCGCCGCTGGTGTAGATCCGCTTGTCGCCGCCCACCGTCACAGTCTGGTTGTGAAGGCCGAATAGGGCGATGTCTGCTGCGCCCTGGATCAGGTCCTGGCTGATCTCGCTGTCACGCTTCTGTCCTCGGCCACCACGCAGCCTGGCACGGCGGTCTTCCTTGGTCCTGGCCTCGCCATCTTCCCTGGCGATCAGCAATCGGTTCAGCGCACCGTCGAAGGCCATGCGCTTGGTGATCTCCTCATAGAAGTCATCTGGGGTGCCGAGGCCGAACAGTGTCAGGGCTGGCATCAGTATCGGTGCATCCAGGTGGGGCTGGCGATTGGCGCTGTCGGCGTAATCATTGCCACCGACGCCGCGCCTCCGATCGCTGTACAGCTGCTTCATCAGCTGGATCGTGGCATTCTCAGCGCTGCTCGATCGGTTCCACCTGGCCCACTCCTTGCCGAACTCATCTGGCGACAGGAATAGGGCGGGCGACTTGGTCCGGAATGCCTTGAGCAGTGCAGCTGGTCCTGTCAGGCCCTCAGCAAAGCGGCCCAGGAGCCTGAACACGCTCATCGCTGGCCCAGTGTCCTCCTCCTCGCCGCTGTCCTCGCCTTCACCGCTGTCCTCTGGCTGCTGCCCATCCCATGGCGTCGAGCTGGTGTATGGCGCCTTCTCTGGCCTCAGCGCCGCATAGACTGCGCCCTCCTGGTCCCAGGTCTGGTTGTTCTTGTTGTGGAAGCGGAACTTGTTGGCTGGCGTGCCGTGGTCAGCGATCAGCGACCTTGGATCTGCCAGCGCCTCAAGCCTTGCCCACAGCTCTCGTGGAAACTGATGGCAGAACTCCTTGCCTGCATTGGTGCCGCCCAGGGCCACAACGAACAGGCGACAGGCGAGGTGGCGACCATCGGTCCAGCCATAGTAGCGCCGCGCCGTCAGGTGTGATGCGCAGGCCAGGGCCGTCTGCAGCGCAATCGTGGGCGGCGTCGTAGGCGCCAGGCGCATGATCTCGTGGTAGACCGTGCCGACCCATCCAGGCGCACTCTCGCAGATCTCCCTGGGCACCGCTTCGATCGATCTGTTGACCTTCTGCGGCACGAAGCCTTCTTCTTCGACTTTCTCATTGATATCGACATAGCCATCGCCCAGGTCCTCGACCTCACGCGCATCGACCTCCATCCGCTGCTCCGCAGCTGGAGGAGGGGCACTAGCACTGACACTAACACTGGCACTGGCGCTGGCACTGGCCCCGGCATCCACAACCACATCGGTCGGCATGTCCAGCGCATCGGCCAGCGGCGTCGTGCTCGCAGCGCCCTGGTCCTGACCTTGGCCCTGGCCCTGGCCCTCATATGGCCGCCCGCCAGCGTCCGCGATCGCCTCCTCCAGATCGATCTGAGTGCCGCCGACCAACTTCAGGTCTGGCTTACCGCCGCCATAACCCTCCCAGTCGATCGCATCGTGATCCTCGCCCTGGAAGTCATCCAGGTCGATCCAATTGATCTGGATCTCCTTGAGGACGTACTTGACGCTGGCTGGCCCTTGCTGCTCCGCCGTTCTGATGCCTGCGCGAATATGGCTATCAGCGCGCTGCTCATCGAACTCGGCGGCATAGGATTGATAGGCCCAGGTCGCCTGGAGCTCGTGCCAGGTCGATCCAGGCGGCATGTCTCCTGACATCTCCATGCGCCACATATGGATGGCGTAGCTGTAGATCTTGTCGCGCCGTGGTGAGTGGTGGTATTTGCTCTGGCGGTCCTTCTCATGCTGCGCTTCGCTGCAGCGTTCGCGTAGGAACTTGAGGTAGCGCTGAGCCGCCGAGCTGAGTTGGCCTGAGAATGTGCCGCGATCGATCTCTGGGGCAACCGGACCATTCTCACGCGGCGCGCGGTCCTGGGTGTCATTCTTCAACGGGTCCGATGGCCAGCCGACTTTGTGGTATCCTTCACTCAGTTTGACCAGGCGGCTCCAGTGCTCCTGGTCGAACACGGGCAGATCCTCGACGCGCACAACGCTCTCGATCGAGCCGCCGACCTCACCCACCCACTCGACCCCGTGGGTCCAGACATAGCCCTGGCGTGTGTCAGGGTGGAACGATCCGCCAGCTACGGTGTAGCTGCCATTGGTCAGGAAATCGACGCCTGGGTCCTTCTCGACGTTGCAGCGCTTTTTGTGGTTGAAGCTCCACTCGGTGGGGAGCTTGGACAGGCGAAAGCTGGTCTTCTTGGTGAAGAGCGGTGAGCGGCAAATGATGGTCAGGCCGCGCCCAGCAGGAGCGCCTTCATAGGCGGCGGTCTTAACCAGGGCATTGGTGAGCTCAGGGAAACACTCAACGAACTGGGCGAGATAGGCCCGATCATTGGTGTCCACGTCGATCGCGACCAGGTAGAGCGGGCGACCATCCTCGGTCTGGCCAGCCTGGCGGCCCATGACGATATGGCAATTGCCGAACCCGCCATTCTTCAGCCAATCGGCCTGCTCGGTTTCGGATGGGAAGGGCCAGATCTCCAGGACCTTACCATCATCGGTGGTCTGCTCGGTGGCTTTTCCGAAGCGCTGGTGGCCGCGCATGAACTTGGCGGGCTCTTTGCCTTCGTTGAATGTGCCGCCTGGGAAGGCGGGATAGCCAGCCGCCCATAGGGCAGGGGCCGTATCGCGGAACGGAGCCTCTAGGGCAGGGGTAGGATGCGCAGGGCGGAATTGATCGATCATGGCCTCTAGGTCTCTTGGGTGTCCAAGAGACACTAAGCGGGTACCGTGCACACAGCGTGGACGGCGTTAGAGGTGACCGTTTGCTTACGATATAACCGTTGGGACGAATATTCCATTTGATGTTTTGAACTGGCTCTTGCCTGTCGATGAAACCGTCAATTAAGATGATTAAACTGGCAAAATCGAGCGATTACTAAATGGTGCTGACTGCGCTGAATCTCATTCCAGAAGTTACCTCAGAACAGCTGAGAGTTGCGGTTGGTGAGACCATCTATCGTCGAGCCGAAAGGCTCACAAATATTGCTTTGTTCCACATGACTGAAGCGGATAGAGATCGCTTGCCAAGGTCCCGAGTGGTTCATGAGATAGCCATGTTCCTCGCGAACGGTATGAAACAAGGTAAGCACCTCGACGATGTTCACATCGCTGCGCGGAAGCTTATCAAATCGGGAAATCTAGGTTCGCCGCCGCAGCTGGACGTTACAACCAATATGTCGTCCTTTAAAACAAAGCGCGGAGCAAATCGGAACGGCTCAATCTACACAGATCTATTGCCTGACTTGGAGCATTCTATCATTGTTGCCGAAGTTCCATTTAGGGCTCGTATCTGGTCCGGGGTGTGTTTCGTCTTGGCGACACTGCTTGCTTTGCTGATCATCACTGCGCTGCTCGCCTTTTATTCTGATGTTCCATCGTAGTGTCTATTGTCCGCTTTGGGTCAAAAGCGGTCGTGACGAACGAGTCTAAGGCTTGGACTGCCTGACAATCTTCCAAGGCGTATCGAAAACAAACCCCACTACCGCTGCAGAGATCGCGATTAAGTTTCCATACCATGGAGCTGTAGCTGGAGTTAGGTTGGTGACATGTAACGTCGCCATTAGAGTAGGGATATAAAAAATGAGTATAGCGGTCGGAATCAATAATCGTATTGAACGCTGACGACTCCTTTGCGAGCTGTAGACTAGGACCAGGACAACGACCCCGAGCGCAAGCCACCCAGCACCTGCCACATCCATAAGTGCCAGCATGAGCACTTGAAGCGAACCATCAAGATCGGCCCATTGTTGTTGCAGCGCATCAGCGTGATACGGCAGGAATGAACTGCGCAAAATGTAGATTGATCCTAGCGCTAGACTTACGAGCGCCGTGATTCCATACAATACATCAGCGATACGTGATTTCATCAATAGCCCTATTCGCTCAGGCATTCTCACTCATAACCATATAGCGGGCTATTGGCTAAGTGAACACCATTTGTAGGGTCCACTTTGGGTCATTAGCGGCCATTTTTGCGGCAGATGAAAAATGCGACCCTGATGCCATGGGGTTTCAAGACGCACATAATCAAAACTCTGGTCATCGTATCAATTGCTGGAGGCTTGCACCATTCGGACTATCGTCTTTCCATTGCAAGACTCAATCATGACGAATAGTTCATACATGAAGGTTTAGGGGGGCTTTGTCATGCGCGTTGTATTTTTTTTCTTCTTCCTGTTCGCCGCTACTGGAATTTCACATGCCCAGCCATTGGAGGAAATCCGGCTCGGAATTGCAGAGCACAATATATGTGTCATCAGCGACAATATTTTTGATTGCGACAACGCAAACAAAGAAAGTGGCCCAAACATCACTGGGGAGCTGGTTTTTTCCTCACCGAAAATTCTATCTTTTGCATTTAAGCCGCGACCGATGATTAATGCGTCATACAACACCTCCGGTAATACGAGCTACGCGGGTTTCGGCCTCTTATGGGCTTGGGATTTCGCAGACCGTTGGTCATTCGAACCTAGTTTTGGGCTGGCAGTACATGACGGAGTTCTCGACAACCCGTTTGACCCCGCGGACCCGCGTCGCCGGGACTTTGACAACGAAGTCGTTCAACTGGGCTCCGAGGTCGTCTTTCGAACAGGTCTAGCAATTAATCGTGATCTTGGTGAGAATTGGGGCGTTCAACTTCAATATGAGCATCTCTCTCACGGTCAGATCCTTGCCCAAGGAACCAATCAGGGCCTCGATAATTTTGGGCTGCGAGTTTATTGGCGATTGAAGTAGACAAGGTTCACCGTTTTGGACAGCTGAAGCGTAGATTTCCTGTTGCTTAGGCCAATAAGCGAATGTCCGCTTTGACGCCGAAAGCGGACGTTAGCAATTGCGTTATGAATTTAGGTAGCGCTCAATTTCGTCGATACGAATGCGTAGCTGATTTCCCACCTTATGCCCGCGCAGCTTACCTGCTTTCACCATATCGGCGATGGTCTTGCGTGATGCACCGATCTCTCGGCCTGCCTCGTCGGTTGTGATGCTCTCGTAGTCATACTTAGTGCGATCAATTTGAAGCTTCGGTGCGTCCATAATAGTGTCCCATGCGGAGTGTTGAAGTTCTATACGCGCTCCGCGAAACGGCCCTGAAGTCTCGCTAATCACGCTCTGACGGCAATGAACATATCACCCCATTGTTGACGGCGCGTGGACAATGTTTCGCTTTAGTCGCAGTGATCAGACTGGCAATGTCGGCGCCAAATCAACAATATGAACGGACTGAACGCCCTGAGTTTTCGAATGCCTTTGTGGTACAAGACTGTCCGCTCAGTGTCCGCTGATAATGATAATCGCCCCACAAGATACTGTTTTCATTCAGCATAAAAAGGAAAACCCCAGCCGGGTCTCGGCTGGGGTCCGTGAGCCGGATGGCTCTTGAATCCTTGGCTGCGTTCAACTTAGCAGGGGCTCACCCCAGGCCAGCAGCCTTAAGACAGTGCTAGAGTGTTTTTAGAGGCTGCTCCAAAAAAACCTTCACACAAACGGATCCAATCACCGTTCCTGGTTTCTCACTCGACATTGGATCACCTCCTTTCAGCTGTTGAACGACTATGTCCGGAACTCATACGTTTTTGCCGGACACCACCAACTAAGCATGAGTCATGCCTAATGAAAGATGAATATCGGCTTTGAGACATAAAAATTTGATCTTCGCACAGCGAAACACCCACTGACGCAGTCCAGTGGGTGTTTCTTAGGCGCGAGAGGGAAGCGCCAAGCTGAGCTTAGTCGGCGAGAGCCCCGATCACCAGGCCAATAATGGCGCCGGTTGCGATAGAGGCCAGGATGGCATCGCCGCTATCATAATCATGCACCCAGTGATATCCGCTTGGCGGTGCATAGAGGCCCCAATAGTCATAGTCTCCGATAATGATCGTATTGGTGTGATAGCCATAATAGCCGCCAATCCGATAGCTCGGGACATAATGCCGGTCATAGACATACCGGAAAGTCGGCCGCGAATAATAATAGAACGGACGGTGTCCACCCCAGTAAAAGGCGCGCGGCGAATAGTGCCGGAAATTGTGTCGGCGGAAATTATGCCGGTAGTGGTAGCCATTGCTGTGGCGGCGATAATACCGGTTAAAGTTACGGTGATGGCGATAATGCCGGTCCGAATGCCGGTAATTCCGGTGCCCGTAATGACGATCGCCGTGATAGTTCCGGTTGCGGTGATAGCGATCATGCTGGCGGGTCCGAATGTCGCCGCGGGCATTGCGATAGCCTTGATTGTAACCGCGATCATATGAGTTGCGGCGAATTTGACGGTTTTCTTGGCGGTTCTCGAACCGACGCTCCACCCGGCGCTCCGCCCGGCGGTCTTGGCGTTGCTCAAAGCGGCGATCATCGCGGCGCTCGGCCCGGCGGTCTTGACGCTGTTCAAAGCGACGATCATCACGGCGCTCGACACGGCGTTCGGAGCGGCGATCTTGTCTTTGTTCGAAATTGCGATTGTCGCGGCGCTCCATACGGCGCTCGCCGCCACGCAATTCGCCGCGGTCACGGACGCGGTCATTTGAGGTTATTCGACGTTCCGATTGGATCCGACGCTCTGTGCGCGGGACTTCGCCGCGTCGGCGATCTCCACGATCGACACCGCGATTATCGCTGATAGACGGGCGTCGCTCGCGATCTGGGCGATCAGCATAGGCCATAGGCGCCAGCGTTCCAGCGCTCAAAGCGATGGCAGCAACGCCACCAGTTAATTTTGAGAGGATGGACATCGTCGTCCTCCTTTCTTTGGGTTCGGCGCCCCCAGGCACCCTCAATTTCGGCTGCTCGTGACAAGCCTTACATACATCTCTAGGCAAGCAGCCTGAATTGACCCTGAACGGAGCTTTCATGTCCACCAGCGATCACGTATTTGTGACCGAGACGATCCGGGTTCCCGAATGGGAGCTCAGCGAGCGGTTCATCCGCGCCTCGGGGCCCGGTGGGCAGAATGTCAATAAAGTCTCGACCGCGGTTCAATTGCGTTGGAATGTCGAGGCGAGCTCTATTCCCGCACCGGTCAAAGCGCGCTTCAAACGACGGTATGGGGCTCGGTTGACGCAAGAGGGCGACCTTATTCTGGAAGCCAAAGACCATCGCAGCCAAGGCCTCAATCGCGAGGCCGCGCGAAAACGCTTGGCTGATATGATCCGCTCCGTCGCTGAACCACCGCGCAAACGGATCAAAACTAAGCCAACGCGGGCCTCTGTGCGTCGACGATTGAATGAGAAGAAGCAGCGCGGCGCGGTGAAAGCTCTGCGGGGGAAAGTCTCTCGCGAGGAATAGGGGGCTCAGTCTGAGCACTTATTCTTTGCGCGCTGCGCCGCTTCCGAACCGCCTGCGATCATCAGTCCGAAGAGCAATCCCAGCGCCATATTATCAAACACCAACCACACGAATCCGAACGTTACTAAAAACGCCACAAGATTGGTGGATTGGCTTGTGCCAGTTGGTTTTTCTGGTGTCTCTGGTTCCGCGTCATGATCCATGCTCAATCCCCTGTATTCCAATTAGAAAGTAGGGCGAATTCCCTGCGTTTCAAAGCCGCTGCAAGTCCTGCAGTTTAAGCTTGAATTTATCGAAAATCAATAATATTGATAAACGATAAGTTTGGAATTATGGGGGCGAGCGTGTTCGCGTTGATTTTCCTACATATCGCTACCGGAGCAGTTGCCGTTCTCCTCGGCGCCGTCGCACTGGCGACCCGAAAAGGCCGGACCATTCACGTTTCTGCCGGGCGCGGGTTCGTTGTCCTGATGGCGACATCGTCGCTCACCGGAGGACTGGTAGGATTGATCCGGTTTGAGCAGTTTTTTATCACATTCTTTGCGGGGCTTCTCGGGACCTATCTGGTCTTGTCCGGATGGCGCGCCGCGCAGCAACAGTCCTGCGAATCCAGCGCCTTCGATTTTGCGCTAATGGCTATGAACGCACTTAATTTTACGGGTTTGCTGGCGCTTGGCAGTCTCGGCTTGGCACAAGCCGATGGTCTGATGTTCGGGTTTGCTGCGGAGAATTATCTGTTTCTCGCGCTGATGGCGGGGATCGCTTTGGCGAGTGATCTCAGCTTGCTTCTGCGACAGACGCTGGCCGATAATTACCGCATTGCCCGTCATCTTTGGCGCATGCTGCTAGGGTTTTTCATTGCGGCGGGCTCAGCCTTTACCGGGCCCGGCGCAACCGTGTTTCCACAATGGCTACAGGAGTCTGGCGCATTGTCTTTGCCGGAACTTTTGATCCTATTGGCAATGGTGTTTTATTTGATCCGCACCGTCTTCTTCGCACCTAAGACCGGTTGATCGTCCCGGCGCGATAGGCTGCAACGCAATCGGAGGCATCTCTCAATACGTGACTATCTGTTGCGACAATGGATCGACCCTCGCCTGTGAAACGATTATCATCACAGGAATTGTCATTGGCGTACGGACCAGAATCGTCGCCAAAATCAATATAAAGCGTGATCTCGCCCGCTTCATACAGGTTTCGGCAATCTGTTGCATCGCGTTTCACGTGCGCGCGTTGATAGCTCCAATCGTCTCCATCCACCATGAAGCGGCCATCGTCGCACGCTTCATCATTCGCGTAGCTGCCCGTATCATCGCCAAAATCGATTTCGATCTTTGTCGCGTCATCGTCTGGATCCGAAGACAGGTTGGTATTGGCGAGCGTTGTAAAGTCAGCGCCGTTTTGGACTTGCGAGGCGATGGCCAACGTGTTGCGTAGATTGACCCCAAGGTTCTCCCGCGTCTGGCCGGCATCGAGAATAAGGTAGCGAGATAAGATCAGCGTCTCATTGTTCACCGTCGCCTTGATCGCGGAGAACCGCTGATTGATCGTGTTCGCAAAAGTCGCGTCATAGGCACCGAAATACATGATCATGAACTCGATCCCGAGGCAGGTCGTGTCATCGCTACAGGCGGTGCCTCGGACGACGTAATTCAGTCCATCCGGATCTTCAGCCCCGACGCCGACCCCGTTCGGGAGAGTCTGAGTTGCGGTGTGACCCTCGGCATCAATCAGGGTCTTGATATCCTCAAGCGTGATCGATTTGATCAGTTCTTCTTGTGGTGCGGGTTGAGCTGTCGCGGTGAGGGAGAGCCCTGCGGCCAGCGCACATAGTGTAAATGTTCTCATCCGACTCCCCATCATCCTTATCTCTCTCAATGATACGACAACCGACCCCAAGCGCTACCCTTGTCTAACATAATGGCAATCTTCGGGCAGGTCTCAAAGAGATGAATGAGACCCGAATACGGCGCTCATATCAGGTTGAAATCACTTGTGTATTCCTGCAGCCATGATGAAACGCATCATGAAACCTCGAGCAGCCGCGCTAGCCCTTGCGGCGCCTCTGCTCTTCACCGCGCCGGCCCTTGCCGACCATGGCAAGTCCCAAAAACGCGTGACGGGCAGTGTTTCTGTCCAAACGGGAAATGGCGCGCTGCACTTTGGCATCGGCCATAATGGATATGGCTCGGTAGGCTACAGCACGCGTCGCCACTATGGGTATGATGGTTATCGCTATAATAACCGCCAAGCGAAACGGACAGCCATTCGTGCCTGCCGCCGGGCGATCCGCAATGAGGCGGCCTATCTCGGCTTTCGCGACGTTGATTTCGATGATGGCCGGTACGCCGAGCAAATCGGACCGCGCGGCTATCGCGTCACCTTTAATGAAGTCGAGTTCGAGGGCTTCCGCCGCGATTTTGAACGGCCAGTGACCTGTATCGTTCGTGGCGGCGACCAGGTGCGCGATATTCGCGGCATCCCGATCCCGGGCAAGCGTGGTCATAATCGTCGCCATGGTGGGTATCGCTACTAGTCGAACGCTAGTCTAAACTTTCAGAAGGAAAGGTCAGACGGGCTTCCCCTTGGGGAGGCCCGTTTTGCGTTCCCGGTCGACTTGCTCTTACCGGTTCGCGCTTTAAAACCCCCAGCAAAGACAAAATGATGCTGGAGGTCTGAGCAAGATGCAGGACGTGATTGAAGCCCTTGAGGCGCGCCGAGAAAAAGCCCGCTTGGGCGGCGGCAAGGCTCGGATCGAACGCCAGCACGAAAAGGGAAAGCTCACGGCTCGCGAACGCGTCGCGCTTCTCCTCGATGAAGGCTCGTTTGAAGAAACCGACATGTTCGTAGAGCATCGCAGCCACGATTTCGGCATGGAAAAGCAGCGCATTCCCGGCGATGGCGTGGTCACTGGCCATGGCACAGTCAACGGTCGCTTGGTCTATGTTTTTTCCAAGGATTTTACCGTGTTCGGCGGCTCGCTCTCTCTGGCGCAGTCTGAGAAGATCGTAAAAGTGCAAAAAGCGGCCGCCAAAGTCGGCGCCCCAGTGATCGGGATCTTCGATGCCGGCGGTGCACGGATCCAGGAAGGGGTCGACAGCCTGGCCGGCTATGCCGACATTTTTATGGAGAATGTGCTCTCGTCTGGTGTGATCCCGCAAATCTCCGTCATCATGGGTCCGTGTGCGGGCGGTGACGTCTATAGCCCGGCGCTGACCGATTTCATCTTCATGGTGAAAGACACGTCCTACATGTACGTGACCGGTCCAGATGTCGTGAAAACCGTGACCAATGAAGAGGTGACCCACGAAACGCTGGGCGGCGCGTCCGTGCATGCCGCCAAATCAGGCGTCGTCGATGGCGCGTTCGAAAATGATATTGAAGCGCTGACGCAAATGCGCCGTCTGATCGATTTCCTGCCCGGTTCGAACCGCGAAGCGCCACCGGTGCGCCCGACTTTCGATACGATTGAGCGCCAGGATGACAGCCTGGACAGCCTGATCCCGGACAACCCGAACCAGCCTTATGATATGAAAGAGCTGATCGAAAAAACGGTGGACGAAGCTGATTTCTTTGAGATCAGCCCGAATTTCGGGGCCAATATCATTTGCGGGTTTGGCCGGATGGAAGGCTCGACCGTTGGCTTTGTTGCCAACCAGCCGATGACTCTGGCGGGTGTGCTCGATATCGACGCTTCGCGCAAAGCCGCGCGCTTTGTCCGCTTTTGCGACTGTTTCAACATTCCGATCGTGACTTTTGTCGACGTGCCGGGCTTCATGCCAGGGACCAAGCAGGAATATGGCGGTCTGATCAAACATGGCGCGAAACTGCTCTTTGCGTATGCTGAAGCGACGGTGCCGAAAGTCACCGTGATCACCCGCAAAGCCTATGGCGGGGCCTATGATGTGATGAGTTCCAAACACCTACGCGGCGATGTGAACTATGCGTGGCCGACGGCTGAAATCGCCGTGATGGGCGCCAAGGGCGCAGTCGAGATCATCTTCCGCAAAGACCTTGGTGATGAGGCCAAGATCGCCGAACACACGCAGAATTACGAAGACAATTTCGCCAATCCTTATGTCGCGGCCAAGAAGGGCTATATTGACGACATCATCATGCCGCACTCAACCCGCCGCCGCGTGGCCAAAGCATTGCGCACGCTGAAAGGGAAAGAGCTCTCCAATCCTTGGAAGAAGCACGACAATATACCGCTTTAGGATCGTTGGGTGACCCCTTTAGCCTTTTGTCTTTGAGTGATGACTTTGACCGTTGAGCACCGTCTCGCCATTTATGGCACGCTCGCGCCCGGGCGAGTGAACCATCATATGGTCAGCATGATCCAAGGCACTTGGCGTGAGGGGATTGTCCGAGGACATCTCAGCGAGGATGGCTGGGGCGCGACTTATGGCTTTCCAGGCATCCGGCTTGATCCAGATGGCGATGAGGTCGTCGTTCAAGTACTGGAATCGCCAGATTTGCCAGCGCATTGGGAACGGCTCGATGACTTTGAGGGCGCGGAATATGCGCGCGTTTCGGTCGATGTTGAAACTGAGGGTGGGGTGATCAAGGCGCAGATTTATACCGTCTCGGGGACCTCATCCTGAGCGACGTCGAAGGATGCATCTAGGCAACCTGCAACACATCCTTCGACTTCGCGCATCCTTCGGCTTCGCTCAGGATGAGTCAGCACGTGCCCGACCGTATTCACTCAGCGCTCACCCTGAGCGGAGACGAAGGGCGAGCGCGGCTTGAGGCTGTTTTGCCCTCGTCTCTCTCCATCCTTCGACTTCGCCCATCCTTCGACTTCGCTCACGATGAGTCACGCCCAGCGGCATGGGGGCACAGCATTCGAAACGCCGCATAGGCGTCATCGATTTCCGTGAGTATAAGTTCCCGCATGACCCATCTCTCCGCCTTCAATGCCAGTCTCGAAGCCGTGGCTGAACGGTGCGAGGATGTTGTGCCGCCGGTCTATGCGGCCCTGTTCGAGCGCTTCCCGGAGCACGAGAAACTGTTCGTCCTTGATGTCGATCAGGGCGCACGAGGGCACATGTTGAATGAGGCGCTCAGCATGGCGGAAGGCTTACTGCAAGCCGATCCGGTGGCGATCAGTTTTGTCTCGGCCGAACGCATGAACCATGAGGGCTATGGTATTGATGACGGGGTCTTTGAAGGTTTTTATGAGGTGATGGCGGACGTGTTCAAAACGCTCGCGGGCGACGCCTGGTCAGAGGATATGAGCGCCGCCTGGTCGGCCGTCTCACACGCAGCGTCGGAAGCAAAACTGTAACCGTTTGCATCCAAATTGCGCGTTGATTGCATCTTAGTCTGTGAGCCCACACACTGGGCGTCACGATAAGGATAAAAAATGATGTAAGAAACTCTGGTCCCGATCTTTCTGTTCGCCGCGATCGTCGCCACGATCTGGCTGTTCAGCCATTATAATTACAAAAAGCGCCACACCGCGCATGAGACTTTGCGCCTCGCGGTTGAGAAAGGCCAAGAAGTCTCGCCGGAGCTGGTCGAGCGTATGTCGGCGATGAATGACCCGGTGAAATCGGATCTGCGTCGCGGTATTCTGCTGATCGCATTTGGCGTCGCGTTCATCGTGCTTGGCGGGATCATGCCGCATGATGAGGAACAAGCGATGCGCGGCATTGTCGCCATCTCGTCCTTCCCCATCATCTTGGGGCTGGCTTATCTGGGGCTCTGGCGGTTCAGCCACGATCGATAGCCAAGGACGCGGGCGAAGACGGTGAAATCCGACCTAGATCTCGCGCGGGAGGCCGCCTCTGGACAAGCGGCGGCCTTCGAGGCCTTGGTCCGTCGCTATCAAGGCGCGGTCCGCGGGCTCGCGCGGCGTTTAACGGCGCACGCGGCCGAAGCGGATGACGTCGCTCAAGCCGCGTTCATGACCGCCTGGCGAAAGATCAGCGCCTATCGCGGCGGGTCGTTTAAAGCTTGGCTTTGCACAATTGCGTATCGCGAATTCTTGCAAGCGCGGCGCAAGCGAAAGCCAGAGGTCACATTCGACGAAAGCGCGCATATTTTGGCCTTCGATACGTCAGCGGCCCGCCTGCCGGAGCATATGGATCTGGACCGCGCGCTGAAAACTTTGCCCGAGGCTCAACGGATCTGCGTGGTGTTATGTGTGGCTTCTGGCATGAGCCATTCGGAAGCGGCGGCCGCCACTGGATATCCGCTCGGAACGGTGAAGTCGCATGTCAATCGCGGCGTCGCCGCCCTTCGCAAACACCTTGCCACTGAGCATGTCGCGTGATGGAGTAGAGAATGATGGAAACAGACGAACGATATGACGATCTAACGGCCCTGTTCGAGGCGCAAGATGCGACTTTGGAGAATGAAGCCTTTGTTGAACACGTCATGCGCCCCATCCATAAGCGCTCTCGTTGGCGCGCACCTTTATTGTTCGGCGCGGGCGGCCTTGGCGTTGGGGCGGCTTTGTCGCAAATGGGTGGCTTAATCGAAGCGATCCAGACCCGAACTGCTGAGATCAACGCGGCCTGGCAACCGGTCGATGCCAGTGTCTGGGAAAGCGCTATGGCTGAACCGCTTTGGATCGCCGCCATTGTTATCGTCATGATCAGCTGCGCCGCAATTATTGCGACAGAACGCGCTTAACCCGCCATCCAACGGGCGCAGATTGAGGTCGGTAAGAGGCGCTCATCTTTGGCGTGCGGCAGCGCCATCTCGCCCATTTCAATCCGACCGCCCAGATCTTTCAAATGCCCGGCAAGCGCCTGTGCCAGCGCAATATGAGATAGCCGCACCGCATACGCCGTCAGGATCACAAAAAGCGGCTGATCGCTGAGCAAGGAGCGCACATTGGCGAGCAGGGCGGGTAAGTCCTCTTCGAACCGCCAGGTTTCATTCTTGGTGCCGCGGCCAAACTTGGGCGGGTCCAGGACGATCGCATCATAGGTGTTTCCGCGGCGGATTTCGCGCGCCGTAAATTTCATCGCATCATCGGCAATCCACCGGATCGGGGCGTCTGCCAAACCGCTCAGCTCCGCATACTCTTTGCCATAGCCATTTGATTTCGGGCTGGCATCTAGATGGGTCACCTCGGCGCCGGCTTGCGCCGCTGCGAGGCTCATCATTCCGGTATAACCGAAGAGATTGAGGAGGCGGGTTTTGCGGCCCGCTGCCCGGATTTGATCTTGCGCAAAGGCCCAATGAACGCTGTGTTCCTGAAAGACCCCCAGGTGTCTGAATGGCGTTCGACGCGCTTGCAAGTGAAGCCCCCGCCACGACATCGGCCAAGCGTCCGGCGCGGTGCGATTTATCAGCTGCCAATTGCCGCGATCATCTTCCCCCGACTTGGCGTCAAAGCGCGCATCGGCTTGCCAAGTGTCGATCGGGTTGTCGGGCGGCCAGAAGGCTTGTGGGTCTGGACGGATCACGGTTTGCGATCCGAACCGCTCCCATTTGTGGCCATCCCCACTATCGAGCAACGCGTACTGATCCGGGTCCCATTGATCGGCGAGAAAGAGCGTTTGATCCATCTGCATTAGGCAAACCCTCGCTGCCGCCAGCCTTCATACAGCATAATCGCCGTGGCTTGAGCGAGGTTGAGGCTGTCGGCGCCGCCGCGCATCGGGATCAGGCAGAGTGTATCGCACTGCGCTTCGATCTCAGATGGGAGCCCGGCTTGCTCATTGCCCATCAGGATTAAGCTCGGTTGGACAAAATCGACGCCCACATGGTCTGTGTCTCCATTCACGCTCGCGGCAACCATGTTTAAGCCCGCGGTCTGGCGCCAAGCATTGAACCTCTCAAAATCTGCACGTGCGAGCGCCACATCAAACAGTGAGCCCATGGAGGCGCGCACCGCTTCGACGCTGTAAGGGTCGCAACAGTTTTCAATCAAGATGACCCCGGCGGCTCCGGCGCAATCGGCGGTTCTTAAAATTGTGCCGAGGTTTCCGGGGTCGCGGCACTCATAAAGCCCGATCCATAAACCTTTATCCGCCGCATCCAGATCGGACAGGTCCAAATCACGTTGACGAATCGCGGCGATCACAGCTTGCGGATTGTCCTTGCGAGCGATCGAACCGGCGAGTCGATCAGGCACTTGAACCAGCCGAGCCCCTTGCGCTTGGGCGCGCCGCGCGAGGGATTGGACATAATCGCGTTCAGCGCCCGCGTTCGAGACGATAAGGGTTTCCAGCTGCCAGTCTTGGGCCAGCGCTTGTTCAATTAGCCGCGCGCCTTCAGCTAGAAACAGTCCGGTCTCATTCCGGCCCTTTTTGCGCTCCAGGGTCCGCAGCTGCTTAATCAGCGGATTGCTTGCGGACGTGATATGATCGAACTCGACTTTCATGACCGCCCTGTAACATGCACTTGCCTGATTCCAAGGGATAAGGCAGGACTCAAGGGTTAATGCAGTCTTTGCAAGGGGAGATTGCGAAATGGGTGCCTACGATACGATGACCGCTGGTCTTAGCGGCGCGGCACTAGCAGTACTGGGGATTGTGACCGTTCACGGCACATCCGAATACCATTTAAACGCCGCTCAAATGCAGGCGCAGCTTGAGACGTCGGCGCAAGAAGCTTTGACCGCGTCTGGTCAAACCTGGGCGACTTTGGAAATGCGAGGGCCGCGTGCTTTTCTAAAAGGGCAACCCCCTTCGGTTGAGGCCGCGGAAGCCGCCCGTGTGGCAGTATTGACCTCATCAGGGCCTGGTGGCTTGCTCCAGGGCGGTATCTGGTCCGTCGAAACGAGCTTTTCTGAGATTCGAGAATTACCGACCGCGTCGCCGTTTCAGTGGCGCGCGATCAAAAGTCCTGGCGGGGATCTGATTCTGGTCGGCTCGGTGCCTGACAATGCCGTTAAGGCTGAACTGGCGGAGCACGCAAAGAGCCTTGGCGGTCTCTTCCTCGACGATCGCGCGCAATTGGCACTGGGCGTTCCGGAGGGCGATTGGGTCGGCACCGCGAAATTCGGATTAGATCAGCTCTCATTACTCGATAGCGGCGAAGCGCGTCTGACCGACTATGAGCTGCGGCTGAGCGGAATTGCCATGGAAGACGCGGCGCGCATCCAAGCTACAGCAGCGGTGTCGAACCTTTCCGACCCGTGGACGGGGATCGCCAATGTAGATGGCCCGAGCCATTGGCAAGCACAGCATATTGATGGCACATTGGTGCTCTCCGGGAGCTGCGAGTCGGCTGAAGATCGTGCGGAGATCGCGGCGATTGCCGAAACCTATTTTGACGGCCCAGTGATCGATGAAATGACCGTTGCGGCGAGCGACTATGAGCCTTGGATTGAGGGCGTCCGTCTGGGCCTGCCGCACTTTACGCAATTTGAAAGCGGCGAGATGCAGTTTGAGCCAGAAGGGGATGGCTTCAGTTTTGAAGGGGAAGCGACGAGCTCAACCCTGCAATTCTTGCGCGAAGATATGGCCAAGCTGGAAGGCGATTATGCCGTCGAAATCGCCGCTGAAACGGTGACGGTCGAATTGGACGAAATCGCTGGAGTCGAACTCGGCGATGACCCATTACAAGCGTGCCAAACCTCATTCGATTTGATCATGGATACCAATGCTGTGGTGTTCAAAACGGGGAGTGCTGAGATTTCCCGTGAAAGCGGCCTGACCCTTGATAAGATCATGGCCGTGTCAGAGTCCTGTGCCGACAATCTTGTTTTCGAAGTCGGCGGACATACCGACAATACGGGATCGCGCGAGGCGAATGTCGTGCTCAGCCGAGCCCGCGCGCAAGCCGTGGCCAATTACATGCGTGATGCAGGCTTCGATGTCGCGCGTTTGGTCGTAACTGGTTATGGTCCCGACCGGCCCGAATCAGACAATGCGACGGCGGCGGGGCGCGCTGCCAATCGAAGAATCGAATTTAACGTTCAAGAACGGAGCGAGTAGATGCAGTGGATTGTTGCGAATATGTGGATGGCGCTTGCCGCCGCCACCGTGCTCGGCCTGCTCTTTGGCTTCTCATTTCGAGGCTTACTGGCGAGCAATACGGTCCGCCGTGCGACGGTGGAGCGTGAGATTGCAAAGACCGAACTGACGCAAGCCAAAGCTGAAATTGAGGCGCTCTACAGCGCTCAGCGCAAACGCAAAGAAGAGTCGGCTCAAGCGGTTGGCGTGGATGAGTCTTTACGGGCTGAGCTGAGCGAACGCGAAACGCGAATCTCTGCGCTTGGCGATGAATTGTCTGCGGCCCGTGCCGAATTAGAGACGCTGAAGACTGAAAAAGGCGGTGACTCAAATACGGTCCAAAACCTTGGCGCCGCCGCCGCCGGTGCGATTGCTGGCGCGGTGCTCTCAGGCGACAATGAGAAAGAGCTGACCGAGCTCAAAGATCGGAATGCCTGGTTGGAAGAACGCGTGGCGGCGCTTGAAAAAGATGTATCAGCCGCACATGCGAAAGCGGCTGAAGCCGCAGCGGTGCCCGTGCCAGTAGACACCCCGCAGGAAGGGCGCGGACCATGAAAAACTCACATGGCAGAGTGCTTATTTGCGTCAGCGTGTCGATGCGCTTGAACGTAAAGTGATTGCCAGCAACGCCCAATTGGCGGCGGAACCCACCGCGCCGGTCGCGGCCGTCGTGGCGGCTGCACCCGCTCCGGAACCTG
The DNA here is from genome assembly GCA_965279045.1 of Henriciella sp. GTDB lineage: Bacteria > Pseudomonadota > Alphaproteobacteria > Caulobacterales > Hyphomonadaceae > Henriciella. The sequence goes on along the minus strand of CBDIHJ010000046.1, from coordinate 97,682 downwards.
AGCCAGAGCCCGAAGTGGACGACGCCGCGAAAGCGGCTGCGGATGAAGAACTCGCGCGTTTGCGTTGGCGCAATCGTTATTTGGAAGGCCGGCTCGCCTATTTTGAAGAAAGCGTCGATGAGACGGAAGAGGCCGAGCCCGAAGCTGTCGCCGCCCTGACACCGGTCGAAGTCACCCCAGAGCCTGAACCCGAGCCCGAGCCAGAAGTCGTCGCTGAACCTGAGGTGGTCGCAGAGCCAGCCCCCGAACCTGAGCCTGAACCAGAACCAACGCCTGAGCCCGTGGTGGCCGCAGCCGCGGAGCCGGCGCCTGAAGTGCATCCCTCTGAGGCGATGCTGGCAGAGCTAGAGGGGGTGCAGCCGGAACAGATCGATAAACCCCAGGAAGGCGGCGATGATCTGACCGCGATTACCGGTATTGGTCCGCGCATCGCTGAAGTGCTGAACGGGTTGGGGATATGGCGCTACACACAGATCGCGGGCTGGTTGCCCGAGCACGAAACTTGGATCGAAAACCATCTCTCTTTCAAAGGCCGCGTCAGCCGAGAGAATTGGGTCGGACAGGCCAAGCAGCTCGTCGCCCCAGCGTGAACCTCCGCCGAGACGAAACTTCATCCAGCATTCACGTGACGCGTGGCAAACTTTGTGTAACCAGTTGGAGAGCCGCGTGTTTTGCTCCCGAGATTGATCGGGTGTAAGCTCACGGAAAATGAGGAGACAGGCAGATGAGCAAATTGCTGATTACAGACGAAATGATCGAAACGGGTGAACGCGTCGATGCCCCGCGCGATTTTATGGACAAAGCGCAACGCATCCCAATGTCGCGACGGCAAATTCTGTCAGGCCTGGCAGCGGGCACGATTGTGCCGCTGGTGGTGGGCTGTGCAACCAACCCGGTGACCGGATCCAACCAGCTCATCATTCCAGGCTTTGACAATGCCTCATTGGCCAGAATGTCCCAAGCAGCCTGGGCCGATATGAAAGCTCAAACGCCACAGACTGGGGATTCTCGTTTGCGCGGTCGGGTGCTTGGCACATGGGACCGCACCGCGAGAGGGCGTGCGACGGCCTTGCGCGACATTTACAATCAAGATTCAAGCTACACGCCCGATGAATGGGAAATCGCGGTTTTCGATACAGATGTCGTGAACGCGTTCGTGATGCCAGGCCAGCAAGTTGGGGTCTATCGCGGTATCACGGAGCTGACAGAAAATGATGACCAGCTCGCCACCGTTCTCGGCCACGAAGCCGGTCATATTGACGGACAACACTCGGCTGAGCGCGCGTCCATGCAAGTGGCCGGACAAGTGGCCATGGTCGCCGGGTCGATTGCGATCGCGCAGTCAGACGAGCTCAAGCAATATGGTAACTCGATCGCAGCCTTAGGCGGCGCCGCGATTCAATTCGGCGTGCTCCTGCCCTATAGCCGTCGCCACGAATACGAAGCCGATCGGCTTGGTCTCGATTACATGGCGAAAGCCGGATATGACGTGACACAAGCCCCGCGGCTCTGGGATCTGATGGATCAGCGCAGCGCCGGAAACCGGCCGCCAGAGTTCATGTCGACCCACCCAGATCCGGGCAATCGTAAGCAAGAATTGATCAACTATATCAACGCGCGCGGCTACGCGTTCATCTAAAGACGCCCAAGTTTGATTTAAAAAAGCCCGCTCTTTCTCGGAGCGGGCTTTTTGGTGTTTGAGATCTACCGCGTTTAGAGCGCGCGGCAATCGATCCCTTCGAGGGCGATCTTTTCGCCCGTATCCGAGCGGACGGCGTAACACGTGTCCCCATCCAGCATGAGCTCCATCCGAATGGGCATCACCGTGCTGTGCGTTTCATTCGGACCAAGCGGCGGGGGCATCATTGAGAGGGTCGAACTGGCCGTCAAATCATCCGCGCCGAGTTTGTAATCATCTTTCCCCAGCGCGGTTCTCAATTGCGCTTTCAATGTCTCCAGCGTCGTGTCGGAGGCCTCCGACAAGACGGCAGGAACTGCGGGCTCCGTGGCATGCTGACAGCCAGCGGCTGTGACCAAGCCGAGGACGAGGGCGACGGACCGGATCATTTCGGCATCCTCAGGTCGCGCACGTTGCGCAGATAATATTCTTCGCGGCGCAGGTCCGCCCCGATATCAGCCGGCCCAGATTTGCTGGCCACGAACTGCGTCGCTTTTGTGCTGACGGTCGGACACGTTCCAGAGCTGCGATATTGCAGCGCCGCGGCCAGGAGGGCTTCGGTTTCGTCGCCGAGAAGTTTGGTGAAATCGTCGGAGACCTGACAGCCAGGCACGCTCACCCCGAAGGTGGCACTCGAATTGGCCGGGATGAACCCGTCGGCAAAGTCGCCAAAGTTCTTATCGTTCGCGCCTTGGAACTGGATTGTGTAATAGGTCGTGCCGCAATTGTCCTGTGGGAAGAACCCGTATGGCTTGCCACATGTCGTGTCACCGATCAGGACGACTTCAACGTCAATGCCACGAAGGCCATTGATGACCGCTTCACTGGCGCTGCAGGTGCCTTCTGTGGAGAGAATGAACACACGGTTCAAATCGAGCGAAGGCAGCGGCGCTCCTTCGACGAGTGCGGCGTCATCATCAAATTTGATCACGAAATCGACGAATGGGAAGGGCTCATTGATGGATCCGTCAATCGGATTTCGATTGCCTGCATCGTCATTATAGATGAACCGCTCGAACACTTTGCCATCGGTTTGGGCAGGCCCAGCGATCATATAACCAAGTTGCGCGGCAACGGCGAGCAGACCGCCGCCATTGTATCGCAGATCCAGCACGAGGTCTGTCACATTCTCACGCGCCATCTCGTCAATGGCATTGATGATCGCTTCCTCAGACGAGAACGGGCTGAACGTGTTGAACGCGATATAGCCGATCCTGTCAGTGCCTTCGGTGATCACGCGTGTGGTCAGAATAGGCTGTTCGACAATGTCTTCCGTGACCAGGGTGAAGGAACGGGTGGAGCCATCCGTGTCTTCAACCAAGAAGGTTCGAGACAGACCGGTCTGCGTTGGGAAGAGGAGCTCCAAAAGCGCATCGATTTCGGGTTGTGTTCGGAACCCGTCGACAATGTCTTCGCCATTGATCTCTAAGATCTTGGCGCCTCGTGGCAGCGGGACTTGACCCCCTACCTCAGTCCCGGCAGGCGAACCCGGCTCGGAGTAAGCCACGCGAATGTCCCGTGGCGGCGCCCCTTGGATGATGGCATATTCCACACCGTAGCCTGGATTGCCGACCGAGTTCCGAGCCGCCAAAAAGTCTTCGGTGGATTGGCTAAAGTGGAAATCATCGCGCTCTTCACCCGACGGTTCGATCGCATCGGTTTTCAGCACATCGAAATAGGCGACAGCGGTTGAGAACCCAGCTGGGTCTTGGTCGACCACTTCATCATTCCAAAGATAGGTTTCATTGGTCCAGGACCGCAGCCAGAGTTGCTCTTCGAGCAAGGATCCCGCCTGGTCCGGGAAGGTATTGCCTTCAATATCCTGCCCAGAGCGTGGGCTTTCGCATTGATCTTTGAACGTACTCGCCGCTTCAAACACACCTTGAGTCCAAGTCGGTCCAGCTGGTGGCGGCGGCGGAGGTGGGGGCGGTGGGGGCGGAGAGACAGCAACCGGGGTGGTTGTACTTCCACCGCCTCCGCCGCCACCGCCACACGCGGCCAAAGTTGCGCCACCTACCAATAAAGCAGCGGCCGCAGCAATTTTCGTAATGTTTGACTCGGTCATTAGGTAATCACTCCACACATTTCCTAACGTATCTCCCAACCTTTACTGCGAACACAAAATTGGCAGGCCTTGCAACCCTAAGACTGGATTTGATGAGTATTTGTTACTGAAATAGTATGATTTGACGACATTCGTTCGCTTGACCGCGCGGGCTCGAGATGCTTTACGCCTGCGCTCACTCATCAGAGTGGCAAAAAATCGTTTGTGGCAGGGGCCGCCAGCCCGCACCACGAACCCTCTAAACCCTGGCGTCTGGATCGAAAGACCACCAGACACCGCAATTGCCAGAGAGGCTATCATGGCTAAGAAACTGCTGGGGCAGCTCAAGCTCCAGATTCCTGCCGGCGCAGCAAACCCATCGCCCCCCGTAGGACCGGCGCTCGGTCAGCGCGGCATCAACATTATGGAATTCTGTAAGGCATTTAACGCCAAGACAGAGAAGATGGAAAAAGGCCTGCCGCTGCCGGTCGTCATCGATTATTACCAAGACAAGTCGTTCACCTTTATCGTGAAGACGGCGCCCGCTTCGGTTCTGCTGCGCAAAGCCGCAAAACTGAAAAAAGGCAGCCAAGAGCCAGGCCGTTCGGTTGCCGGTAAAGTGACCCGCGCCCAGTGCCGCGAAATCGCTGAAGCGAAAATGGTCGACCTGAACGCCAACGATCTCGATCAAGCAACCAAGATCATTGAGGGCTCTGCGCGCTCAATGGGTCTCGAAGTGGTGGAGTAAGAGCATGGCTGGAAAACGTTATCGCGCCGCCGTCGAGACTGTCGACGCAGATACCCTTTACAGCGTTGCGGACGCTGTGAAGCTGGTTAAATCAAACGCCACGTCAAAGTTTGATGAGACCGTTGAGATCGCCGTCAATCTCGGCGTTGACCCAAAATATGCTGACCAAATGGTTCGCGGCGTTGTTTCGCTGCCATCTGGCACCGGTAAAGACGTTCGTGTGGCTGTGTTTGCGCGTGACGCGAAAGCTGACGAAGCCCGCGAAGCCGGTGCTGAAATCGTCGGCGCGGAAGACCTGATGGAAGAGATCCAGAACGGCAAGTCTGACTTTGACCGTGTGATCGCTTCCCCCGACATGATGTCAGTTGTCGGACGTCTCGGTAAAATCCTCGGCCCACGCGGTCTGATGCCGAACCCGAAAGTCGGCACCGTGACGCCAAATGTCGGCCAGGCCGTGAAAGATGCCAAAGGCGGGTCTGTTGAATTCCGGGTTGAGAAACTCGGCATCATCCATGCTGGCATTGGTAAAGCGTCTTTCACCGAAGATGCGATCGAAAAGAACGTTCGCGCTTTCGTGGACGCCCTGATGAAAGCCAAGCCATCTGGCGCCAAAGGCACTTACGTAAAGAAAATCGCGCTGAGCTCCACCATGGGCCCTGGCGTGGGCGTCGACACGGGCGACGCGATCGCGAGCTAAGCGCTCCGAGACTTTTAAACAATAAAAGCCCGCTGGATTGCTCCAGCGGGCTTTTTCTTTGGCGATGAATTCTGCCGCCTTACTCCGCGAGCTGCGGGCCGTTAAACTTTCGGGCGAAGAAATCGTCTTTATTCCAGAGCGGGCGCTGGTCGCGATTAGCGAGTTCCAGCGCGATGCGGGCATTAATCTCGGCAAACCGTGCGGCGGCATCGAAATCGATATTATTGTCCATATCGTCCGATGGGCGGTGATAGTTTTGCGCGAAATGCGTGGCCCAAGCCTCTTCGCCGCCATTGGCAAAACCGGTGGCGAGGAAGATGGACGGGACACCAATCTCTACCAGTCGGAAATGATCAGACCGCGTGAATAGCCCTTGGTCAGGGAAGGGGTCAGGGCTCAAAGTCATGCCCATTTCACCGGCGGCTTTTTCAACTGCTGAAGCGATGGTTGAGCGGTCTGAGCCAAACGCGACCACGTCTTCAAACGCATAGGTCAAAACTGGCATATCGAGATTGACGTTGCCGACAATTTGCGAAGCGTCGACGGTCGGGTTCTGCGCAAAATATTGCGCGCCGAGCAGGCCTTTCTCTTCGGCCGTCACAAGCAGGAGCATAATTGAGCGGCGTGGACGTTCGCCTTCCAAGACCATGCGCGCGACTTCGAGCATGGTTGAAACCCCAGCCGCATTGTCGAGGGCGCCATTATTGATCTTATCATCCTCGAAGGATTGCGAGAGGCCGATATGATCCAAATGCGCGGTCAAAACGATGATCTCGTCTTTGAGATCTGGATCAGAGCCCTCAATCATGCCGATGACATTGTCAGACTCAACCACATCGAGCGTCGAGTTCTGGCTAATTGAAATCGTGTAGGGCAGCTCAAACCCCTGAACCGGGCCGCCTTCCGCTTCCGCGGCCTCCATCAGGGCATCAAAATCCTGGCCCGCGCCTTCAATAAGCTTGCGTCCGCCCTCCATGGAGAGACCCGCCGCAGCTTGTAGGTTTGGCGCGCGGGTAAAGGTTTCGCCATCGGGTTGCAGCCAACTCATGCGGGCCGATTCAAGCCGCCCCTCACCGATCAATCGGGCAAAGGAATAGACGCGTTCACGTGTGGGGGTAGTCATTGAGACCGTTCCGATCGCCCCACGTTTCGACGCCTCAGCCCCTTTTTGAGCGCCATAATAAGCGCGTTCCTCGGATTGAATGCCTTTGGGGGTGCCGCTCAAACTGACGACGATCTTTCCCTCGACATCAAGCCCTTCATAATCATCGCGGCCAATGTCTGGTGCCACAACGCCGAACCCGACAAATACGGCTTCAGCTGTAACGGCACTCTCAGCCGCGCGGGTCGAGCCATAGACGACTTGATCGACATTCATTTCAAACCCGAGATCCTCGCCAGTTGCGGTCTCGGTCACTGAGAATGACAGTGCGTCGGGAACGCGATAGCTGCGCCGAAGCGGCACGGTTTGGAAATAAGTCCCATCATCGCCAGCTGGCGCGACGCCCAGTTTCCCTAACTCAGCGGCGACATAGGCTGCGGCTTGGTCATAGCCCTCGGTTCCGGCCTCGCGGCCTTCAAGCGCATCGTCGGCCAGGAAGCGCATGTGTGCTTCGATATTCGTCGGAATGGCTTCGAGAGCGACAGTCGTTAGAGCTGCTGTCACTTCGCTGGTTTCAGTTTCGGTATTGGCCTCTGTGTCGGTTGCCGGTGCCGAACAGGCGGCGGCGAGCATGAGCGCGCTCAGCGCCACGCCAAATTTGATGGTCATAATGGTCAGTTCTCCCAAGTCCTGATGGAGCGCAACAGACCGCCACTCGTTACAATTGTCTAGAGAGGGACTGATTTGCGGTGCTTGAGCGTCGCGATGCTCGGTGTGAAAAGGCGTTTTGATCCGGTCGGATCCACAAAAACGCAAAAGGCTTGACTTTTCTGTTTTTAGGGGTTGCGCGCCTGTGGATGAAAGGTTAAGGAACGCGGCTTGCGGGAGATTGGCGATTCGCCGGTCTCCCGTTTCCTGTCCGAGACCATGGGTTGCTTTGTTTGAAGTGTAAATCCCTTGATAGACGGGGTGATGCAGGTTGGTCTGTGAGTTTCACAGATTGGACTGGTCTGCGGATGCCCTGGGCAGGCGCTTGAAATGGCGCTCTGGCGTCATCGACGGCAACCCCAGGCGCCCGGATGGTCCGGTCGCCTTGTTTGAAGGAGATCCGTAATGGATAGAGCCGGAAAAGCCGAAGCCATCAAGACGCTCGAAAGCGTTATTGCTGACTCAGGCAGTGTCATCGTGGCACGCTATACCGGTCTTACAGTTGCGGAGATGACTGAGTTCCGTGGCAAACTGCGTGAGCAGGGCGCGACAGCGAAAGTGGTCAAGAATCGTCTCTTCAAAAAAGCGCTTGATGGAAAAGGCGGCGATGTGGCGAGTGCCATGTTTGTTGACCAGACCGTCATTGCTTACGCTGAAGATCCAGTTGCTGCGGCAAAGGGAGCTTCGGAGTTCGCTAAGGATAATGAAAAGCTCGTTATCGTTGGCGGTATGATGGGTGACGAGATCTTGGATTCGAAGGGTGTGGAAGCGCTCTCGAAAATGCCATCTCGCGAGGAACAAATTGCAACTGTCGTGGCGCGTCTTTTGGGACAAGCCAGCCAGCTCGGTCAGCGTCTCAATGCACCAGGTCAAGGCCTGGCAGGCGCGATCAACGCAATTGGCGAACAGGCAGCGGCGTAAGGTCAATTCCACAGCAAAGACCAGCAAACACATCAACCCGAAACAGGAAATCAGAAAATGGCTGATATCGCAAAACTCGGTGAAGAGCTCCTGGGCCTCACCATTCTTGAAGCAAAAGAACTCAACGACTTTCTCGAAGAGCGTGGCATTAAAGCAGCAGCTGCAGTCGCAGTCGCTGGCCCAGCAGCTGGCGGTGACGCTGGCGGCGCAGCCGCAGAAGAGAAAGACGAATTTGACGTCGTCCTCACCGATGCCGGCGCAAAGAAAATCAACGTGATTAAAGTTGTCCGCGAAGTCGTGGGTGGCCTTGGTCTGAAAGAGGCTAAAGAGCTCGTCGAAAGCGCTCCAAAGCCAATCAAAGAAGGCGTCGCGAAAGACGAAGCCGAAGAAATCAAGAAGAAGTTCGAAGAAGCCGGCGCAACTGTCGAGCTCAAGTAAGCTTCTGCCCCGAACGGGGCGCGTACAGTGCGGGATGGTGTTTGCGCGAAGCGCCAACTCGTAAGTATTAAGCGCGGCAAGGCCTAATTGGCTTTGCCGCGTCCTCGCGTTCTAGGCGACACGCCGCTTTGGTCGACGGGCCGAGTGGCACAAAACGGAAGACAAGATGGCACTCTCTTTCACTGAAAAGAAACGCATCCGCAAATCCTTCGGCAAAATTCCCGAAGCCATCGATATGCCAAACCTCATTGAGGTTCAGCGCTCCTCATACGAACACTTCCTGCAAATGAACACACCTCAGCACGAACGGACCGATGATGGTCTGGGCGGCGTGTTCAAGTCAGTGTTCCCGATTATCGATTTCAACGAGCGCGCGTCGCTCGAATATGTTTCGTATGAGTTCGAGCCGCCAAAGTTCGATACAGAAGAATGTATGCAGCGTGACCTGACTTATGCAGCGCCTTTGAAAGTGCGCTTGCAGCTGGTCGTGTTCGATATTGACGAAGATACCGGCGCCAAGTCGGTTAAAGAAGTCAAAGAGCAAGAGGTCTATCTCGGCGATATTCCGCTGATGACCAATAAGGGGACGTTCATCGTAAACGGAACCGAGCGCGTGATTGTCAGCCAAATGCACCGGTCGCCAGGTGTGTTTTTCGATCACGACAAAGGCAAGACTCATTCGTCTGGTAAACTGCTCTTCGCCGCTCGGATCATTCCTTATCGCGGCTCTTGGCTCGATTTTGAGTTTGATGCGAAAGACATTCTGAATGTCCGGATTGACCGGAAGCGGAAGCTACCGGCCACGACTCTGTTGATGGCGCTCGGCTATGATGCTGACCAAATCCTCGACATGTTCTACACCCACTCAATCTACCGCTTGGATAAAGCGGGTTGGATTACTGGGTTCAATCCAGACGCTTGGAAAGGCGTGAAGCCGACATTTGATCTCGTCGACGCCAAGTCTGGAAAAGTTGTGGCGCCTGCGGATCGCAAAATCACGGCCCTGGCCCTGAAGCGCATCAAAGAAGGCGGCACGGAAGAGCTTCTGCTGCCAACCACCGCGCTTGAGAACAAATTCCTCGCACGTGACATCGTCAACCGCAAAACCGGTGAGATTTACGGCGAGTCCGGCGATCTGCTCGACGAAGAGCTGCTCGCTGAGCTGCGTGAACAGAAGATCAAAGCGATTGAAGTTCTTGACGTAGATGGTGGCGGTCGTGGCCCATGGCTGCGCAACACGCTGAAAGCGGACAAGAATGACACGCGCTTTGAGGCTCTGTCTGACATTTATCGCGTCATGCGTCCTGGTGAGCCACCAACCCAGGAAGCCGCGGACGCGCTGTTCAACCAGCTCTTCTTCGACTCTGAGCGTTATGACCTGTCAGCCGTTGGCCGGGTGAAAATGAACACCCGTCTGAAAGTGGCTGTGCCGGGCTATGAGCCTGCCGAAGACACGGAGCGGACGCTCCGCAATGACGACATTACGGGCGTCATGAAGGTCATTCTCGATCTGAAAGACGGTAAGGGCGAAGTGGACGATATCGACAATCTCGGCAATCGCCGCGTTCGCTCTGTCGGTGAGTTGATGGAAAACAATTACCGCATTGGTCTGGTGCGCATGGAGCGCGCGATCAAAGAGCGGATGAGCTCTGTGGACATCGATACGGTGATGCCGAACGATCTGATCAATGCGAAGCCTGTTGTCGCGTCTGTACGTGAATTCTTTGGCTCTTCGCAGCTGTCTCAGTTCATGGACCAAACCAACCCGCTTTCAGAGATTACGCACAAAAGGCGTCTCTCAGCGCTTGGGCCGGGTGGTCTGACACGTGAACGCGCGGGCTTTGAGGTTCGCGACGTGCACCCGACACATTACGGTCGGATCTGCCCAATTGAGACGCCGGAAGGCCCGAACATTGGTCTGATCAACTCGCTCGCCACACATGCGCGCGTCAACAAGTATGGCTTCATTGAGAGCCCGTACCGTAAAGTTGAAAACGGCAAGCTGACCGATGAGGTCATCTATCTCTCTGCGATGGAAGAGCAGCTCTATAAGATTGCTCAGGCCAACACGCAGGTGGATGAGAAGGGCGAGCTGATCAACGAATTCGCCAACGCCCGTGTGAACGGCGAAGCGATGCTCGTGCTGAAAGAGGACGTTCAATATATGGACGTGTCTCCGAAGCAGGTTGTGTCGGTCGCGGCGGCGCTCATCCCATTCCTCGAGAATGATGACGCTAACCGCGCGCTGATGGGTTCAAACATGCAACGCCAAGCGGTGCCACTGGTGCAAACTGATGCGCCGCTCGTCGGCACAGGCATGGAGGCCGTCGTGGCGCGTGATAGCCGTGCGGCGGTTGTGGCCTCTCGCGCCGGTGTGATTGAGCAAGTCGACGGCACGCGGATTGTTGTCCGTGCGACCGAAGACCTCGAAGGCAAGTCGGGCGTCGACATTTACCGCCTGTCTAAGTTCCGCCGTTCGAACCAGAATAGCTGCATCAACCAGCGCCCGATCGTGAAAGTGGGCGATGTGGTTAAGCAGGGCGATATCATCGCGGACGGTCCATCGACCGATCTCGGTGAACTCGCGCTTGGTCGGAACGTGCTCGTCGCGTTCATGCCTTGGAATGGCTACAACTTCGAAGACTCGATCCTGATTTCAGAGCGCATTGTGCGTGACGATGTCTATACCTCGATCCACCTAGAAGAGTTTGAAATCGCCGCGCGCGACACCAAGCTCGGCCCTGAAGAAATTACCCGCGACATTCCAAATGTCGGTGAGGAAGCGCTTCGGAACTTGGACGAAGCAGGCATTGTTGCTGTCGGAGCTGAAGTCAAAGCCGGTGACATCCTCGTCGGTAAAGTGACGCCAAAGGGTGAAAGCCCAATGACGCCGGAAGAGAAGCTCCTCCGCGCGATCTTTGGTGAGAAAGCCTCTGACGTTCGCGACACGTCTCTGCGTGTGCCTCCGGGCGATGCGGGAACGGTGGTTGAGGTCCGTGTGTTTAACCGCCACGGCATCGATAAAGACCAACGGGCTCTGCAAATCGAGCGGGAGCAAATCGAGCAGTTGCAAGAGGATAAGGAAGACGAACAGTCCATCCTCGAACGCAACACCTATAATCGTCTGCGCGAAGTGCTGACGGGTAAAGAAGCGGCCGCAGGGCCTAAAGGCTTCAAAACCGGCAAGATCTCTGCGGGCGATCTCGAAGAGCTGTCGGATCGCGACCTTTGGGAAATCGCGCTGAAGTCTGAAAAGGCCCAAGCCGAGATTGATGGTCTGCGCGAGCAGTTCGACGAAGCCATTCGTGAACTCGATGCCCGCTTTAACGACAAAGTCGACAAAGTTCAGCAGGGCGATGACCTGCCGCCAGGCGTGATGAAAGTCGTCAAAGTCTTCCTTGCTGTGAAGCGTAAGCTGCAGCCGGGTGACAAGATGGCCGGACGTCACGGCAACAAGGGGGTTATTTCTAAGATTAACCCGATCGAGGATATGCCCTTCCTGGAAGATGGCACCCCGGTCGACATCGTGCTCAACCCGCTCGGCGTTCCTTCGCGGATGAACGTGGGGCAGATTCTTGAAACCCACCTCGGATGGGCGGCAGCAGGCCTCGGCAAGTTGGTGACGGAATCGCTCGAAGAGTGGCGCGCCACCAATGACGTGAAGCAGCTCAAAGAGACGCTCAGCAAAGTCTATGGCAATGATGAGCCACTTCCGGACTCCGAAGAGGATCTGGTCGAGTTGGCGGGCAACCTGCACAAGGGTGTGCCGTTTGCGACGCCGGTCTTTGACGGTGCCCGCGAGCCAGACATTGTTGAAATGCTTGAGCGCGCCGGTCTGGACGGATCGGGTCAGTCGGTGGTCTTTGATGGCCGCACGGGTGAGCAGTTCAAGCGTCCGGTCACGGTCGGCTATAAGTATCTTCTCAAACTGCACCACCTGGTCGACGAGAAGATTCATGCCCGTTCAACCGGACCGTACTCTCTGGTCACGCAGCAACCACTGGGCGGTAAAGCTCAGTTCGGTGGTCAGCGCTTCGGTGAGATGGAAGTCTGGGCCCTAGAGGCCTATGGCGCGGCGTACACGCTGCAGGAAATGCTCACCGTTAAGTCAGACGACACGGCGGGCCGTGCGAAAGTGTACGAAGCCATCGTTCGTGGTGATGACACGTTCGAAGCCGGTATTCCGGAAAGCTTCAACGTGTTGATCAAAGAGATGCGATCTCTCGGCCTCAATGTCGAGCTGATCGGAGACAATGACGGAGACTCAAACGTGGCGGCTGAATAGCCGTCACGCCTTGAAAAAGGACAGTAGAGTTAACAGGTTCAAGGGTCGGATTTTCGGCGGGGAAGCCGACCAAACCCTCCCAAGGAGTGGAAACATATGCGCCAAGATGTAGCCAGCATTTACAGACAAAAAGAAGAAGTCCCTAGCTTCGACGCGATCCGGATTACGATCGCTAGCCCGGAGAAAATCCGCGGTTGGTCCTCCGGTGAAATCAAAAAGCCAGAGACCATCAACTACCGGACGTTCAAGCCTGAACGCGACGGTCTGTTCTGTGCGCGGATCTTCGGACCGATCAAAGACTATGAGTGTCTTTGCGGGAAATATAAGCGGATCAAGTATCGCGGAATTATCTGTGAGAAATGCGGCGTGGAAGTCACGCTCGCAAAAGTGCGCCGTGAGCGTATGGGACACATTGAGCTGGCCTCGCCGGTGGCTCACATCTGGTTCCTGAAATCCCTGCCATCCCGGATCGCGACCCTGCTTGACATGACGTTGAAAGACGTTGAGCGCGTCCTGTACTTTGAGAGCTATGTCGTCACCGAACCTGGACTGACCCCGCTCGAGCCAAAGCAGCTGCTGACTGAAGAAGAGTATATGGATCTTCAGGACGAGCACGGCGAAGACGCGTTCACTGCAATGATCGGGGCCGAAGCGGTTAAAGAGATCCTGGAAGGGCTCGACCTTGACTTGCTCGCTGACCAGCTGCGTGAAGACCTCGCGGAATCGACGTCTGAGCTGAAGACCAAGAAGTATTCCAAGCGCCTGAAAGTCGTTGAAGCCTTCCTCGCCTCTGGTGCCAAGCCAGAGTGGATGATCCTCAATGTCGTGCCGGTCATTCCGCCAGATCTGCGCCCACTGGTGCCGCTGGACGGTGGCCGCTTCGCGACCTCTGACCTCAACGATCTCTATCGCCGTGTGATCAACCGGAACAACCGCCTGAAGCGCCTGATGGAGCTTCGCGCGCCGGACATTATCATCCGGAACGAAAAGCGGATGCTGCAGGAATCTGTCGACGCCCTGTTCGACAATGGCCGTCGCGGCCGCACGATTACGGGTACCAATAAGCGTCCTCTGAAATCACTTTCAGACATGCTGAAAGGTAAGCACGGTCGCTTCCGTCAGAACCTGCTCGGTAAGCGCGTCGACTATTCTGGCCGTTCGGTCATCGTGGTTGGTCCGAACATGAAGCTGCACGAATGTGGTCTTCCGAAGAAGATGGCGCTCGAACTGTTCAAGCCGTTCATCTATGCCCGCCTCGACGCCAAAGGTTTGGCCGGGACGGTCAAGGCTGCGAAGAAACTGGTTGAGAAAGAAAAGCCGGAAGTTTGGGATATCTTGGAAGAGGTGATCCGTGAGCACCCGGTCCTGCTCAACCGCGCGCCAACGCTGCACCGTTTGGGCATCCAGGCGTTTGAGCCGAAACTGATCGAAGGCAAAGCCATCCAGCTGCACCCGCTGGTTTGCGCAGCGTTTAACGCCGACTTTGACGGTGACCAAATGGCGGTTCACGTGCCGCTGAGCCTTGAAGCTCAGTTGGAAGCACGTGTGCTCATGATGTCGACGAACAACATTCTGTCGCCAGCCAATGGTAAGCCGATCATCGTGCCGTCTCAGGATATCGTTCTCGGGCTTTATTATCTGTCGCTCGATAAGCCGAACGAAGCCGGAGAGGGCATGGTCATTTCCGATATGGCTGAGCTTGAGCACGCCTTGTCGTCAGGCAAGCTCGCCATGCATGCCAAGATCAAGGCGATGTTCCACTCGAAAGACGAAGACGGAAACGACGTTTCGAAAGTCATCGACACGACCCCAGGTCGCTACATGATTGCCGACATCTTCCCACGTCACCACAAGATCGACCCTGAGCAGTTGCTCAGCGATGTGATGGTGAAGAAGAATATTGGGAAACTGATCGACGAGGTCTATCGTCACTGTGGTCAGAAGGCGACCGTGATCTTTGCCGACCGTCTGATGGCGCTCGGCTTCCGCGAAGCGGCGAAAGCCGGCATTTCGTTCGGTAAGGACGATATGAAAATCCCGGCCGCTAAGGTGAAGCTCGTCGAGCAAACCAAAGAGCAAGTGTCTGAGTATGAACGTCAATATGCCGACGGTCTGATCACGCGCGGTGAGAAGTACAACAAAGTCGTCGACGCCTGGTCGACCTGTACGGATAAAGTCGCTGACGCGATGATGGACGCTGCGGGTGAAGCTGAGACCGACAAGAAAACCGGTCGCCAAGAAGAGACCAACTCGGTCTTTATGATGGCGCACTCCGGGGCACGTGGCTCGAAGAACCAGATGAAACAGCTGGCCGGTATGCGCGGCCTGATGGCGCGTCCAGATGGCTCGATCATCGAGACGCCGATCATCTCGAACTTCAAAGAGGGTCTGACCGTTCAGGAGTACTTTAACTCCACCCACGGCGCTCGTAAGGGGCTCGCGGACACCGCTTTGAAAACGGCGAACTCAGGGTACCTGACACGTCGTCTCGTTGACGTGGCTCAAGACTGTATCGTCACCGAAGATGATTGCGGCACCGATCAAGGCATCGAACTGTCGGCTGTCATGGAAGGCGCCGATGTTGTGGTCTCGCTCAGCGAGCGCATTCTTGGCCGGGTCACTGGTGAAGACGTCAAAGCACCTAAGTCTGATGAGTTGGTCGCTCCTGCGAACACCTACATTGACGAGGTTCTGGCCCGCACAATCGAAGAAGCCGGTGTCGACCGCATCAAAGTGCGTTCGCCGCTGACGTGTGAGACCAAGATCGGTGTCTGTGTTGCGTGTTATGGTCGTGACCTCGCCCGCGGAACGGTCGTCAATAAAGGCGAAGCGGTCGGCGTTATCGCAGCCCAGTCGATTGGTGAACCTGGCACGCAGCTGACCATGCGGACCTTCCACATTGGTGGGGCCGCTTCGGTCGCAGAAGAAAGCTCTGCCGAAGCTCAGGTTGAAGGTAAGATCAAGTTTGAGAACCCAACCTTCGTGACTCGCGAAGACGGCGCTCTGATCGTCACTGGACGCCACATGGTTGTTTCGATTGAAGATGCCGATGGACGCACCCGTCAGACCTTCAAGCCAACTTACGGCACAGCGCTTTCCGTCAAAGACAAGAAAAAGGTCAAGCCGGGCGACAAGATTGCGGATTGGGATCCATTTGCCCAGCCAATGATCTCTGAAGTCGAAGGCACGATCCGTCTGGTCGACATCGTGGACGGTCTGACCGCTCGCGAAGAGACTGACGAAGCGACTGGTATTTCGTCTCGCGTGATCATTGACGGTCGCGGCTCGAAAGGCGCCGATTTGCGTCCATCGATCATGATTGTGAATGATAAAGGCGAAGCGCTCGCGCTGCCAAACGGCAACGAAGCGCGCTACATGCTGTCGCCAGGCGCCATCCTGTCGATGGAAGACGGCGACACGATCAAAGTCGGTGAGTCTATGGCCCGTATCGCAACCGGCGGTGCAAAGACCAAAGACATTACTGGGGGTCTGCCGCGCGTGGCCGAACTGTTCGAAGCCCGTCGTCCGAAAGATCACGCCGTGATCGCGGAAATGGACGGACGCATTCAGTTCGTGCGCGAGTATAAGCAGAAGCGCAAGATCGCGATTGTTCCTGAAGAAGAGGGCAAGGATCCAATCGAGTTCCTGGTGCCAAAAGCCCGTCGTCTCGACGTTCAGGACGGTGATTACGTCAAGCGCGGTGATTACATCATCGATGGCAACCCAGCCCCGCAAGACATTCTTGCAACGCTCGGCATCGAAGCCTTGGCGGATTACCTCGTCGACGAAGTCCAGAAGGTCTACCGTCTGCAAGGTGTGCCGATCAACGATAAGCATATCGAAGTGATTGTCCGTCAAATGCTTCAGAAGTTCGAAGTGACCGATGCCGGTACGACGACGCTGATCAAAGGCGAGCATGTCGATGCGCTTGAGCTTGAAGAAGCCAATGCCGCCGTGCGCAAGTCGAAGAAAGCGGATCAGCGCGAAGCGACAGCGGTCCCGGTTCTGCTCGGGATCACTAAAGCGTCTCTGCAGACCCGCAGCTTCATCTCTGCGGCCTCGTTCCAAGAAACGACCCGCGTGCTGACTGAAGCGGCGCTGCAAGGTAAAGTCGATACGCTCGAAGGCTTGAAAGAGAACGTCATTGTTGGACGTCTCATCCCAGCCGGGACCGGCGGCGGCATGCGCGAGATGCGCAAAGTCGCAGCGCAGCGCGACCAGCAACTTCGCAACAAGCGCGAAGCCGCTGCGAAAGAGGCCGCGGCCTCGCTGCCTGCTCCAGAAGCCGCTGAATAAAGCGTTCTGAGATACTCAAACAAGATCGCCGCTTGCGCACCAGCAGGCGGCGATTTTTTCATTCGACGAAGAGAAAAAGTCTGCTAGCGGTAGGGCTCATGGGGACAGAGTGATCATCATTCTGCGGGGTGGGCCCCATGCGCAATATCAAGACGGCGACCTCAGCGCCGATTTTTCTCAACGACACGCCAGAAACGCGTGAACTTTCAGCTGCTCATTCGAGTTATGGTCATGTGATGCAATCGCTGCGATCCGATGGCTATGTCATCCTCGAGTCCGGCATAGCCGAGGCTGATCTAGATGGCGCCCGCGAGCATACGGCCCGGTCCATCCAAAACGGTCGACTGGCGGACGGTTGGACGCGGAGCGATCCGATTATGAACATCGCGACGCACGCGCCAATGCTGCATTTGCTCTCGTCCGTTTATGGACGCCGTGCGTTTCCGTTTCAGACGCTCAATTTTGAGTATGGCAGCCAACAAACGGCTCATGCAGACTCTTACCATT
The DNA here is from genome assembly GCA_965279045.1 of Henriciella sp. GTDB lineage: Bacteria > Pseudomonadota > Alphaproteobacteria > Caulobacterales > Hyphomonadaceae > Henriciella. The sequence continues at coordinate 80,258 of CBDIHJ010000046.1, read as the reverse complement.
TCAATGCGCGTCCAGAAGGGTTCATGTGCGGCGTCTGGGTGGCGCTGGAAGATGTCTCCCCTGAGGCTGGCCCGGTCTACTATTATCCGGGCAGCCATAAGCTCCCGTCGACCGCGCGCGAAGACCTGCCGGGTGCGCAGACCTATGCGGATTATGAACAACATGTGCAGGACCTCATGGACGCGCACGGGTTCGAACCCGAATTGGCATTGTTAAAGAAAGGCCAAGCTCTGATTTGGACCGCCAATCTGGTTCATGGTGGCGCAATACGGAAGTCCATGGATCTGACCCGCTTTAGCCAGGTCACGCATTACTATTTTGAAGGCTGTGCCTATTTCACGCCTTTGGAGTATGATCCCGATCGCGCGCGTCATACGTTGAGAGATCCATACGATATTTCACGACATCGGTTCGTTTCGAGTGACCGAACCCTTTTATCCGGCCGGGTGAATTCCTATAAAGGTATGCTCAGGCGCGCGAGCTATGCGAAAGCTAAGCTGACCCGAGATATTCGGCGATTGATCGATATGAACGCCTAGAAACTCACGCCCTCTGCCGCCAAGACTTGACGTGGCGGATTCGGCGGCGTAAACGCGCGACATGCTGGCTGGGCAGGTCCTTTTGGGTCTGCCCGGTAATCCTTTTGGGGATTGCCCGTTTGGCAAACACACTACATTGAGCGGATGCAGGGCAGGGAACTCACGGCCCGTCTTGCGTCTCACCTGAAATTGGTCCGACAGGGGCCACGAAACGAGAGAGTATCAAGGCCCCTATGCCGACGATTCAACAGCTGATCCGGAAGCCGCGCAAACCTAAGCCGCAGCGCTCCAAAACCCCCGCCCTCAAGGGCAACCCTCAACGTCGCGGTGTGTGCACGCGCGTGTACACGACCACACCTAAGAAGCCGAACTCGGCGCTTCGGAAAGTGGCCAAGGTCCGCCTGACGACTGGGTTTGAATCGCTTTGCTATATCCCAGGTGAAGGTCACAATCTGCAGGAACACTCTGTGGTCCTGATCCGCGGTGGCCGTGTGAAAGACTTGCCAGGTGTGCGTTACCACATCCTGCGCGGCGTTCTGGATACCCAGGGCGTAAAAGATCGTAAGCAGCGTCGTTCGCATTACGGCGTTAAGAAGCCGAAATAAGGGAGGGCTAAAACATGTCTCGTCGTCACCGCGCAGAGAAGCGTCAGGTCCTGCCTGATCCAAAATTCAAGGACGTTGTCCTGTCTAAATTCATGAACCAGATCATGCAGGACGGCAAAAAGTCGACTGCTGAGCGCATCGTCTATGGCGCGCTCGACCTGGTTGAGTCCCGCGCTAAGAAAGACCCTGTAGAGGTCTTCCACGAAGCGCTGGAAGCGATTTCACCTGCTGTTGAAGTTCGTTCACGCCGCGTCGGTGGTGCGACTTATCAGGTGCCGGTTGAGGTTCGCCCTGACCGCCGTCAAGCGCTGGCTATTCGTTGGCTCGCCGCTGCGGCCGGTAGCCGGAACGAAAACACGATGCGTGAGCGCCTCGCAGGAGAGCTCATGGATGCTTCTCAGGGTCGCGGCGCGGCTGTGAAGAAGCGTGAAGACACGCACAAGATGGCGGAAGCCAACCGCGCGTTCTCGCACTATCGTTGGTAGAATTCACTTAAAGAGCTTCCGTCTCCTCCCGGAACACAACTACGAAGGTAAAGCCCATGGCCCGCGAATATCCGCTGGAGCGCTATCGTAACTTTGGTATTATGGCGCACATTGATGCCGGTAAGACCACAACGTCTGAACGCATCCTGTACTATACAGGCAAGTCGCACAAAATCGGCGAAGTGCACGATGGCGCTGCGACCATGGACTGGATGGAACAAGAGCAAGAGCGTGGCATTACGATCACCTCAGCTGCGACCACCACGTTCTGGGAGCGCACAGAAGACGGCAACTCTGCTCAGACGGAAAAGCACCGCCTGAACATCATCGACACACCCGGGCACGTGGACTTCACGATTGAAGTTGAGCGCTCGCTCGCGGTTCTCGATGGCGCTGTTTGTGTGCTTGATGCGAACGCGGGTGTTGAGCCACAGACTGAAACCGTTTGGCGTCAGGCTGACCGCTATCACGTGCCGCGCATTGTGTTCGTCAACAAGATGGACAAGATCGGTGCTGACTTCTTCAACTGCGTTGAGATGATCAAAGACCGCACCGGCGCGCAGCCTCTGCCCATTCAGTGCCCGATTGGCGCTGAAAGCGAGCTCGAGGGCCACGTTGACCTGATCACCATGCAAGAATGGGTTTGGGCTGGCGAAGACCTCGGCGCGACCTGGGAACTTCGCGAGATCCGCGATGAGCTCAAAGACAAGTGCGAAGAGATGCGTTCTGAAATGGTTGAGCTTGCGGTTGAGCAAGACGAAGAAGCCATGGAAGCTTATCTCGAAGGCGAGGAGCCATCTGTTGAGAAGCTTCGCGAGCTGATCCGTAAAGGCACGCTTGAAATGGCGTTCGTGCCGGTCATTTGTGGCTCTGCGTTTAAGAATAAAGGCGTTCAGCCAATGTTGAACGCGGTTCTGGATTACCTGCCGAGCCCGCTCGATGTGCCGGCCTATATGGGCTTTAAGCCGGGCGACGAAACGGAGACGCGCGATATTGCGCGTTCTGCGGACGACGCTCAGCCTTTCGCAGGCCTCGCGTTTAAGATCATGAACGACCCGTTCGTGGGCTCACTCACCTTTGTTCGCATCTATTCGGGTGTGATGACCAAAGGTGGCTCTATGCTGAACTCCACCAAGGATAAGCAAGAGCGCATCGGTCGGATGATGATGATGCACTCGAACAATCGTGAAGAGATCGAAGAAGCCTATGCGGGCGACATTATCGCTCTGGCCGGTCTGAAGCAGACCACCACCGGTGATACGCTTTGCGCGAAGAATGACCCTGTTGTTCTCGAGACGATGACCTTCCCAGATCCAGTGATCGAGATTGCGGTTGAGCCGAAGTCGAAAGCTGACCAAGAGAAAATGTCTGTTGGTCTGCAGCGTCTTGCGGCTGAAGACCCAAGCTTCCAGGTTGAGTCAGACTTTGAGTCTGGCCAGACCATCATGAAAGGTATGGGCGAACTTCACCTCGACATTCTCGTTGATCGTCTGAAGCGCGAGTTTAAAGTTGAAGCGAATATCGGTCAGCCAAAAGTGGCTTACCGCGAAGCGCTGGGCCGTGTCGCTGACATCGATTACACGCACAAAAAACAGTCTGGTGGTTCTGGACAGTTTGCGCGTGTGAAACTGACTTTTGAACCCCTGGAAGCTGGGTCTGGCTTTGAGTTTGAGAGCAAGATTGTCGGTGGTGCGGTGCCGAAGGAATATATCCCAGGCGTCGAGAATGGTCTGAAAATGGCCAAGGAAAACGGTCTGTTGGCCGGGTATCCTGTGACCGACTTCAAAGCGACTCTGACAGACGGTGCGTTCCACGATGTCGACTCAAGCGTACTAGCGTTTGAAATCGCAGCCCGTGCAGCCTTCCGCGAACTGAAGTCAGAAGGCGATCCACGTCTGATGGAACCTGTGATGAAGGTCGAAGTTGTCACCCCAGAAGACTATATGGGCGACATCATTGGTGACCTGAACTCACGTCGTGGTCAGATCCAGGGCTCTGAGCCGCGTGGTAATGCGACAGCGATCAACGCCTTCGTCCCGCTGGTCAACATGTTTGGTTATGTGTCTGACCTTCGCGGCATGTCACAAGGCCGAGCGCAGTTCACCATGCAATTCGACCACTATGCTGAGGTTCCGAAAGCGGAAGCTCAGAAAATCACCCAAGAACTGGCTGGCTAAGCCTAAATAACACGAGAAGATTTGGTATTAGGAGTATCCCATGGCCAAAGAAAAGTTTGAGCGTAATAAGCCGCACGTGAACATCGGCACGATTGGTCACGTGGACCACGGTAAGACGACGCTGACCGCAGCGATCACAATGGTGCTGGCAGATGTCACGGGCGCCGAGAAGCGCTCATATGAAGACATTGACTCTGCGCCGGAAGAAAAAGCGCGCGGCATCACCATCAACACCGCGCACGTTGAGTATGAGACGGAAAACCGTCACTACGCTCACGTCGACTGCCCCGGCCACGCGGACTATGTGAAAAACATGATCACCGGTGCGGCGCAAATGGACGGCGCGATCCTGGTTGTGAACGCAGCCGACGGCCCAATGCCACAGACTCGTGAGCACATCCTGCTCGCCCGTCAGGTGGGTGTGCCAGCGCTGGTCGTGTTCATGAACAAAGTTGACCAGGTCGACGATGAAGAGCTGCTTGAGCTCGTCGAAATGGAAATCCGTGAGCTGCTCAGCTCTTACGACTTCCCAGGCGACGATATTCCGATCATTGCTGGCTCGGCTCTGGCCGCGGTTGAAGGCCGTGATGACAATATCGGTAAAGACAAGATCATCGAGCTGATGGCGGCTGTGGATGAGTATATCCCAACCCCAGATCGTCCGATCGATCAGGACTTCCTGATGCCTGTGGAAGACGTGTTCTCGATCTCTGGTCGCGGGACGGTTGTGACCGGCCGGGTTGAAACCGGGGTCATCAAAGTCGGCGAAGAAGTTGAGATCGTGGGCATCCGCGACACACAGAAAACCACTGTGACTGGTGTCGAAATGTTCCGTAAGCTGCTCGACCAAGGTCAAGCGGGCGACAATATTGGCGCGCTGATCCGCGGCATCGACCGGGAAGGCGTTGAGCGCGGTCAGGTTCTGTGTAAGCCAGGCTCGATCACGCCGCACACGACTTTCGAAGCTGAAGCCTACATCCTGACGAAAGAAGAGGGTGGCCGTCACACGCCATTCTTCACCAATTATCGTCCACAATTCTACTTCCGCACGACAGACGTGACCGGTGTTGTCACCCTGCCAGCGGACAAAGAAATGGTTCTGCCAGGCGACAATGTGAAAATGAGCGTTGAGCTGATCCAGCCGATCGCCATGGACCAAGGTCTGCGCTTCGCGATCCGTGAAGGCGGCCGCACGGTCGGCGCCGGTGTTGTGGCAAGCGTCAAAGCTTAAGCCGCTCACAACCGCAATCAAAGAAACCCCGTAGCCGAAGGCTGCGGGGTTTTTTCTTAGCGGATCATATCTGCATCCATATTGAGACCCGCTGCGCCGCCATCTTCAATATCAACACCGAACGTCTCTAAGTAGCGCGAAACCATCATGTAATAGCCGGTGATCAAGGTCAGCTCTTGCAATTGCTCGGGTCCGAAATGCGCCAGTGCTGGCTGGAAGGTCGCGTCACCGGCTCGGACATTGACCACAATGTCGTCAACGAAAGCCAGGGTCAGGCGTTGCTCCTCCGTGAGACCAGCAGCGCTCGGGCCAATCTTGACCGCTTCGATCAGCGCGTCCGACATGCCGACATCGCGGCCAATCTTTTCATGCTGTGCCGTCTCATAGCCGGCCTTGGAAAGGTACCCGACCCGCAAGATCGCGCATTCGCGAGTGACCGGGTCAAGCTTGCCCTCGAACAGAAACGCACCGCCTAAGTCGACGAATGGCCGCAACAGGCCCGGCGCGTGCGCCATCATACGAAATATATTGAGCGGCGCGAGCTGACCGATCAGGCGCTGGGTTTTCTCATCAAACTGAGCTGGGTCGGCATAGTCGATGCGGGCCATGAAATTCCTCCTGTGCTGAGAAACAGCTAATCACGCCTCGCCCTCCGTCGCAAAGGGGGCTTCCGGGCGAGCTCTTTTTTCGTCGCTTGTTCTCCCGGTTTTTGCGGTAGATTCTCTCAACGTCTCGATCTTCGCTGGTCGGTTTAATCGCCCGTTTTCAGTTAAGGTTCGAGCCAGGTTCTCGCCCAATTTTTCGCGTTGCAAGCCGCGGGAGGGCGCTATGAAATTCAGACACACATTGCAGCAGTTTTGTGTGCCATTGCTGATCGGGGGCACGGTTTTATCTCTGATCGTGATTTCAGCCTGCCATAGTATCAGCTCAGGCACGGCGGTCTCTGTCGGCGCCAACGCTCCGCCGGTCTTTGCCATGCGGATCGTTGGCGATCGCAGCATGTTTGACTTACCCACCACGGCAACCGAGACCCCAAGAGCCGATTTGCTGCGTTTGGTGGATGTTCTCGACGAGGCCTATGACCGCCTCAATTTCGAGGCGCCGTTTCCCCGCATTCGGGTCGTCGACCCCCATCATCCGCGGCTGCATGGGCGCGCAGTTGGTGTGGCAGCGGTGACGGTAACGGGCGAGTCGCGCATCTACCTCAATCGGCAGTATCTCAGCACGCGTGCTCATCTATTGCCCTTAGTGCTGCATGAGCTTGCGCACCTGAAAGCCTGGCGTCGGCATGGCCTTGAGATTGAAACGCACGGACCGGAATTCATGCAAATCTGTCGCGCAGTCACGGCCCGCCGGAACTGCACCGCTAAAGAAGGCTGAATTTCCTGTGCTCGGCCATTGCATCTCAGGCGGGCTTGAGGCATTTAGGCGCCTCACTGGACGGGTGTAGCTCAGTTGGTAGAGCATCGGTCTCCAAAACCGAGGGTCCCGGGTTCGAGTCCTGGCGCCCGTGCCAGTTTTCTCACTTCAAAGCGCGTTTTCGATAGGCCGAGAACAGGTCTGGCTCGGTCGCGGCGACGACGGGCTTTAGGGTCTTGTGATGCCAATGGTCGGGTCGCTGTGTGTTCTGATACGGATTTGAGACCGGGTTCACGATCATTGAAAAGACTGCGCGTTGAGATGTCGGACCGCTTCTCGGCACATAGTGTAACGTGCTGTTGAAAAAGATGAGGACCGTGCCCCGACCGCCCGTGGCCGCCGCAACGCCCTGTCGTGAATGCCGGCGTTTCGCGCGCTGAATACACGCTTCGAACGCGTCCAATGTGACCGGGAAATTGGTCATATGGGCGGACAAATCGACATTCATCGAGACCGGATGGTCCAGCAAATGTCCGGTTTCAGAGATGTGCGATCCCGGAATAAAGCTGATCGGGCCGTTAAATGGCGTCACGTCATCTAAGAACACATGGATATTCAAGGCGAGGGGCTCCGCCACACCGTCTTTGATCCGATGATTGGCAAAAGCATGATGCCAATACCCGCCCTCTTCGGACGTCACGGCTTTATTGTTCACTTTGGTTTGCTGAATGTAGAACGGTTCGCGCAAAATCTGCTGCGCGGGCGCCACCAGGCGCGGATCAATGGTCAGTCGTGCAAATAAGTCATCGCGCTTGTGCAAGGCCAAGGCGATGCGGACATGGTCAGAATCGTCTGCCCGGATATTGGCTGGGACGGCTTCCTCCAACAAATGTGGAAGACGCCGGTTCAAGGCGTCTATTTCGTCTGGTTTGAAACGGTCGCGCAGGATCACGAAGCCATCTTCGCCCAGTGCGCGGACCTGTTGCGGTAACAATCGCATGACATCCACCCAATTTCATCAGACCTCCGATCTGGTGCGCGCGTCGTTAAAAAGACCTGTCTTCAATCTTTGAAATTTGTCCGATCCGTCAGGAAGTGATGGCGATTCCTGAAGATCGAGACACCCGGACTATCAGTGCCGGAAAGCGGTGACGAGGCGGCACGGAAAATGTCGCTCATAAAAGCACGCGCCGAATCCGAATTTTTCGACGCTTGGCGTGGTCGTATTGCTGCCCTAGTCTGGGCCTAGGCCGTCAGGTGAGCAAAGGGGACAGCTTCATGACCCAGAGTCTTGTTCGAATGGTGCTGGTCATCGGTGTTTTGCTGCTGACCGGGGTTTCCGGGGCAGGCGCCGATACCGATGAACGGCGCGTTGCGCTGGTGATTGGGAATGCCGCCTATCAGCATGTCCCGGCCCTCGCCAATCCGCGCAATGATGCCACTGATTTGAGCGAAGCGCTCACGCTGGCGGGCTTTGAAGTGGTGGAGGGGCTGGATCTAACCCGCGATCAAATGGCCTCGACGATCCAAGAATTTATTGATCGATTGGATGGCGCCTCGACGGGCTTTTTCTTCTATGCTGGGCACGGTTTGCAGGTGGATGGGCGCAATTACATGCTGCCAACGGACCTTATTCTGCGAAGCGAAGCCGACTTGCAGCTCTACGCCATCGATATGAATCTGGTCTTGTCGCAAATGGAGCGTGATCCAAGGGTCAATATTATTGTCCTAGATGCGTGCCGGGATAATCCTTTTGCCAACGCCATGTCGCGCTCTTTGTCTCGCGGGCTCGCCCCGATGGAAACACGCTCTGTCGGCTCCCTGATCGTCTACTCGACTCAGCCCGGCGCCGTGGCAGATGATGGGATTGGCCGCAACAGCCCGTTCACGTCCGCCTTGTTGAAATATGCAGGTCAGCCAGGACTTGAGATTCAGCAAATGCTGCGCCGGGTGCGAGGTGAAGTGATTGAAGCGACCGATAGCCGGCAGGTGCCGTGGGATCATTCTTCGCTGACCGGGGATGTTTTCCTGATCCCTCCAGCGGCTGGGGTGAATGCGGATGAGCAAGTGGTCGAGGAGCTCCAGCTGAGCGATTCACAGATCCAGCTCCAACTCTGGAATGATGCGAAGAGTTCAGGGTCGATCCCGATTTTGGAGTCGTTCCTTAGCCAGTTTCCAGCCAGTCCTTTTGCAATCGCGGCCGAGGCGCGCATTCGCGGGCTAGAGCGTGAGGCGGAGCAGTCTGGAGACCGCGTGGCGGATGCGATCAATCGCCAAGTCGCCTATGGCGTGGTCACCGAGGAACCAAAGGAACCGTACGAGTTTTACGCGAATGCGAGAGTCTATGAACTTCGAGGCGATTCCGCCAACGCAGTGCGCATGTATGAGAAATATCTGACCTTCTCGCCGGACTATGTGGATCCGCACTATCAGTATCAGAGATACTTGCGGGCGACCGAAGGTCGGACCGCGGCGCGCGAAATCTATAATGAGATGAAATTCGATCGCCCCGAAGATCGAACACTGCAATTCGCGGCCGCGCTACTGCAAACCCCGACGCAAAGAAAAACGCAATTAGAGGCCTTTGTGCGGGATCACCCCGATTTTGCGCCTGCTCTATATGCGCTAAGCTTGGATTATTCCCAGCGGCGGCTTGGGTCGCAAACCACATCCGACAAACGGCGCGAGCGCGAATTGTTGGAGTCGTTCATGGCGCTGCATGAAGATGGGCTGTACGTGAAATATTTCATCGATAAGCCTGCCGCAGAGGCTGAGATTGAGGATGCAACAGAGCGTCTGGCCGCTTTGTCGGTCATCGCAACGGACGTCTTAGAGAACCCGGTCAGTCTGAATGCCTCCGTCGGCGGAGGCGGGTTCATGATGTATCTCAATATTACAGACCTCAATCACCAGGAAATCTTTGTGAAACTTCCCGGCGAGGACTTTGAGTCACTCGGCATCACCGAGACGCGCAATTTCACCACTGGGGCGCCGATGCCGAAAGCTTATTTCGATTTGCCAAATGATGCGCCCGCAATGGAGATTGAGGTCAAATATACGGACTCAAAAGGCGTTGAGCAGGGCCCGTACACGGTGACCTTCGATCCGGAGGAGACACTCTACAAGTCGATCAAGGACACGTATATGGCCGCGAATGAGCGCCAATGGGTGCATTTTCAGTATTGGGAAGCCGATGGCGACGATCCGGCCTATGTGAACGTGATCTTCCCGGTCTTGAATTACCCGTGTGTCGTCGAAAAAGCCTATTTTGCCATCGATAGCGACACGCCAGATCGCCCCCTTGAGTTTGGGGCGTGCGATCCGCTGAAGCCGCTTCACTCTTCGTGGACCGTCGACTCGATTGTGCGCGTGCCGCCGGAAACGGGATATGTTTCATTGCAAGTCCACTACAAAGATGGCGAGGTCACGGAAGTGAAGCGCTATCCGGTGAAATACTAGTCGCAGACCTGCGCGACCTGCGACGAAACAGCGATCAGAACATCTGCGGGGCAGGCGGTTGCGTAGACCTGGCATGACCCAGCACTCCCTCGACGTTTTTGAAGACGCGCCCGCGCAAGCCTTCCACCCCACGCGCGAGCGCGCGCTCACTCGACTGCGGAGCTTTATTGCCGGCGCCGGGAGCGCTTACGCCCGGCAGCGAAACTTTGATTTTGGTCCCGGAAAGCATGGCAAAGTTTCCGGGCTCTCCCCCTGGATCCGGCATCGGCTTTTGCTCGAAGAAGAAGTGGTCAGCGCGGTCCTTGCTGACCATGATTTGCAATCGGCAGAGAAGTTTATCCAGGAAGTGTTTTGGCGCGGCTATTTTAAAGGCTGGCTGGAGCACCACCCGGATGTCTGGCGGTATTATAAGCAAGATGTCGTGACTTCGTTCGACGCGCTCGAGAAGAATGCCGGGCTTGCCAAAGGCTATGATGATGCCGTGGCCGGTCGAACGGGGATCGAGTGTTTTGATGCCTGGGCGCGGGAGCTGACGGAGACAGGTTATCTACACAATCATGCGCGCATGTGGTTTGCGAGCATTTGGATCTTCACGCTGAAACTGCCATGGTCGCTTGGGGCGGACTTTTTCTATCGACATCTGCTCGATGGAGATCCCGCGTCGAATACGTGCTCGTGGCGTTGGGTGGCTGGGCTGCACACGGTCGGCAAGACCTATCTCGCGCGGGCTTCAAATATTGAAAAATTCACGGCGGGTCGGTTCAATCCTGTGGAGCAGCTTGCCGCTTCGGCGGCGCCGTTGGAGGATCCGCGCCCGATCGCGACCACCGCCCCGCGCTTCGCCGAGCCAGATTTAGCGGGGCGACGGATCGGTCTCGTTCTAACCGAAGAGGATTGTCATCCTGAAAGTCTCTCTGTGCCAATGCCCGCGGCCGTGATCGCACTGAGCGGCGCGACCGAGCGCTCCATTCGACCGCTCAGCGAGATTGTAAAACCGTTCGCATGTGCAGCGGTGAGGGATGCGGCGGCGCGGGCCGAACAAAGCTTCGAAGCACCCGTCACAGCGTGCGACGACATGGATTGGAGCGAGCATTTGAGAGACTGGGTGGGCGAGCACGACCTGGAAGCTGTGATGACTTCGCGCCTTCCCCTTGGCCCGGTCCAGAAGCGCCTCCGCCAAGCCTGCCGAAATGCCAATCTTGAGCTCATTGAAGTGTCCCGGCCCTATGATGCAGCGGTTTGGCCTCATGCCAAGCGAGGCTTTTTCGGATTGAAGAAGAAGATCCCGGCAATCTTACAGACTCTAGGGCATTGATGGGCGACTTGCAGGCACAATTTGAAACGGCGCATCGGCTGATGGCGCAATCGAGCGGCGGCGCGCGTCTCTCAGAAGCAGCGGACTTAATGAAAGCGGCTGCCGATGGCGGACATGCCGCGGCGGCGAATAATTATGGCGCGATGCTCCAACACGGGCGCGGTGTGGCTTTGGATCTCGCGCAAGCGCGCGCGTATTATGCGCAGGCGGCCGCTGCGGACCTGCCAGCGGGTTTGTTCAATTTCGGCTTTATGTTGCTGCATGGACATGGCGGGCAAGTCGATCTGGAAGGTGCCAGGCGTCTGTTTGAGCGCGCCGCAGACGGCGACGATACCGATGCGCTCACGCATCTCGGTCGGATGGCGATGATCGGTGAAGGTGGCCCCCAAGACTTTGTCGCCGCGCGGGCCTATTGGCGCAAAGGCGGAAAACTGGGCGATGCACGCTGCGCGTTCAATCTCGGGATCGCAAATGCTGGAGGGCATGGGGCGCCGCCCGATTTGGTTGAGGCCTATGCGTGGTTTCTGGCGGCCGAGGCGATGGGCAATCCAGCCGCGGGCGCGGAGCTTAAGAAGCTTCAGGCGGTGCTGACCGCATCAGAGCTTGAGCGCGCTCAGGCCACACAAGTAGTCTAACTGCCCGCCAGGGCCCGCTCGATATCTGCGACGAGTTCTGTATCCGCTGGGCGAATGCTAGACGGGTAGGCCTGGATGAAGCCGCCATCGCGTCCGACCAGGACTTTATGGAAGTTCCATTTCGGTTCGGCTTTGTCGCCAAGCGTCGCTTTGGCGAGCTTGTAAAAATCATGCTGCTCTGTGCCTACGACCGTGGTCTTGCGCGTGAGGGGGAACTCGACGCCGTAATTGGTTTCGCAGAACTCGACGATTTGCGCTTCTGTGCCCGGCTCTTGCGCGCCGAAATCATTTGAAGGGACCCCGAGGACGGTAAAGCCCTGGTCCTTAAACGTAGCGTAGAGTTCCTGCAGCCCGGCATATTGGCCCGTATAGCCACAACGCGACGCGGTGTTCACGACCAGGGTCACCGTGCCTTCGAACTCTGAGAAGGGCAGAGGCTGACCGGTAATGGTGGTGAAGTCGACGGTGTAAAGGTCAGATGATGCAGTGGTCATAGGGGTCTCGGAGGCCGTTTGATCGAGGGGGGTGTCGGTTGACGACGTTGGGGCAGGTGCTTCTGTTTGTGGTGCGCAGGCCGCAGCAAAGCCAAGCAACAAAAGGGCGGCGAAACGGGTCATGATGGATCCTCTTTAACAGCGCGGCTTTGATGGTGGAACAGTCCCTGCAGGTGGGGCCGGACCGGAAGGAATAAATTGTAAGCGAGATTCAGGCCCCAACGCAAAGGTGGCGTGCTAAACGCGAGGCCGAGCCAACGAAAGGCGGGCAGCTCTTTCCAAAGTGCGGCAAAGGCGGCGCCGCCATCGATCAGAACACCGGATTGATCGCGGACATGAAACCGGGCCATGGCTTGCTCACAGCTGAGCCCAATCGGAGCGTTTCTAGGGTTCGACACGTCTACCCAATCTATCGCCTCAGCGCCGCGGCGCTTTTGGTAAAATCCAATCTCCGCCCGGCACATCGGGCAAGATGCATCAAAGTAAACGGTGAAAGCTGCAGTCGGCATGCTGAGATCGGGTCTCCTCTATCTTTTTCTCTATCTATTATGTCTACGGTTGAGCACGCGCATTGGATGAGAAAATAGACGGGTCACCCGGTGATCAAATGGCTTATCTCCGCCCGACCATGGGCGCTTGTTGAGCGGTGCAGTCGGCGCGTGACGGCGCGGCCCAGCAGACGGACTGAAATTCCGGCCCATGTGATGCGATCTCCAGGCCGTGCTGACGCCAAGCCGCAATGTGAGCAACTTCATGCCGGATGGTCGACGCTATAGAGTAGCCAGCATTTAAATAGCGTCGATTGAAATAGATTCGTTCCTCTCCGCGATCGGACACGGCGGCGACGGCGATCGCGCCACCTTCCAACACATCATGGTCCGCGTCGACGATGCGGATTTTTGGGTGCGGTGGACTTAACTCAAAGCGCTGATACGCGCGATCCAGTTCCCGCACGACTTTAAACAGAGCGACACTTTTCGTTTGAGTGGGGGCAGCATTTTTGGGTGTTTTGCGCTCAACGGCGCTTTGCCAAGACACATTCGTCGCGGTCTGCTCGCCTTGCGGGCCGATCACGCAGCCACAGATCAAGGTCAGTCCGAGACAGACATAGGTCAAATGCGTGGTCCAAGTGCTCAGACGCGTTTTCGGTTTCGGGCTCAAGGTTCCCTCCCTCCATGGTTTTTGGGAAGGAAAGATCGTCTGAGTAGTGTAGGCCTTAATCCGCAGAGGTGATTTTGATCATTCTCTACAAAACGAGATACCAGGAGAATTGGGGTTAGACGCAACGATTACAGCCCCGCATATTTGGCGAATTGACCCCTAATCGATCTCAGCGATAAAGTGGGTTCAGCGCGGGTGAAATCCTGTGTCACAGAATCTGCACACGGGGCTGTTGACGGGGGGCTCTGATTCCCGTATTGGCCACGCTTCGCAAGTCAGGCTGTGCCGGAAAACGGCAAACGCTGGCAACCGAAACGAACAACTGGATTTCCTCGTACCTCGGCGCTCAGAGAGCTGTGCTGCCTGGGTGTGTGGTTTTTACGTGAACGGACATCGCAGGATGGAAAAACAGAATATCAGGATCCGGCTGAAAGCCTTCGATCACCGCGCGCTCGATTTGTCGGCTCGCGAAATCGTTTCGACTGCCAAGCGCACCGGCGCAGAAGTACGTGGGCCAATCCCACTGCCGACCCGCAAGGAGCGCTTCACAGTCAACCGGTCCCCACACGTCAATAAGAAGTCTCGTGAGCAATTCGAGATCCGTACGCACAAGCGTATCCTCGACATTGTTGACCCGACCCCACAAACCGTCGACGCGCTGATGAAGCTCGATCTGTCGGCTGGCGTTGGCATCGAGATTAAGCTCGAGGGAGCACGCTAATGGCGCTTCCAGCTCAACGTTCTGGCGTGCTCGCCCGCAAATTGGGTATGACACGCATTTTTAGCGAGGCAGGCCGCCACGTGCCGGTCACTGTGCTCGCGCTTGACGGCTGTCAGGTTGTCGGTCTGCGCACGGAAGACGAGCGCGACGTGACCACCAAAAAGGGCGGCCAAGTTAAACGTACCGATGGCTACACAGCTGTGGTCATGGGCGCTGGCGAAAAGAAAGCAAAGCGCACGGCGAAAGCCCAGCGCGAGCAATTCGCCAAAGCCGGTGTTGCTCCAAAAGCAAGAGTTACAGAGTTTCGTGTCAAATCTGACATCGCTCTGCCAGAGGTCGGCGCTGAAGTTCAGGCCGATCATTTTGTTCCAGGTCAGAAAGTCGACGTGGCTGGCGTTTCGATCGGTAAAGGTTTTGCCGGTGCGATGAAGCGCTGGAACTTTGGCGGTCTTCGCGCGTCTCACGGTGTGTCTATCTCTCACCGTTCGCACGGTTCGACTGGTCAGTGCCAAGATCCAGGTCGGGTCTTCAAAGGCAAGAAAATGGCCGGACACTATGGCGTTGAGCGCCGTACGGTTCAGAACCTTGAAATCGTGCGTACCGACGTTGAGCGTGGCCTCGTGCTGATTAAAGGCGCGATCCCAGGCGCTGCTGGTTCATATGTAGAAATCCGCGATGCGGTAAAGAAAGCCCTCCATGCTGATGCTCCAGCGGAGGGTTCTTTTAAAGCGCCTGCAAAATCTGATGCGCCAGCTGGCGACGTTCAGATCGAAGGCACCGCAGCTGACAATATCGTTCTCGTCGACGGCATCGGGCCAAAGACCGAAGAGGCTCTGAAAGAGAAGGGTCTCGGCACGCTTTCTGGCTTCGTCGCAATGGCGGACGATGAGCGCACCGCTCTGCTTGAAGAGCTCGGTGTCGCTGAAGATGCGGTAAACGAAGATTGGGTCGGTCAGGCCAAAGACATTCTCGCAGGCGGTCAGCCGCGCGCGAAGACGGACCAAGACCTCCTGAAGAAACTTCTGAAAGAGGGTGCTGAATAATGGAACTCTCCGTCAAAACTCTTGAAGGCAAAGCTGCTGGTAAAGCGACTGTTGATGATGCGGTGTTTGGGATCGAAGAGATCCGCGGCGACGTTATTCAGCGCATGGTCCGTTACCAGCTCGCCAAACGCCAAGCTGGGACTCACAAGACCCAGGAGCGCGGCGACGTCTCTGTCACAACCAAGAAATACATTCGCCAAAAAGGCTCAGGCGGTGCACGCCACGGCTCTAAGAATGCAAACATCTTTGTGGGTGGTGCAGTTGCTCACGGACCTCGTGTTCGCAGCCACGCGCATGCGCTTCCAAAGAAGGTTCGCAAAATGGCCCTGGCGCATGCTCTGTCATCTAAGGTCAAGGACGATGCTGTCCTGGTCCTCGACAAAGCTGAGCTGAAAGAAGCGAAAACCAAAGATCTATCTGCGAAGCTCAGCAAGCTGGGCCTCTCTAACGCTCTGATCATTGGTGGCGCTGAGCTCGACGCGAATTTCGCCAAAGCTGCACAGAACATTCCAAACGTGGATGTCCTGCCTGCTGCTGGTCTCAATGTTTATGATGTGATCCGTCGCAAAACTTTGGTCCTGACCAAAGACGCACTGGAAAGCATCGACGCGCGCTTCAATGGCGCCAAAGCGGAGGCTTAATCCATGGCTGATATCAAGCCTCACAATTATGACATGCTTCTGTCTCCGATCATCACGGAGAAGTCGACGCTGGTCGCTGAAGAGAACAAGATCATTTTTCGCGTTCCTCTGACCGCTACTAAGCCAGACATCAAAGAAGCCGTTGAGAACCTGTTCAAAGTGGACGTCACCAAGGTCAACACGATCCTGGTGAAAGGTAAGACCAAGCGTTTCCGCGGAAAGCCTGGCCGTCGCTCTGACTTCAAAAAGGCGATCGTGACCCTCAAAGACGGCCAGTCCGTCGATATCACGACAGGCCTCTAGGAGACTGACATGGCATTGAAGACATACAAACCTACCTCGCCAGGTCGTCGTCAGCTGGTCCTCGTGGACCGCTCGGAGCTGCACAAAGGCCGCCCGGTCAAAATGCTCACCGAAGGTCTGACCAAGACCGGTGGTCGCAACAATAAAGGTCGCATGACCGCACGCCATAAAGGCGGCGGTGCCAAGCGCCTGTACCGGAAGATCGACTTTAAGCGGAACAAGTGGGACGTGCCGGCAACGGTTGAACGTCTCGAGTATGACCCGAACCGCACCGCATTTATCGCGCTGATCAAGTATGAAGATGGCGAGCTGTCTTACATTCTTGCGCCGCAGCGTCTGGCGGTTGGTGACACGGTCATCTCTTCTAAGACCGCTGACATTAAGCCTGGCAATGTGCTTCCGCTGAAGAACATTCCTGTTGGTACGATCATCCACAATATTGAGATGAAGCCGCTCAAAGGCGCGCAAATGGTGCGCTCTGCAGGCTGCTACGCTCAGCTGGTGGGGCGTGACTCTGGTTACGCGCAGATCAAGCTCACCTCTGGCGAGCTGCGCATGGTTCCAGACGGTTGTGTCGCAACCATCGGCGCGGTGTCGAACCCTGACAATATGAACCAAGTCATGGGTAAAGCGGGCCGTAACCGCCATAAAGGCAAGCGTCCGCACGTTCGCGGCGTGGTTATGAACCCAGTCGATCACCCGCACGGTGGTGGTGAAGGTAAGTCCTCCGGTGGACGTCACCCAGTGACGCCTTGGGGTAAGAAAACACGCGGGCCAAAAACCCGCCGGAAACAGGCTTCGGATCGTTTGATCATCCGTCGCCGTAACGCGAAACGCTAAGGAGACGTAGAGAATGCCACGTTCCGTCTGGAAAGGCCCGTTTGTCGACGGCTACCTCCTGAAGAAGGCCGAGAAGGCGCAAGCGTCTGAACGTCGTGAGGTCATCAAGACCTGGTCACGTCGCTCGACCATTCTGCCGCAATTCGTTGGCCTGAACTTTCAGGTCCACAATGGCAACAAGTTTGTCCCCGTCCTCGTGACCGAGGAAATGGTCGGTCACAAGCTTGGTGAGTTTGCTCCAACCCGTACCTATTACGGTCACGGTGCGGACAAGAAAGCGAAGCGGAGATAATCATGGGTCAAGCCAAGAATCCTCCAAAGCAGGCGTCTAACGAAGCACGTGCGGTTCTGCGCATGTATCGTTCTAGCCCGCAAAAGCTGAATCTGCTGGCACAGCAGATCCGCGGTCTGCCGGTGCAGAAAGCGATCGATGAGATGCAATTCTCTCGTAAGCGCGCTGCTGCTGACGTTCGCAAGCTTTTGAAGAGTGCTGTCGCCAATGCTGAAAACAATCACGACTTGGATATTGATAGCCTCGTCGTGGCTGAAGCCCACGTCGGCAAAAACCTCGTCATGAAGCGTATTCGCGCTCGTGCACGTGGTCGCGCTGCACGTATCATGAAGCCATTTTCGCAGCTGACGATTGTCCTGCGTGACACGTCTCAAGAAGCGGAGGCCGCATAATGGGTCAGAAAGTAAATCCAATCGGTCTACGTCTCGGGATTAACCGGACCGCTGATAGCCGCTGGTATGCTGATAGCGCGGATTTCGGGCGTCTTCTGCACGAAGACCTCGCCATCCAGAAGCATATCAAAAAGCGCCTTGGTCAGGCCGGTATTTCTCGGATCATCATAGAGCGTCCTCACAAGAAGTGCCTCGTCACCATTCACACCGCGCGTCCAGGTCTGGTCATCGGTAAGAAGGGTGCGGACATTGAGAGCTTGCGCCGTCAGCTGTCTAAAATGACCGAAGACGAAGTGCGCGTGAACTTGGTCGAGATCCGCAAGCCAGAGCTTGATGCAACCTTGGTTGCTGAAGACATTGCGCGTCAGCTTGAGCGTCGCGGGTCATTCCGCCGCGCGATGAAGCGTTCGATCCAAAACACCATGCGTCTCGGCGCTGAAGGTGTGAAGATCATGGTCTCTGGCCGTCTTGGCGGGGCTGAGATTGCGCGGACTGAGCAGTATTCTGAAGGATCTGTGCCGCTGCACACGCTGCGCGCTGACATCGACTATGGCACAGCCGAAGCGCTGACCACTTACGGTATCATCGGCATCAAGATCTGGATCTATAAGGGCGAGATCATGGAGCATGACCCAATGGCTCGTGATCGCCGCGCAGAGACTTCAGGTGAGTCTCGTGCCCGCTCTGGCAATCAGCGTGGTCCGGCTTCGGGCCCACAGGCAGGAGCATAAGAGATGCGTCAGCCGAAACGTACAAAATACCGTAAGGCGTTCAAAGGCCGGATTAAAGGCACCGCAAAAGGTGGCTACTCCATCGCTTTTGGCTCGTTTGGTCTCAAAGCTCTTGAGCCTGAGCGCGTCACCGCCCGCCAGATCGAAGCCACTCGCCGGGCCGTAACCCGCGAGATGAAGCGTCAAGGTAAGGTTTGGATCCGTGTCTTCCCCGACACCCCGGTCACAGCCAAGCCGATCGAAGTTCGGATGGGTAAAGGTAAGGGCTCTGTCGACCGTTGGGTCGCTCGGGTTCAGCCTGGTCGCATCTTGTTTGAAATTGACGGTGTTCCGGATGAGGTTGCGCTCGAAGCGCTGCGCCTCGGGGCAGCTAAGCTGCCAATCCGCACGAAGATCGTCCGCCGGATTGAAGGAATTTAAGCATGGCTAAAGCTTCTGATTTCCGTTCGAAGAGCCCGGATCAGCTGAAGGAAGAGCTCCTGCAGCTGAAGAAGGAACAGTTTAACCTCCGCTTCCAGCAGGCCACCGGCCAGTTGGAGAAGACCGCCCGCATCAAGGTCGTTCGCCGCGATATCGCTCGCGTCCAGACCCTGCTTCGCGAGCAGGCCCGCGCGGACGCTGAGGCGTAGGAGTAAGATATGCCTAGACGTGTTATGGAAGGCGTAGTGGTCTCGACCAAGCAGGATAAGACCGCGATTGTGCGCGTGGAGCGTCGTTTCCTGCACCCGCTGCTGAAGAAAACCGTGCGTCGCTCTAAGCGCTATCACGCACATGACGAAGACAATGCTGCTGTCGAAGGTCAGACAATCACGATCCGTGAATGTCCGCCACGTTCGAAACTGAAGCGTTGGGAAGTCATCTCGAGTGATGGAGGCGACGCATGATCCAGATGCAGTCCAACCTACGGGTCGCGGACAATTCTGGCGCCCGCCGCGTTCAGTGCATTAAAGTGCTGGGCGGTGCCGGACGTCGTTACGCCTCTGTGGGTGACGTGATTGTGGTTTCAGTCAAGGAAGCAATTCCAACTGGCCGCGTGAAGAAAGGTGACGTGCGTCGTGCCGTCGTCGTTCGTGTCGCTAAGGACATTAACCGCCCGGACGGATCAACCATCCGTTTCGACACCAATGCGGCTGTCCTGATCAACAATAATAATGAGCCGATCGGCACTCGGATCTTTGGCCCTGTTCCACGTGAGCTGCGCGCCAAGAACCACATGAAGATCGTCTCACTGGCGCCGGAGGTGCTGTAGCTATGGCTGCGAAAGTGAAAAAGGGTGACCGCGTGATCGTTCTCACTGGCCGTAATAAAGGCGCAGAGGGCGAAGTGTTGAAAGTCATTCCAGCTGAGAACCGTGTGGTTGTGCGTGGTGTGAACGTTGTGAAGCGTCACATCAAGCCAAGCCAAGCGAACCCTCAGGGCGGCATCAACTCGTTTGAAGCACCGATTGATGCGTCAAACGTAGCGATGATCGATCCGCGGGACGGCAAACCAACACGGGTTGGGTTCAAGATTGATGAGCATGGTCGGAAGTTCCGCTATGCCAAGCGTTCAGGAGAGGCTCTAGATGTCTAAAGACTACACTCCTCGCCTCAAGAAGAAGTATGACGAGCAAATTCGTGGCAAGCTCAAAGAAGAGTTTGGCTATACGAATGACATGCAGATCCCCAAGATCGACAAAGTCGTGATCAATATGGGTGTTGGCGAAGCTGTTGCTGACTCCAAAAAGATCAAAACGGCGCTGGCCGAGATGGAAAAGATCGCAGGTCAGAAGCCGGTTGCGACCAAAGCTCGTAAGTCTATCGCTGGCTTTAAGCTGCGCGAAGACATGCTGATCGGCTGTAAGGTGACCCTGCGCCGGGATCGTATGTACGAATTCCTGGACCGTCTCACCAACATCGCTCTGCCGCGTGTGAAAGACTTCCGTGGTCTGAACGGCAAGAGCTTTGATGGACGCGGCAACTTCGCCATGGGTCTGAAGGAACAACTCGTGTTCCCAGAGATCAACTATGACGATGTCGACGATATTCGCGGTATGGACATTATTGTTTGTACCACCGCCAACTCGAACGAAGAAGCCAAAAGCCTGCTCGCGCAGTGTGGCTTCCCGTTCCGGAACTAGCACTGAAGGAAGACTGTTATGGCTAAAAAGAGTGCTGTTGAGCGGAATGATAAGCGCAAGCGCCTGGTCGAGAAATATGCGGCCAAACGCGAAGAGCTTAAAGCGATCGCGATGAATGAAGATCTGCCTTTGGAAGAGCGTTTTAAAGCGCGTCTGAAACTGGCTGAGCTTCCTCGCAACTCTGCCCCCAATCGGGTGCGCAATCGTTGTGAAGTGTCCGGTCGTCCGCGCGGTTATTACCGCAAACTGAAAATGTCTCGGATTGCCCTTCGTGAGCTTGGCTCGCTCGGGAAAATCCCAGGTCTCGTCAAGTCTAGCTGGTAAGGAGGGATATTATGGCGATTTCTGATCCCCTCGGTGATATGCTGACCCGTATCCGTAATGCGCAAATGCGCGGCATGGACAAGGTCGTGACACCCGCCTCCAAACTTCGCGCCCGTGTGCTCGAAGTGCTGCAAGGCGAGGGTTATATTCGTGGATATGCTGAGATCGAAAAAGACGGTCACAAGCATATCGAGATTGAACTGAAATATTTCGATGGCACGCCGGTGATCTCTGAGATCCGTCGCGTCTCGAAGCCAGGGCGTCGTGTTTACTCTTCCAAGAGTGACATTCCTCTGGTTCGCAACGGGCTTGGGATTTCGATCCTGTCGACCTCGAAGGGCGTGATGTCTGACAACACTGCGCGCAACGAGAATGTCGGCGGCGAGATTCTCTGCCGCGTGTTCTAAGGGAAGGGTGAACTGATATGTCTCGTATTGGCAAACTTCCAATTTCTGTCCCGTCAGGCACGACGGTCACGATTGAAGGCCAATTGCTGAAAGCAAAAGGCCCGAAAGGCGAGCTCGCGCTTGAGCTGCCGGAAGTGATCTCGGCTGAGCTTGAAGGTGCAGAGCTGCGCATCAATCCGCGCGACGATCTGGTCAACGCTGCGAATGAGAAAATTCGCATCAATGACGAGAAAGGCCGCAAGAAGATGACGTTCGCGCAAGCGCTCGACCCGTCTGCACGGACGCTGTGGGGCACCTCGCGCTCAAACGCTGCGAACCTGGTTCAAGGCGCCGCTGAAGGCTTCACCAAGAAGCTGGAACTGGTGGGCGTTGGATATCGTGCGCAGATGCAAGGGTCTGACTTGAAGCTGGCGCTCGGCTTCAGCCATGACGTCATCTACAAGGCGCCAGACGGCATCACGATCAAATGCGCGAAGCCAACAGAGATCGAAATCTCTGGCGCTGATAAGCAAGTGGTCGGTCAGGTCGCTGCTGAGATCCGCAATTATCGCCGCCCAGAGCCTTATAAAGGCAAGGGTGTCCGTTATGAGGGCGAATACGTCCGCCGCAAGGAAGGCAAGAAGAAGTAATCATGTTGTCCTCACGCGAAAAATTCATTCGGCGCCAACAGCGCAACCGCGCCAAGCTCCGCAAAACGGCAGAAGGCAAAGTCCGTCTGTCTGTGGCCCGGTCTGGCAAGAATATCTCTGCTCAAATCATTGATGATGAGCAGGGTGTGACCCTGGCGTCTGCCTCTACTTTGGAAGCAGATGTCCGCAAGGGTCTGAAATCCACCAGCACCGTCGAAGCGGCGGCTAAGGTTGGAGCAACGGTTGCTGAGCGCGCCAAAAAAGCTGGGATTGAAGACGTTGTCTTTGATCGTGGCGGTTTTGTTTTCCATGGCCGGGTGAAAGCCCTGGCAGATGCCGCCCGTGAGGGCGGTCTGAAGTTCTAGGAGAGTCACCATGGCTGAAGAAAGAGGCAGAGGCCGCGGACGCCGCCGGGATCGCGACGAAGAGCAGCAAAGCGAATTCGTCGACAAACTGGTTGGTATCAACCGCGTCGCCAAAACCGTTAAAGGTGGTAAGAATTTTGGTTTCGCCGCGCTCGTCGTGGTCGGTGACCAAAAGGGCCGCGCAGGCTTCGGTAAGGGTAAAGCCCGCGAAGTGCCTGAAGCGATCCGCAAAGCCACAGAAGAAGCAAAGCGCAACATGGTTCGCGTGCCGCTTCGCGAAGGCCGCACCTTGCACCATGACGGCAAAGGCCGTTGGGGCGCGGGTAAAGTGGTTCTGCGTGCAGCGCCTCCCGGAACCGGCGTGATTGCGGGTGGTCCGATGCGCGCCGTGATGGAAGTGCTTGGCATCCAAGACGTTGTTGGCAAGTCGATCGGCTCGTCTAACCCGTACAACATGGTTCGCGCGACCTTTAACGCGCTCGTCAATCAGGCGAGCCCGCGTTCCGTTGCGTCGAAGCGCGGTCTGAAAGTTCAGGACATTGTCGGTCGCCGGACCGATGGTGCGTCTGAAGCTGGCATGGCCGAAGCGGCTGACGCTTAAGAGAAGAGGATCTGACCAATGGCAAAAACAAAAGCCACCGTCACAGTGCGCCAGACCGGTAGCCCGATCCGTCGCGCGCCCGATCAGCGTCAAACACTGGTCGGCCTTGGTCTGAACAAGATCGGCCGCACCCGGACGCTGGAAGATACACCTGCCGTTCGCGGCATGATCAATAAGGTGTCTCACCTTGTTGAAGTCGTCGAGGGATAGAACATGAAACTCAACGAACTCTCTCCTGCAGCAGGATCAACGAAAAACCGCCACCGGGTTGGTCGCGGCGTTGGCTCTGGCAAAGGCAAGACCGGTGGCCGCGGGGTCAAAGGTCAAAAGTCTCGTTCAGGCGTTGCCATTAATGGCTTCGAGGGCGGTCAGATGCCGATCTATATGCGTCTGCCAAAGCGCGGCTTCACAGCCCGCAACTCGAAGAACCACGCTTGGTTGAACCTTGGCATCCTGTCCAAGGCAATCGAGGCCGGTAAGCTGGACACTAAAAAAGAGATCACAGAAGCTGACTTAGTCGCGACGGGTGTTGTGCGCCGCCTGAAGGATGGTGTACGTCTTTTGGCGAAGGGCGATGCCCCGAAGAAGGTCAAAATCACTGTCACTGGCGCCTCTAAGGCGGCGATTGAAGCGATCGAGAAGGCGGGCGGAAAGGTCACTGTGACCGGATCTGTCCCGACAGAAAAAGCAGAATAATCCTCTAGCTTTTTCCACTAAACGTCTTCACAAACACGCTTTCGCCGCCAATCTTGGCGGCGAACGCATTTCCGGGAGAAGGAGTCCCCCTTGGCTACTGCTGCTGAACAACTCGCGCGGAACATGAATTTTGGGACCTTTGCCAAGGCGAAGGACCTTCAAAGCCGCATCCTGTTCACTCTGTTCGTGTTATTCCTTTACCGGCTCGGCACCTACATTCCGTTGCCAGGGATTGACCCGGATCAGTTCGCTCAGCTCTTTGCCAGCCAGCAAGGCGGTATGCTTGGCAATATGAATATGTTTGCCGGCGGTGCGATTGAGCGGATGAGTATCTTCGCCCTCAACGTGATGCCGTACATTACCGCGTCGATCATCATCCAAATGATGACTTCCTCCGTCCCTTCGCTTGAAAAGCTCAAGAAGGAAGGCGAATCGGGGCGCAAGCAGATCAACCAATATACGCGTTATCTGACGCTCGCCTTTGCGATTGTGCAGAGCTTCGGAATCTCGATGGGCCTCTCCGGTGCCGCTTATGATGGCTTGCCGCAATGGTTCTTCGTGCTGACCGCCGTCACCACCTTTACCGGCGGCACCATGTTCCTGATGTGGATGGGTGAGCAGATCACGGCGCGAGGCGTCGGTAACGGGATCTCCTTGATCATCTTCGCTGGCATTATCGCCGAGATGCCGCGCGCGATCTTCAACCTGTTTAGCGGATCGCGTGAGCAGGGCATCAATGTGGTCTTCGTGGTTGGCGTCGCTGCGTTGGTGATCGCGTTGACCGTGTTCATCGTCTTCATTGAGCGTTCGCAGCGCCGGGTTCTGATCCAATATCCAAAGCGCCAACAAGCGGCAAACCAGGCGGCTCAGGGCCAAAGCTCGTTCATGCCGCTAAAGCTCAACACGTCTGGCGTGATCCCGCCCATCTTCGCGATCGCGATCCTGATGCTGCCTTTGACAGCCGTCGGAATTCTCGGTGGCAACACGGCAGTGGCCGCCGACGCCGCGGCTGAGGGTGGGTTCGTGGCTTGGATGGCGACCGCCTTCTCCCCTGGCAGCTGGACTTACATTATCACTTACGGTGTGCTCGTGGCCTTCTTCACGTTCTTCTACACCTCGATCATGTTCAATCCGGAAGAGACGGCGGACAATCTGCGTAAGTATGGCGGTTTCGTTCCGGGCATCCGTCCGGGCAAGAACACCGCAGCCTACTTCGACTATGTGCTAACTCGACTCACGACGATTGGTGCGATTTATCTTGTCTTTGTCTGCTTGATGCCAGAAGTCTTGCGACGCTATGTGCCAGGTATTCCCTTTTACATCGGGGGAACTAGCTTGCTCATTGTGGTCTCTGTGACGATGGACACGGTGACACAAATACAATCGCACTTGATTGCCCACCAATATGAGGGGCTGATCAAGAAATCGCGGCTTGGAGGGAAGCGCAAGAAATGAATCTGATCCTGTTTGGACCGCCAGCGGCCGGCAAAGGCACGCAAGCAAAGAAACTTGTCGCAGAACGCGGCTATATTCAATTGTCGACCGGGGACATGCTCCGCGCCGCCGTCGCCTCAGGATCAGAGCTCGGAAACAAGGTGAAATCCATCTTGGAATCTGGCGCGCTGGTTTCAGACGAAATTGTCATCGCGCTGATCGATGAGCAGCTCGACACCAATAAAGGCGCCGCCGGCTTTATTTATGACGGGTTCCCGCGCACAGTCGGTCAGGCTGAAGCCCTGGATAAGCTCTTGGAAAGCCGGGGCGAGAAAGTCGACAGTGTGATCCGGCTCGTGGTCGATGAGCAAGCCCTTTTGGCGCGTGTCACCAAACGATTTGAAGAGCAGGGCCGTAAGGACGACAATCCAGAAACCTTCTCGGTTCGCCTTGAAAAATACAATGCAGATACCGCGCCTCTGGTGCCGATCTATGCCGAGCGCGGGATCCTCCGAGAGGTTGACGGCATGGCCTCAATCGATGAAGTTAGTGGCGGAATCGACGCGGCCTTGAAGGAGGCTGTTTGAAGCTGCGTGAACCGCTGATTCAGTGGTTGACGTACCAATTGTTGCGTCTATAACGACGCACTTCGTTAAGAGATGAGTCTGCAAGCGTGCAGCGGTGTTTGTGCTGTGCGAACTGCGGCTTTCTTTTTGAACTATTAGGAGACTGGCTTTGGCCCGTATTGCAGGCGTCAATATACCGACGAATAAGCGCGTTCCAATCGCGCTGCGTTACATTCATGGCATTGGCCCAGCCAAAGCCGATGAGATTTGTGAGAAGATTGGCATCACACCAGAGCGCCGTGTGGCTGATCTGTCTGATGCAGAAGTCATCAAAATCCGTGAGACAATCGACAGTGACTATATGGTGGAAGGTGACCTTCGCCGTGAAGTTTCGATGAACATCAAACGTCTTATGGACCTTGGTTGCTATCGCGGTCTCCGTCACCGTAAGCGCCTGCCGGTTCGCGGCCAGCGCACGCACACCAACGCCCGGACCCGCAAGGGCCCCGCTAAGCCGATCGCCGGCAAGAAGAAATAGGATCTTCGAGAGATGGCCCGTCAAACCACCCGCGTTGCACGCCGCGCCCGTAAAAACATTACGTCTGGCGTCGTGCATGTAAACTCAAGCTTCAACAATACGATGATCACCATCTCAGACGCGCAAGGGAATGCCATTTCTTGGTCTTCTGCTGGCGCGATGGGCTTTAAAGGATCTCGTAAGTCGACCCCTTACGCTGCCCAGGTGGCCGCTGAGGATGCCGCAAAGAAAGCCATGGAGCATGGCCTTCAAACGGTTGAGGTCAATGTTCGCGGGCCAGGCTCTGGCCGTGAGAGCGCGCTGCGTGCTTTGCAAGCTGCCGGTCTGACCGTCACTGCCATCCGTGACACCACGCCGATCCCGCACAATGGCTGCCGCCCGCCAAAGCGTCGCCGCGTATAGTCCTTTATTGACCTGAATTTACAGAAAGGCTGAGCATGACCGAAGCCGAAGACATCATTGTAAACGACCGTAACTGGAAAGCGTTGATCCGTCCGAACCGCCCCGTTGTCGAGGGCGGTCGTGATGCGACTCGCGTTGCAAAACTCGTTGTTGAGCCGCTTGAGCGTGGCTTCGGCACGACGTTGGGCAATGCGCTGCGCCGTATCCTGCTTTCATCTCTGCAAGGCGCCGCGATTACCGGCGTGCAGATTGATGGTGTTGTTCATGAATTTTCTTCTATCCAGGGCGTGCGTGAAGACGTCACCACGATCATCCTGAACCTGAAGCAAGTTGCCGTCGACATGGTCTCTGATGCGCCAAAGCGCATGATCCTGAAAGCGTCTGGCAAAGGCGAGGTCAAAGCGGGGCAGATCGAGACTCCAGGCGATGTGAAAATCCTCAATCCGGATCACGTCATCTGTACGCTTGATGATGGTGCCAACCTTCACATGGAATTCACTGTGGCGACAGGTAAAGGCTATGTCCCTGCCACTGAGAACCGCCCTGAAGATGCGCCGATCGGCTTTATTCCGGTTGATGCGATCTACTCACCGGTTCGCCGCGTTGGGTATCAGGTTGAAGACACCCGTGAAGGCACGGTTCTCGACTATGACAAACTGACCCTGACCGTAGAGACCGATGGCTCGATCTCTCCGGAAGATGCTGTCGCTTATGCCGCGCGCATCATGCAGGACCAGTTGCAACTCTTCATCACCTTTGATGAGCCTGAGACCGAAAGCTCGGGTCAGACTGAAGAGAGTGATTTGGGCTTCAACCCTGTTCTGCTCAAGAAAGTCGACGAGCTGGAACTATCTGTTCGCTCTGCAAACTGCTTGAAGAACGACAACATTGTCTACATTGGCGACCTCATTCAGAAGTCGGAAGCAGAAATGCTTCGCACCCCGAACTTCGGTCGCAAATCGCTCAACGAAATCAAAGAAGTCTTGGCCGGAATGGGCCTTCACCTCGGTATGGACGTGCCAGATTGGCCGCCAGAAGATATCGAGGCCCTCGCCAAGAAATACGACGACCACCTATAGGAGTGTATGCCCGAGAGGGCACGCAAGGAGACCAACATGCGCCACGGCATCGCACATCGTAAGCTGAACCGCACAGCCTCGCACCGCAAGGCGATGTTTGCCAATATGGCAGCATCTCTGATCGAGCATGAGCAGATCGTCACGACTCTGCCCAAAGCCAAAGAGATGAAGCCGTTTATGGACAAGCTGATCACGCTGGCTAAGCGGGGCGACCTTCACGCGCGTCGTCAGGCGATCTCTAAGGTTCGCGACGAAGCCGCAGTTCGTAAGCTCTTCGAAGTCTTCGGTGAGCGCTATAAAGACCGCAATGGCGGCTATACCCGCGTTCTCAAGGCGGGCTTCCGTCATGGTGACAACGCCCCTCGCGCCGTCATCGAACTGGTCGATCGTGACGAAGATGCCCGCGGCGCTGCTGACCGTGCGCGCCACGAGGCCGAACTTGAGGCGATGGACGAATAGATCGCTTTAAGCCTCTCTGAACAAAGAAAATTCAAAAGCCCGCACCAGTTAAGGTGCGGGTTTTTTCTATTGCCAAGGCGCTTCGCTTTATTCAGCGGGCTGGAGCGTAGGGTCGCGGTCGAGATCGACCGTTTCAGGGGACTCGTCGGCTTTGGGCCCGAACACTTTCTGGCTCGGTAAGAAGGGGGCGAGATACAGCCCGGCCACGGTCATTGGATAGTCTGGCGCGGTGCCGATACCGATCCGGTCATGCGGGCGCTCGTCGCGCGGATTGTGGAATGTGCCGAACAGGATGTCCCAGATAATAAACTCGCCGCCATAATTCGAGTCGCCAATCCCCTTATCGGGATAGTGATGGTAGCGGTGATTGTCGCCGATCGAGAAAATATATTCCCACCAGCCCAGCTTGAGATCGATATTTGAGTGCTGGAAGATGCCAATGCTGAGCTGCAGGATCACGGCCACCAGCGCGATTTCGGCCGTTGGTTGCACCAAAGCGAGCGGGATGGCGTAGAAAATGGCCTGGCCAATGATTTCAAGCGGATGGGCGCGAATACCGTTCAGCCAGTAAAGCCGCTCAACGGAGTGGTGCGCCGCGTGCACCCGCCACAGGGCAGGGATCTCGTGCAGCGCGCGGTGGAACCAATAGCGGAAGAAATCCTTGATCAGAATGAACAGGAAGACCTGTACGATCGGGTTCCAATGGGTTGGCCAGAGATCATGCCCGTACGGCTCTAGCGCTTCGACCATACCGATAATGAACAGCGCACTGACAATGAGTTTGGAGATGCCACTCCAGAACGCGCCAGAGAAATACATGATGATATCGACCGCGGTGTCATTGCCACCTTCGAGCCAATTGCGGCTATACGGCATCAGGCGCTCAAACGGCGCGCAGTAGAGCCCGTATATAATCGGTAGCAAGAGGAAGCCGACAAAAGTCAGGCTAGTGATCCCGTTCTCGACCAGCTTGAAGCCAATGAACAGCGACAAGATCAGAGTGAACGGAAAGAGGGTATGCGAAAGCACCTCGCGCAGCCAAGTCCCCTCGAGTTTTTAAAGACGCCGCATCTAGATGCCGCATCATCCATCGGGTCGGGCGCACCAGGATCCATTGCAGCGACGCTTCCAACAGATTGAGCGGGGCGCCCAGCCAAGTTTCGAGAAAACGCGCAATCGGTGCGCGGCGCGTTATGCGCCGGTTTTGCGTGCCGCTTTGATCGAGCGATGCCATGATTGAACTCCTCAAGCCGCGTTAGAAAGCGACCGCAAATGATTAAATGAACATGTTCAAATTACATATAGAGACGCGGCTGTCAATCGTCCGATCCGATTTGGGGTTCTTTATTCGCTGGCCTTCGCGGAGGGCCTGAGCCTGCCTTGCCGCGGGGTCTGCGTTGGCAAGCATGGGGTGACCTCATAGGCTGAAGCTCAAACAGACTGGGGACAGCCAGAGCGGGAGGAAAAGTATGAAGGATTTTAGTGGCAAACTGGCCGTGATCACCGGCGGAGGCACAGGGATAGGGCGCGCTTTGACAAAACAACTCGCGTCAGAGGGGTGCAGCGTCGCGATGTGCGATATTTCTCAAACGGATATGGAGGAAAGCTGCGCGTTCGCGCTCGACGGCGCGCCGCAAGGTGTTCGGGTCACCGGCTTCCTGGCGGATGTGGCGATGGAAGAGCAACTCAACGCTTTTCGCGATGACACGCTTCAACGGCACGACACCGATCATATCCATCTCTTGTTCAACAATGCCGGGATCGGTGGGGGCGGGAGCTTCGTCACCACACCACGCGATGTTTGGGAACGCACATTCGGTGTGTGTTGGTACGGGGTCTATTATAGCGCACGGGCTTTTCTCCCAGCCTTGAAGCGGGCGGACGAGGGTCACATGATCAATGTCAGTTCGGTCAACGGGTTCTGGGCAAGCCTTGGTCCGGAAACGTCACACACCGCTTATTCTGCCGCGAAGTTTGCGGTGAAGGGCTTCACGGAAGCCTTGGTCAGTGATTTTCGCAACAATGCCCCGCACCTCAAAGCCAGTGTGGTCATGCCGGGGCATATCGGTACCAATATCGCTCTGAATACAATGCGCGAATTTGGCGATCTCCTAAACGATGACATTCCCAATCGCGATCCGGAAATTGCCGAAGACCCGCAAGCCCGCGGGGAAGCCTTTCGCGATAATGGGTTAGACCCAGCTGAGGCCGCGCGGATTATCTTACAGGGGGTGCGGGATGAACGCTGGCGGATCCTGGTCGGGCCGGATGCCCAAGCGCTCGATCAAGCCGTCCGCAACGCGCCAGAAGAGGCCTACGAGCAAGCCTTTATGGAGACCCAAGTCATCCCCATCCTGCCGCAATTGGCGCCGCAAGAGAGTTAAGCCCAAAAAAGAAGCGTCGACGGCCAGCTGGGGTGGGGGACGTGCAATGGTCCGCCGACGCTCAAGGGCCAGGAGCATGGTTGTCGCAGTTGCTCCCGGCAGTGATCGAAAGCTTGCAAATGAGACGACGCTTTCGAAAGTCTCATAAAATCAGGGGACTTGGCTGGGGTGGATGCTTCGGGCATTGCAGATTGCGGTGCTCGGTTTCGCATAAGGGCCCACGAGCTCTGCAATCTGCAATTCTTGTTGGGACGTGCCAGTATGCTAGGTCCGCCGAATGAGATCTTTCTTTTCTGAGCATCAATCCAAACACGCGCCGGCCTTAGAGCTTCAGAACGGTGAACTGGTGCCGCACGCAGAATCGCAAGCGCGGGTCGACGCGATCAAGGCCGTGCTCAGCGATACCGTTGCCCCGGCTGATCACGGATTAGATCCAATCCTCGCTGTGCATGATCCAGCCTATGTCGACTTTCTTCAACGCGCGCATCACGACTGGGTGCAAGCCGGGCGTCCAGGAGATGCGTTTCCATATGTGTTCCCCATTCGCGGACGCCGGCCGCTCACTTTGAGTCGGATTGACGCTGAGCTGGGGCAGTACGCTTATGATTGCGGGACTCCGGTCGCGGCTGGAACATGGGAAACCGTCTATTGGAGTGCACAAGCGGCGCTCTCGGGTTTGGATCACGTGCTGGGTGGCGCGCGCTCAGCTTTCGCGTTTTGCCGTCCGCCGGGCCACCATGCCGGGCGCGATTATATGGGCGGGTATTCTTACCTCAACAATGTCGCGATCTGCGCGCAGCAAGCCTTGGCGAGAGGCGTTTCCAAGGTCGCGATACTGGATGTGGATTATCATCACGGCAATGGCACGCAGGACATTTTCTATGAGCGGGCCGAGGTTTTGACCGTGTCGCTCCATGCCGATCCGAGGACGGATTATCCATTCTATTGGGGGCATGCCGATGAGACCGGCTCAGGCTGCGGGCAGGGCGCAGCGTTCAATCTTCCGATGCCCCGTGGGACCGGTTGGGCGGACTATCAAACCTCGCTCAGCCGAGCGATTGAACGGGTTCAAACCTTCGCGCCGGGCCTCCTCATCGTGCCGTATGGGGCCGATACGTATGCTCGCGATCCGATCAGTTTCTTCAGCATCGAAACGCCGGAATACTCGGATATGGCAGCGATGATCGCCGCGCTCGGTTTGCCGACACTGATTTGTATGGAAGGCGGTTACGCGATTGAGGCGCTTGGAGCCAATGTCGCAGCATTTTTGGATGGGTTTGGGTAAGCTTCCAGGGCCTTTGATTTGTTTTTCCTAGGCCCTCATCCTGAGCGAAGTCGAAGGATTAAGAGCCAGGCGTACGGGAAGCTGCGCCTCGTCCTTCGACTTCGCTCAGGATGAGTCAGAGCGTGCCGCACCTTGCTTTATAAGTGCTCGCCCTGAGCGAAGTCGAAGGGCGAGTGCGGCTCAACTCCAATGCCGCTCAAGCGCTTTCGCCATCACATCGGCGCGTTCAATGATCGACCAATGCCCAGTCTTCTCCTGCTTAAGCAGCGTTGCGCCGGTTTCGGCACAGAACTTGTCAGCGATCTCGACAGGGACATAAGGATCGTCCACGCCCCAGAAGACCAGTCCGCGATCTGGCAAATTCTTTGTTTCAGGCCACCAATCCGAACCCGCCGTCTTCGCCGAGCGGTAGAGGCGCAGAATCGATTTCTTCATATGCGGCGACCAATGGCTCGCCTCTTTTGACGCTAGGTCCGCCGGAATGCCTTGCGCGTGGAGCGCTTTGCAAAGCTGCTCCTTGCGCGTGATCGCGGTCATGATCTCTCCAACGATCGGGGTTTGCCACATCCGCGCCATGGAGTGCCATTTATAGTCCGGATGCGGCAGCGCATTGGCGACGCACCAGGTGCGGATCAGCTCGGGGCGCAAACTTGCGGCACGCACAGTGATGATCGCGCCCCAATCATGCCCGACCAAGTCCACGGGTCCGTCTTCGGCATGCGCCTGTTCGATCTCGGCGATGTACCAATCGACATAAGCTTCTTTGGTGGCGCTAAAGCCAGCAGGCGCCGGATCGACAAATCCCGGCATGGCAGGCGCGAGATAGGTGCCCGGTGCAAGCTCGAGCTCATGGATCAACGGATCCCACATGCTCGGCGTGTCCGGAACACCGTGCAGGAACAGTTTCTTGGGCATCTCGCTTCCCCTAAGTCAGACTTGTTTCGCGCCAGTTTGAGGGACATTGTGAGCGAGAACAAGGAGGATACTCGCATGAAAACCGCCATCACCGAAATGTTTGGCATTGAGCACCCGATCATTCAGGGTGGCATGCACTATGTGGGCTTTGCGGAAATGGCCGCGGCTGTTTCAAACGCAGGCGGCCTCGGCATTATCACCGGTCTGACCCAAAAGACGCCCGAAGATCTCGCCAATGAAATCGCCAAATGTCGCGATATGACCGACAAGCCGTTCGGCGTGAACATCACCTTCCTGCCAACGCTCAACCCGCCAGATTATCCTGCCATCGTCAAAGCCGTGATTGATGGCGGCGTGAAAGTGGTCGAGACGGCCGGCCGCAACCCCGCGCAAGTGCTGCCAGCGCTGAAAGATGCCGGCATCAAAGTGATCCACAAATGTACCTCTGTGCGTCACTCTCTGAAGGCCCAAGATATTGGCTGTGACGCGGTCTCTGTGGACGGATTTGAGTGTGGTGGTCACCCCGGTGAGGATGACATTCCAAACATGATCCTGCTGCCGCGGGCACAAGATGAGCTGGAGATCCCGTTCGTTTCGTCTGGCGGCATGGCCGATGGTCGCTCACTCGTCGCGTCGCTCGCTATGGGCGCGCAAGGCATGAACATGGGCACCCGTTTCATCGCCACCAAAGAGGCACCGGTGCATGAGAATGTGAAACAAGCGATTGTCGCGGCCTCTGAGCTCGACACGCGCCTTGTCATGCGCCCGCTGCGCAACACAGAGCGCGTGCTGACCAATGCCGCTGTTGAGCGTCTGCTTGAAAAAGAAAAAGCGCTCGGTGCGGACCTGAAATTCGAAGACATTATCGATGAAGTGGCCGGGGTTTATCCGCGCATCATGATGGATGGCGAAATGGATGCTGGGGCTTGGTCCTGCGGCATGGTCGCCGGCCTGATCTATGATATTCCGACCTGTAAGGAATTGATCGATCGGATCATGGCCGAGGCGGATCAGATCATCAATGAGCGCCTGGCGGGCTTCATGAAAGGCACCGTCGACGCTTAAGCGTCCGCGCACCAATACCGAAACGGCCTGCGGGGCGATCCTGGCAGGCCGTTTGTTTTAGGAGACAAGAGCATGAGTGAAATCGCAGGACGAGTGGCCTTTGTGACTGGGGGAGCAAGCGGATTGGGCCTGGCTATGGCGCGGTCTTTTCTGAAACGCGGCGCGCGGGTCATGCTCGCGGATCGCGACGAAGAGGGGCTTAACCGCGCCGTGGCTGAGCTGTCTAAGGACAGCAATGAAATCGCTTCCGTCGTCTGCGATGTTGCGGATGTCGAACAGGTCAGAGCGGCGGCGCAAGCGACGATCGATCATTTTGGAAAGGTGCATATCGTTGCCAATAATGCTGGCGTCGGCAAAGGCGGCCAGCCGGGCGAAATTCCAATCGAAGACTGGCGCTGGATCGTCGATATCAACCTGCTCGGTGTGGTCTATGGCGTCGAGGTGTTCACGCCACTGATCCAGTCGCATGGCGAAGGTGGGCATTTCATCAATACGGCTTCTATGGCAGGGCATGTGGCCCCAGGCGGTATGGGCCCTTACAATGCCACGAAGTATGCGGTGGTCGGCTATTCCGAAGGCCTGAAAGCCGAACTGATGCCGCACAAAATTGGCGTCAGCGTGCTGTGTCCGGGGTGGGTGAACACCAACATTCACACGACCGGCTTCGGCGCGCCGTCGAGCGAGATCACCGCCGAAGACGCCAAAGACGATCCGCAATTCCAGATGATGAATGAGGTCATTCGCGGCGGATTGGATCCAAATAAGGTGGCTGATTGGGTCGCTGAGTGCGTCGAAGCCGATCGGCTTTACATCTTCACGCACAAGACGATGAAGATTGGCATCGACATGAAATATGCGCAGATCCAGGCTGATTATGACGCGATTATCGAAGACGGACGGTTTGGCGAGGCTTAAATCGCCAAACTGAACTCGCGGTTTGAACCGAGAGGGGCGAATGACCCTAGACATTGATCATTTCGTTTGGGGTGTGCCTGACTTTGATCAAGGGTGCGCTGAGATTGAAAGCTTATTTGGAGCGGCGCCAGAACCGGGCGGATCACACCCAGCGCATGGCACGCGCAACGCGCTGCTGAGCCTAGGGACTGGGCTCTACTTAGAGGTGATGGCGCCTGACAAGCCGCCACCGGGGTCAACCGGCGCGCGTCTCGCGCAGCTCGATCAGCCTGGGCTGGTGACGTGGGTGCTTCGCCGCGATGATCTTAATGGGCTTAAGCAATTCGTCGCGCAACAGCATCTTGGCGCAGCCGCTTTGGGCCCAATTGAGACGGCGCGGGTCACGCCCGGCGGCGACCGCCTGACATGGGAGCTCTTGTTTCTCATTGAGCACGATTTTGCCGGATTGGTGCCCTTCTTGATTGACTGGCAGGCAACCGAGCACCCCTCTCTCTCCGCGCCGCAGGCTGGGTCGTTCTTGAACTTGGAGATCGGGTCGACGCGCGCGCTTCAACTCAACACGCTCCTCGCAGGCATTGGCGCAGATACGGCGGTTCGCGAGCAAGACTGTGATCAGCTCACCGCGCGTTTTCAAGCGCCTGCGGGCGAGGTGGTACTGCGAAGCACGCCGCAAAGCCTAACCGTCATCAATGGTTGATCTTAAGCTGAGGTGCGGCGCTTAAGCCCTCAACCGGCAAGCGCCTCGCTCAAATCCTGATCGATATGGTCGGCGACCGGGACTGAGATTTGGCATGCCCTAGCGGCCTCATAACTCGTGCGAGCTGCTTCAGCGTCGCCTCGGAGTTTGGCGAGCTTTGCCAAGGCTAAGTGAAAAGGTGGGAACGCCTCCGCGCCAGGCAGGGCCTGTGCTTCGTCAAGTTTGGCTTGCGCGCGATCAAGGTCTTCCAACATCATGAAGCTCACGGCCCAATTGATCAAAACCGCGAGTGATGGCGCCTGCTTGTTCAGTAGCTCATACATGCGCGCGATGGCGATCCAATTTGTCGCCTCCCAGGTCTCCGCCTCGGCGTGGATTGAAGCGATGGCAGCTTCGATATGATAGCGGCTTAGGGTCTCGCTCGCTTGCGCCGCTTCCAATTGTTGGAAGCCGTCAAAGATCATCTCGCGGTCCCAAAGCGCGCGATCTTGCATGTCGAGCGTTACGAGCTGGCCTGCCGCATTTGTGCGCGCGGGCAGACGGGACATTTGAAACAAAAGCAAGGCGTGCAGCGCGTGATGGCCATCGGCTTGTCCATCGGTCTGCGCCAGTAAGCCTTCAGAGAGCCGAACGGCTTCGCGGCATATATCTTCGCGAAAGAGCTGATCGCTGCGTCGAGGCAGATAGCCCCAGGCAAACATTAAATAGATCACGCGCAAAAGCTGCGGTAGCCTGGCATTAAGCGCGAACCGTGTCGGGAACCGCGCGAGGTCACCAGATTGGGCTTTCAGCTTACGCTTGGCGCGCGACAGGCGCTGGGCGAGGGCATCTTCTTGCATAAAGAAGAGCGCAGCGGTCTCCGCGGCGGTAAATCCAGACACAGTCTTGAGCGCCAGAAAGAGTTGATCTTTCGGCTCTATCGCCGGGTCACAGCATAGCACCATGAGATCGAGTTCTGGATCACTCAACGAGGGTGTGATGACGTCTTGGGTAGTACTGCCGAAGTCCCAATCCTCGTCGACGTCAAGCTCGCGCGCTGAGCGGCGGACACGATCTATCGCAGCATTGCCAGCGACGCGGCGTAGCCAAGCGCGGGGACTGTCTGGAATGCCTTTATAAGGCCAAGTTGCGAGGGCTTTGACGATGGCGTCTTGCGCGACATCCTCGGCGAGATCGACTTTGGCCGGTCCGAGCTTGGAAACGAGGCTGGAGATCAACCAGCCTCGTTCCCGCCGGATGGTTTCATCCAGCAATTTGTGCGTATCACTTGGCGGGCTCATCAGTCTGCAGACGCATCCGTCTGACGAATGATGATGGTCTCATTATGTTTCATGTGAGGATGCGAGCGCGCAATCTCGACCGCTTCATCATAGTCTTCGGCATTGATGACCATATACCCGCCTAGGATTTCCGCCGCCTCGGCAAAAGGACCGTCATGGACTTCGATTGTGCCCGATGTGTTGGTGATAATTTTACCACCTTCGTCGAGCAGCTTCTCGCCGCCTTCAAACTTTCCTTTCGCGCTCATTTCCTCGACCCAGCCGATATAATCCTTCATCAGATCCATGAACTCGGCTTCGCCGAGCTTGGTGTAGCGGTCCGGGGCGTGGGGCAGCATCAAAACGAATTTCGCCATAATAGTATCCTCCCTCCAGAGGTCTTGTGTTAAAGATCCTGCGCCAGTGCAGCATCTGTCAACAAGACGAATGGAAAGTCGAGTTCCTGACAGAGGGACGAAAAAAAATAAAAGAAAGGTCGCTTGCGGTGATGATGGCCGCTTCACCGGGAGGCGGTGCGTATCGCTACCGACGCAGGCGCGGGTGACTGTCGTATTATTCTTCGCGGGCTTCTTCGGCGCCTAGGCGGGCCAGTTCGTCGGCCTTCTCATTGCCTTCATCCCCAGCATGCCCTTTGACCCAAACCCACTCGATTTCATGTCGGGCGCAGGCGGTTTCGAGGGCCTGCCAAAGGTCTTTGTTCTTTACGGGCTTCTTGGCGGCGGTCTTCCAACCATTGCGTTTCCAGCCATGAATCCATTTCGTCAAACCGTCTTTGACATAAGTGCTGTCTGTATGGAGGGTCACCAGGCTCGGTTTCTTGAGCGCGTTGAGCGCTTCGATCGCCGCCATCAGCTCCATCCGATTATTGGTCGTATCGGGCTCCCCGCCGTACAGCTCTTTGCGCTTGTTTCCCGCGACGAGCAGCGCGCCCCAGCCACCCGGGCCAGGGTTTCCGCTACACGCGCCATCGGTCCAAATTTGTATTTTAGGCTTGGGCATGCGCGCTCACGTGGTTGGATTTCTATCCGTCGTCAAGATCAGGCGGCGCTTTAGAACACGTCCACTTGAATGCGTTTGACTTGCTCAGCGGGACGGACAATGCCGCGGAAGATCGCGCCGCAAATCAGGCCCGCAGCCGCCCCGATCGCCGCGCCGGCGACCAGGCCACCCACTCCTGATGCAATATTTGACGAGGCCATCAAAAAACAGGCGATCCCTGTTGTCCCGCCGACCAGAATGGCCCCCCAAATGGCGCCCCAACGATAATAAGGGCCAGGCCGAACGATGCCGCGTCGTGGAAATCGACCCAAAGAAAAGGCAATCGCGATCCAGGCGGCGGGAATGGTGAAATAGCCGAGATACCAATTCATCGCCGACATTAATGTGGCCAAACCCATGCCTTGCAAAAAGCCATCATCGGAAAAGACGATCCCTGCGTCGCGCCCGAACAGTCCAGCAAATTGGAAGCTCAGGAAGAGGAGGGTGACGCCAATCAGCGCGACCAGGATGCACGCGGCCATACCACACAGAAAGCTCGCCAGTCCGATACGTTTGAACTTTGCCGTCACCGGAACCGTATAATCGGGCATGGTGCCGGTTGCCGAAGAGGCAGCGGCGATCACCGTTCCGTTGGGTCCAAACTCTGCCATGCGTAGCTCCTCATGCAAAGCGTTGCACATTGGTAAGCGTTGGAAAAGCCGATATTCTGGCGCAGGAAAGGCCGGAATGAGGTATTGAAAATGGCTTGGCTTCCTTCGCGCCAATGGTCTACCTGAGCGCCATGACCCGTACGCCAACAGCCGCTATTTGCCTGATCGGAGACGAACTTCTGTCCGGGCGGACGCGCGATATCAATACCCAAACGATTGCGCGATTCCTTGCGCCGTTTGGAATTCCCGTCAAAGAAGTCCGGATCGTTCCAGATGAACAAGACCGCATCGTCGACGCGGTGAACACGCTGCGGACGAATTATACATATGTGTTCACGACGGGGGGAATTGGCCCGACCCATGATGACATCACGGCCGATGCGATTGCAGCTGCATTCGGGGTTTCTATCGGTGAACATCCGGATGTCCTGCGGGATCTCGCAGAGCGCTACAAAGTGATGAAGACAGATTTCACACCCGCCCGTCGTCGCATGGCGCGAATCCCGGATGGGGCGAGCTTAATTGAAAACCCAGTGTCTGGGGCGCCTGGCTTTCAGACCGGCAACGTTTTTACGCTGGCGGGCGTACCGAAAATTGTTGAAGGCATGTTGGGCGACATTGGCCATCGTCTTGAAACAGGCGCGGTGGTCAAGAGTTTCACGGTGCGCGGGACGGGGCTGCGCGAGGGAGATGTCGCCGAAGCACTCGGCGCGCTTGCCGCGACCTATGACGCGCTCAGCCTCGGGTCCTACCCGTGGTTTCGGTCGCTCAACGATAGCGGAGTCGCCCTGATTGCACGCGGCACAGATGACGCTCTTCTTGCCGAAGTCAGTGACAAACTGATTGAGTTGGTCCGAGCGCAAGGCATCGAACCTGAAATTATCAGCGGTGAAGCCTAGCCGAACGAAAGACCTGATCATCACACCAAACAATTCGCCCTTAGGAGCAAAATATGAGTGAACCCATCGTTCTTGTTGAACGCGACGGCCCCGTCGCGATCGTGACCCTAAACCGTCCGGACGCTTTGAACGCGTTGAGTCGAGCGCTGCGAGCTGAAATCGTCAAAACGTTTGCAGACTTGGCCACGGATGACACAGTGCGAGTCGCTGTGCTTACCGGGGCAGGGCGCGCCTTCACCGCTGGGGTTGATCTCAAAGAAGCGGGTCAAACGGGGTTCGCGCTCGGCGCCGATGGCGGCGAGATTGATTTAGCGAAAGGGCTGGCAAGCTTTCCGTGGCCGATTATCGGCGCGATCAATGGGTTTGCGATCACGGGCGGGTTCGAATTGGCCTTGATGTGCGATGTCTTACTGGCCTCAGAGGAAGCGAAGTTCGCTGATACGCACGCGCGCGTTGGGATCATGCCAGGATGGGGGCTGAGCCAAAAGCTGTCGCGCCTGATCGGCATTAGCCGCGCCAAGGAGCTGTCATTCTCAGGCAATTTCCTTGACGCCGAAACGGCTGAGCGCTGGGGGCTGGTGAACCGCGTCTATCCAGCCGGGGAATTGGTGTCAGCGGCAGTGAAACTGGCGCATGAAATGGCCAGTTGTGACCCAACTCTACTGCGAAACTATAAGCGAATCATCGATGACGGATTCGCGACCAGTTTTGGCGAGGGGCAGCGCTTGGAAGTGAGTCGTTCCGCAGAACATGCCGCGAATGTGACGGCCCAAAGCGTCGAAGAGGCGCGCAAAGCGGTCACGGCACGTGGCAGAACTTTGAACGAATAATGGCATAAAATTCATATTGTTAGCCGTTTTAGAGCGATTGAGACACACCGAGAACAAGATTGCTGATCGCGTGTTGCAAATACGCCGCGCATGGCTAAAAAAAGGTACGGAACGTGCATTCATGTGAAAGCTTGTCTCGCGCTTGTTAAGAAAAGCGATTAGGGACAAAGCTCTACGGAATGGTCCGTAAGTTCCTGCGGTCGTGAAACAATGGTGTTGTCACGGCAGACACAAGGGGAAGAGTATGAAAAAAACTCTCATGTGCGCAACCGCCGCGGCCGCATTCGCCGGCACCGGCTTTGTCGCTCAGGCTGACGACGGCTGGTATGGCCGCGCCGACATCGGTGTTATCACCGACGCAAACACCTTCGACCACGACGCCGAACCAGGCGTGCCATTCGCTCTGGGTGGTGATTCTGAAGTTGAAGACGGTTATCTCGGTAGCCTCGGTCTCGGTTACGCTTTCGACAATGGCTTCCGTCTCGAAGCGGCTGTTACCGGTCGCGATGGTGAATTGGATCCAAAAGGCGGCACCACCGGTGTTGGTCTTCCAGCTGATGTTTTCGCGCCGACTGAGCGCCTGATCTTCAGCCGCCACAAAGACGGCAGCTTCAGCTCCATCGATGTCATGGTCAACGCGCTTTACGATTT
Organism: Henriciella sp.; assembly: GCA_965279045.1. Lineage (GTDB taxonomy): Bacteria > Pseudomonadota > Alphaproteobacteria > Caulobacterales > Hyphomonadaceae > Henriciella. The sequence goes on along the minus strand of CBDIHJ010000046.1, from coordinate 39,646 downwards.
TAATCGTGAAGGCCGTTTCCAGCCATATGTCGGCGCCGGTATCGGTGTCGCACAGATTGATGCGAGCGCTCGCAACATTGCGGCAACTGTAACAGACGGTATCGGAACGCCTGCACGTAGCTTCGGCGCTAACGGCTTCAACGACAAAGAAACCGGTTTGGCGATCCAAGGCCTCGCGGGCTTCGGCTATGGTTTGACCGATCAGTTGACCTTCGATCTGGGTCTGCGCGCGTTCAGCGTTCAGGACATGGAGCTTGAAGGGATCAATGAGGTTGGTAACCGGGTTGATTATGACGCGAGCTACAATGATCTCAGCGTCACGGCTGGTCTGCGCTATGCGTTTGGTGTGACACCACCTCCACCACCGCCACCGCCGCCACCACCACCGCCGCCACCTCCACCACCGCCACCACCGCCACCGCCACCGCCGCCTCCACCACCAACCGTGGTTGAAGAAGCACCGGTTGCACCATGCTCAACTGTTAATCAGTCGTTCGTGGTCTACTTCGAGTGGGACCGTGCGGATCTGACGAGCCAGGCTTCTGCGGTGATCGATCAGGCGATTGCGAACATTCGTGATCGTGAAGATTGCTCAACTGGTAACGTAACAATCGTTGGTCACACCGACACCTCTGGTGCCTCGGCTTACAACCAGCGTCTGTCTGCACGCCGTGCAGCGATCGTCTCTGACGCGCTGCAGGCCCGTGGAATCGATGCGGAAAGCATCGGCACCGATGGCCGCGGTGAGAACGACCTGGCGAAAGCGACAAACGATGGTGTTCGTGAGCCGCTGAACCGCCGTTCGGAAGTTACGATCATCGTTCAGTAAGCGATCAGATCAAACCTTACACAAAAGGCCCGACCAACTCGGTCGGGCCTTTTTCTTTGTGTGTTGGACCGTTTAGCGGTTAGCTCAGGTCGCCCCATTGGGTCAGCGCAGCGCGGGCAATCGGTTCGCCCCACTCTTGAACGAAATGGCCGCCCTCCTCGATCATCATAGCGGGCGGGCAATTCGCGATGGTCGCGCGTAAGCGTTCCATCAGGGCTGGTCCGAGCACGGGATCCTGGGCCCCCACCGCCATGAAACTCTCGCCGGTCCAATCTGAGCGCCACCAGTCTGCAGCACGCTTCGAGGTCTCGACGCCTTCCATCCCAGGATCTGTCATCACGAGATCCGGGAACCGGCGCACGCCCGCTTTATAAGTGATATCTGGGAATGGAGCGCCATAAGCGGCGGCTTCGTCGTCGCTGAGAATGGGCGTGCCGCGCTTCATCAACGCCTGAATGTCCATATCTGGTTGTGAGCGATTATAGGCACGCCAGGCATCAAACCCTTGGCCGGGACTTTCGCCGACCGGGATGGCCGTGTTCATCACGAGCAGCCGACTGAAGCGCTCCGGCATATCCATCGGGATGGTCAGTCCGAGAATGCCGCCCCAATCCTGGCAGACGAGAGTGATGTTCTGAAGATCCAATGCCTCGATGAACGCGACCATCATATTGCGGTGGAAGTGGAACGTGTAGACCTCATCCTCGACCGGCTTGTCAGAGCGCCCAAAGCCGAGCCAATCGGGACAGATCACACGAGCCCCGCTTTCGACGAAAACGGGAATCATTTTGCGATACAGAAAGGACCAGGTGGGTTGACCGTGAAGGCAGAGAAAGACGCGATCAGCGTCCTTTGGTCCCTCATCAAGGTAATGAACCCGTAATCCCTCATAGCCTGGCAGTGTATCAATGTAATTTGGCGCGAACGCGTAGTCTGGCAGGCCCTCAAATCGATCGTCTGGGGTTCGTTTGGCGTCTATCATATCGCTTCCTCCTGATTTCTGTTTTGGGCATAGGAGCTCATTTCCAAACGAAGTGAAAGCACCTTTTTTGAGAATGACGCTTGCGTCAGTATTTTAAATGCTCCGCACAAAAAAAGAGGGCCGCTTCCGCAGAAACAGCCCTTCGAGGAGGAGTGAGGTAAATAATTTCGTTACGATTTTGCGACGGCGTTGCAGCGTTCGAGGTCAGCTTCAGACAGCGACTCTTCCTCGGTTGAGAACTCTGCCAGTTTTCCAACTTCGCGGGCGACGCGCTTACAGGTGCTCACGCGAACCGTTTTGCGATCGAGCGTGGCGCTGCAAGTGTCGTCTGCGCAGTTCCAAAGCGCTTTAGCAGCTACGATCTTCTCTGCTTTTGGCATTGGAGTTTCAAGCTTAGCGGTAAAAGCTGTACCAGCGAACGCGGTGCCAGCAAAGGCAAGAGCGGCGGCGGTGGCTGTGAGGGTGCGGATCATGGGAGGAAACCTTTCAATTGTGGTGGCGAGACGCCAATGTTGATGTGTTCATCTAACAGGCTCAGAAATATAATCATTGAACAATTTGTCAATCGTTCAGGACGCAAATTCTATGCTGCAGCTGCGAAATCTGCTGACAAGTGTGGTCAGTAGGGTGCGGGCATCGAAATCGAATTGACGCGACGAACCGGATTGCCGCCCCTCATGGGCCTTTTATCGTCGCCTCTAAAGACAGGAGGCTGGCCATGGATTTCCACATTCCTCAGGATATCGCGGATTACCTGACCGTTTTGGACGAGTTTATCGAGGCGGAAATCAAACCGCTCGAACAACAAGATGATAATATTCGGTTCTTTGATCATCGACGCGAATGGGCCCGGACCGATTTTGAGAATGGCGGCCTCCCGCGGCATGACTGGGAAGAGCTTCTACGCGAAGCCAAGCGGCGCGCCGACAAGGCCGGGCATTTCCGATTTGCGCTCCCGTCTGAGTTTGGCGGTCAGGATGGGTCGAATTTGGCCATGGCGATCATCCGAGAGCATCTGGCACGCAAAGGGCTGGGCCTGCACAATGATTTGCAGAACGAGCATTCGATCGTTGCCAATTATCCGCAAATTTTGATGCTGCGCGACTTCGCCCGTCCAGAGCAGAAGCACCTGATCCAAGACGCGCTCGATGGCAAATTCATCGCGACCTTTGGATTGACCGAGCCGGAACATGGGTCGGACGCGACGCATATGGATACGGTCGCCAAACGCGAAACCCGAGATGGCGTCGATGGCTGGTTGATCAATGGTGAGAAAATGTGGACGACCGGCATGCATGTCGCGACCCATATGATGTGCTTTGCTCGGACCAGCGGCGACGATGGCGATGCCCGAGGGATCAGCTGTTTGCTCGTACCGGCAGATGCGCCGGGCGTGAAAATTGAAGAATACCTTTGGACCTTCAATATGCCGACCGATCACCCACGCGTCTCGCTCACGAATGTATGGGTGCCCGAAAGCGCCTTGTTCGGTCCTCCCGAAGGCGGGTTGGCTTTGGCCCAGCATTTTGTTCACGAAAACCGCATTCGCCAAGCTGCCAGTTCCACAGGCGCGGCGCTCTATTGCATCGATGAGAGCGTCGAATATGCCCGGGCGCGCAAGCCATTTGGTAAAGCCTTGGCGGTCAATCAGGCGATCCAGTTCCCGCTGGTTGAACTCGCCTCTGAAGCGGAAATGCTGCGGCTTCTGATTTTTAAGACGGCCTGGGAAATGGATCAGATGACCAAGCCCGAAGTGGCGCAGAAGCTGTCGGACAAAGTCTCCATGTGTAATTACCGAGCCAATCGCCTGTGCTGCAATGCGGCGGATCAGGCGATGCAGGTGCATGGCGGCATGGGGTATTCCCGGCACAAACCTTTTGAGCACATTTATCGCCACCATCGCCGCTATCGCATCACAGAGGGCAGCGAAGAGATCCAAATGCGCAAAGTCGCAGGGCACTTATTCGGCTTTATGGGGCCGAAGAAACGCTCATAAATAGATGAAATTTCAAGCATTTCGCTATGAGTTTGTTTAAGCTCATCGCGTAGACCAGCGGCTCACGTACTAGGGGCGCAGTGCGACTTCAAACGAAGCGCATGAGGGAGCCGGTACGTGACACTATCCCAACTCTGGGTGCGCTTCCGCCATGAAGGCGGGCAATTTTCTGTGCTTTTAGGGCTGACTATTTTGCCGCTATTGGCTGTGGTCGGGTTTGCGATTGATGTCTCACGACAAGTCAATCTCGGACGCCATGTTTTGATTTCAGCCGATTTTGCCAGCTTGGCGGCCGTTCGCGCGTTTGATGATGCCAGCAATAACGTAAAAGACATCCGCGAGATTGCTGAAAACGCCTATTTCGCGCAGCTCAACACAGCGTTTACGGACGCGTCCTGCGATGACCCGAAGGTCACGATCAATCGCCCCGAATATGAAGTCTCGGTAACGGGCGTGTGCCGTATACCCACCTTGTTCGGGGCGCGGGTTCAGAGCCTGGACGCGGTCTCGGTGCAGAGGCGGGCGACTGCAAAGGCCGAACTGACGAGTCTCGAAGTGGCGTTGATGCTCGATATCTCGAGCTCGATGGCGGGCGCGCGTTTAGAGGCTTTGAAAACGGCGGCGACGAATTTCATTAAGTCCATGGTTCACAATAGCGCTGGAGCGCGTGTCCGCGTCTCGATCGTGCCATACGGCACGGTGGTCAATGCTGGGGTCTACGGCAATCGCGCTATGGGCCGGTTCGATTTAGATGATCGACTCGGTGATGGTGTCGATAAAGTCTGCGTGCGTGAACGGGAAGGTATGGATGAGCATACTGACGCGGCTCCAGAACCTGGCAGCTGGGTCGGCGAAATGATTCCATGGCATCCCGGCATCACCTGTCCTGCCAGCGGTGAGGTGCAGCCTCTAAGCGCCAATCGATCAAAATTGCTCAGCGTGATCGACAATATGGAGATTACAGAAGAACAATGGACCGGCGGCCACATTGCGGTTGCTTGGTCTTGGTACACTTTGTCGCCAAACTGGCAGTCCGTTTGGCCGGCCACCGCCTCTCCGGCGGATTATGACGACGACAATACACGAAAAGTCGTGGTGATTATGACCGACGGAGAATTTAATGAAGAGTATGAAGAGCATATGCCCATCGGGTACTCCATAGGCCAAGCCGTTGAGCTTTGCCGCGCCATGCATGATGCTGGGATCGATGTTTATTCGATTGGATTCGACATTGAGGACTACGAATTCAAAGATCATCCGAGCTACAGCTTTCTTGCTCACTATGCCATGAGCGAGTGCGCGAGCCATGAAGAGAATGCGTATTTCCCTCAAACGGGTGATGAGTTGATTGGCGTGTTTGATGATCTGAGCGTCCGCCTGAAAGGTACTCGCGTTTCGGGTTAAACCCGGCCAAACGCCTCGCTATGTATCTATCCATTTAGGCGAATTGGCATGTAAATTGCTCGCCTGTGACGAGAATTTCGGCGTTTGTGCCGGAATAGGTCGCAGGAGCTACCGGGGTGGTTGTTACAGCTATTAAGTCATGGGGACAGGATACGCGTGGCAATGTCGCCATGCTGTTTGGAGTTATTGTCGTGCCAGTGCTGCTGGTCGTGGCATTCGCAATTGACAGCTCGCGCGAGCTCAGCACGGCGAAACACCTCCAAGCCGCGATTGACGCCGCTTCGCTCGCTGGCGCGCGCGCTCTTGAGGACGCGACCAAAACAGACGCAGATGTTCAACAAATCGCACTCATGTCGCTGACGGCAAACTTAGAGTCGAGCCACAGCGATATGGCCTGCGCTGAAGCCGATGTGATCGTCAATCGTGAGCTTGGAACGGTGAATGTTCAGTCGCAATGCCAAATCAACGCCTTGTTTGGCGGCACGCTCACGCCGGAAGATATGAGCGTGGCCAGCGCCGCGACGGCGAAAGCGAATGTAACCAAGCTCGATCTTGCGCTGATGCTGGATGTCTCAGGATCCATGGATGGCGATAAGATTGAGGATCTGCGCACCGCGGCCATCACCACGGCGCAGACTCTCATTACGCCTGCTACGGGCGACCGCGTGCGGATATCCTTTGTCAGCTATGCCACGTCCGTGAATGCGGGGATTTATGGAAACCCTGTATTGGGGCGCCCGGCTAATGATGATTCAGACGGTGATGGGCTCGATACGGTCTGCGTTTCTGAACGCACCGGCACGGCGGCGTGGAATGATGATGAGCCGGAGCTTGGAAAATGGGTTGGGGACCTCGCCACTGATTGTCCAACCTCCAGCCTTCTCCCGCTGACCAATAATCTTTCGCGTTTTGAGACAGAAATTAACAGCTTGGTCGCGGACGGGTGGACGGCGGGGCATCTCGGTGTGGCTTGGTCCTGGTACCTCATATCCCCAGACTGGAATGCGATTTGGCCTGCGGCGTCCGAGCCTCTGGCCTATGATGAGCCGAATGCGGTGAAAGCAGTAATCCTGATGACGGACGGCATGTTCAATCGTGAATATGTCTTCGCGCAGGGCGATAGCGAGGATCAAGCAATCCGGATGTGCGACGAGATGCGCGATGAAGGGGTTTTGGTTTATGCGGTCGCGTTAGAAGCTCCCGCCGACGCAATTGCGATCTTACGCGATTGTGCGGGCGACGATCGGCGATTCTTTGACGCCTCCGATGGCGATGAGCTGCTCGATGCTTATGCAGCGATTGCCAGTCAATTGTCCGCACTGACTTTGGTGAACTGATCTGCGACATTTGGACGGCCAATAAACTTGCCGCTCCCCCGGATTCGGACTAGCTAAGCCTCAACACGCTCGTCCCGGGAGAGAATCGACCTTCCGATCGCCGAAGGCGCAACCGCCCCGGAAACGCTCAGGCAAAAGGACCGGAACGAGTTTAACACGCTGGAAAGAGGCGCACTTTGCGTGGCAGCCTCGCCGAAGGAGCAAGTTCGGGCAAAAGCTCATTCTGAGCGGAGCCGAAGGACGGAATCTCTCAGGCGCCAAGACAGCGGGGGCAGCATAGGTCCGCTTCGGCGCGATCTGTCCTGCTTTGGAAGGCGCCGTTTATTGGCTGATCAATCCACAGACACGTTGCGGCGGACACCGCTTTACGATCTGCACGTCGCGCATGGCGGCAAAATGGTGCCGTTCGCGGGCTATGAAATGCCGGTTCAATTCGAGGGCGTGAAGCCCGAGCATCTCTGGACGCGCGAACACGCCGGTCTGTTCGACGTGTCGCACATGGGCCCGTGCTTTCTGTTTTTGAAAGACGGGATGGGTGAAGAAGGTGGTCACGAAAAAATCGCGGCGGCCATCGAACGTATCGTCCCGAGCAATATTGCGATCCTAAAACCCGGGCAGGGGCGTTTGTCGGTTCTGCTCAGCGACGAAGGCGGTATCCTCGACGATCTGATCATCACTCGCATGCCTGGGATTGAGGGCATGCTTTACATCGTCGTCAATGGCGCGGTGAAGGCGCAAGACTGGGCACTGATCGAAGAGAAGCTGAGCGATGTCGCCATGCTTCAAAAGGCCGACGATCGCATTTTGATGGCGCTGCAAGGCCCAAAGGCTGAAGCGGTTCTGGTCGAGCATTTCCCAGAAGCGGCAGACCTCACCTTCATGCGCTGTGCGTATCTGCAGAAGGGCGAGGAGAAAATCATGCTCTCGCGCTCCGGATATACCGGCGAGGATGGGTATGAGTTACTTCTCCCGAACAATGAATATGGCCTCGGCATCGTCGAAAGCCTGTTGGCTGATGAACGCGTGAAGCCGATTGGGCTCGGCGCGCGCGACAGTCTGCGACTTGAAGCGGGTCTTTGCCTTTATGGTCATGATATGGACGCGACCCGAGACCCGATTGAAGCGGATCTCGGTTGGGTCATCCAAAAGTCGCGCCGTGAGCGTGCTGATTTTCCCGGGGCGGAGCGCATCCTCAGTGCATTCGCGAACGGTCCAGCCGAGAAACGCGTTGGCATTCAGCCGCTGGAGCGCGCGCCGGCGCGCGAGGGGACTGAAATTCACCTGAATGGCGAGCGCGTCGGCGTCGTCACGTCTGGCGGTTTTGGTCCGAGCGTCGATCGCCCGATCGCCATGGGCTATGTCCGCGGCGACCTCACAGAACCTGGCACGAAAGTCGACTTAATGGTGCGCGGCAAAGCCCGCCCGGCTGAAGTCTGCGCGCTGCCCTTCGTCCAACCAAATTACAAACGCTAACGGGGTGAGAGAGATGAGCACTTATTTTACAGAAGATCATGAATGGATCACGGTCGAGGGGGACACTGGCACCGTCGGCATCACCAAATACGCCGCCGAACAACTCGGCGACGTGGTTTTCGTCGAAGTCCCGGAAGCTGGAGCGAGCTTCGGCAAGGGCGACGACATGGCCGTGGTCGAGAGTGTGAAAGCCGCCTCGGATGTCTATGCGCCGGTCGCCGGTGAAGTCACCGAAGGCAATGGCGATCTCGCCGATGCCCCTGAGACGGTCAATGAGGACCCGGAAGGCAAAGGCTGGTTCTGTAAGCTCAAGCTTTCTGACGCTGGCGAGCTGGACGGCCTCATGGATTCCGCGGCTTATAAGACCTATTGCGAGGGGCTCTAAGCCTATGCTGGTCGATCGCCTTCTCTTTGGATTCCTGGCGCTGATCCATTTGCTGCCAGCTCTGGCGGCGATTGCGCCGCAGCAAATATCCAAATTGTATGGCGTATCGGCGACTGACTCGGCCCTGATCACGTTGTTGCAACATCGCGCGGTCTTGCTCGGAATTGTCGGCTTGGCCTTCACCGCTGCGGCGTTCAGGCCAGATTCGTCGGCGGCTTGGCACGCTGTGATTATCGGCGCGATCAGCATGATCACCTTCCTGGTGATCGCGACCCTCAATCGGGAACTGACCTGCAGTCTTCAGAAAATCGCTATCGTTGATGCGATCGGTTTAATCCCCCTTTTCGTACTTTTCATGCGCCAGCCTTGGGCGCGTTCATTCTAATGGAGTGATTGAGTGAGATATCTTCCCCTAACCCCAGAAGATCGCATGGCGATGCTGAATACGATCGGCGCTGCGTCGGTTGATGATTTCTATGAAGACGTGCCTGAGAGCGCTCGGCTCGATGGCAAGATCCATGATCTTCCAGACCATCAAGGCGAACTCGCGGTCGAACGCCACCTGGCGCGACTCGCGGCTAAGAACACAACGGCGAGCGATGGCCCATTCTTCGTCGGCGCAGGGGCGTACAAGCACCATGTGCCCGCCAGCGTGGACATGATCATTCAGCGCTCGGAATTCCTGACCACCTATACCCCATACCAACCAGAAATTGCGCAAGGCACACTCCAGACCTTGTTCGAGTTTCAGACGCAAGTCGCTGAGATGACGGCGATGGATGTCGCCAATGCGAGTATGTATGACGGCTCCACATCCTGCGCTGAGGCCGCGGTCATGGCGTGCCGCGTCACGCGCCGCAAGAAAGTTGTCCTTTCGGGTGGCTTGCACCCGCATTATGCAGCGGCCACGCGCCTCTTGTGCGAAGCGCAAGGCATCGAAGTCGTTCAACTCAACCCAGCTGTGGATGGCGAACTTGAGCTTGCCCATCATGTTGATGACGAGACGGCCTGCGTGATCGGGCAATCGCCGAACGTGTTCGGAACCGTCACAGACTTGTCTCCCGTCGCCGACGCGGCGCACGAGAAGAAAGCGCTTCTCGTCAGTGTGTTTACTGAAGCTGTGTCACTCGGCCTCGTCACGCCGCCCGGTGAGATGGGCGCTGATATCGCGGTTGGCGAAGGCCAATCGATCGGCAACCCTCTGACCTTTGGCGGGCCTTATGTTGGCCTCTTTGCCTGTACCCAAAAGCTGGTGCGGCAGATGCCAGGGCGCCTGTGCGGCGAGACCGTTGATGCAGACGGGGAACGCGGCTTCGTGCTGACGCTGTCCACCCGCGAACAACACATTCGCCGGGACAAAGCGACGTCAAATATCTGTACAAATTCCGGGCTTTGCGCTTTGGCCTTCACCGCCCACATGACCTTGCTGGGTGGGACGGGCTTCAAGCAACTTGCTGAGCTTAATCATGAAGCGGCTTGCGACTTGGCAGATGCGCTGGAAGCGATCCCAGGCGTTAATATTCTGACCCCGCGCTTCTTCAATGAGTTTGCGTTTGAGACGCCGGTCGATGCTGAAGCGGTCCTCGCCATGCTCGACGAGCGCGGTGTGATTGGCGGCGTCCGTGCCAGCCGCCTCTTACCAGACGGTCATATGGGCAATGTGATCATCGCGGCAGCGACCGAGTGCACGACACAAGAAGACATTGCGGCCTACGTGGCTGCTCTAAAGGAGGTGATCTAATGGGAATGCAATCGATTGGACGACCAACGGCTCCTGTGGCCGCGAACGCTTCCTTGAGCGAAACCGTATCGGGTTCGAAAGGCCTACAACAACGCGAAGATCTGATTTTCGAAGTTGGGTCTTGGGAAAAGACCGGCGTAGATCTGCCAAAGCCGAAAGGTAGCAAGTCGCGTCTCGGCGGCGTCACCCGCAAAGTAGATACGAGTCTGCCTGGCCTGTCAGAGCCAGAAGCGGTGCGCCATTATATGCGGCTTAGCCAAAAAAATTACGCCATCGATCTTGGCCTGTTTCCGCTCGGCTCTTGCACGATGAAGCACAATCCGCGGTTGAATGAGAAAGCGGCGCGCATGCCGGGCTTTGCCGACATTCACCCGATGCAGCCGCAGCGTACCATTCAGGGCGCGCTGGAGCTCATCGATGAGCTAGCGACCTGGCTTAAAACTTTGACGGGCATGCCAGCTGTTGCAATGAGCCCGAAGGCCGGCGCGCATGGCGAGCTGTGCGGCATGCTGGCGATCCGTCAGGCTTTGATTGCCCGCGGTGAGAGCGACACGCGCAAACGTGTGCTCGTGCCTGCCTCAGCGCATGGCACCAACCCGGCGACGGCGATCCAGTGCGGCTTCATCGTCGATGAAATCAAGGCCGACGCCCGCGGCCGGGTCGATATGGAAGACCTTCGCGGGAAGCTTGAAACCAGCGACGATATCGCGGGCATCATGCTGACCAATCCGAACACGTGCGGTCTGTTCGAGACAGATATCAAAGAGATTGCCGATCTGATCCACGCCGCGGGCGGCTATTTCTATTGTGATGGCGCCAACTTCAACGCCATTGTCGGACGGGTGCGTCCAGGTGATCTTGGCGTTGATGCCATGCACATCAACCTGCACAAGACTTTCTCGACCCCGCATGGCGGCGGTGGACCAGGCTCCGGTCCGACGGTGCTCTCAGACGCGCTCGCGCCTTATGCGCCTGTGCCTTATGTGATCAAAGACGAAGACGGCTTCCATTTGATCGAGGATATTGAAGGTGAGGCGTCTGAAGCCTTTGGCCGTATGGTCGCCTTCCATGGTCAAATGGGCATGTTTGTTCGGGCGCTGACCTATATGCTCAGCCATGGCGCGGATGGCCTCAAACAGGTTGCCGAAGACGCCGTGCTTAATGCCAATTATGTCCAAGCGCGCTTGAAGGGGGTCATGACGCCAGCCTTTGACGGGTATTGCATGCACGAGGCCTTGTTCTCTGACGAGTTCACCGCCGACGGCATCGAGACCATCGATATCGCCAAAGCGCTGATCGATGAGGGCTACCACCCGATGACGATGTACTTCCCTCTCGTGGTGCACGGGGCGATGTTGATCGAGCCGACAGAGACGGAAAGCAAGCAAGAGCTCGACCGGTTCTGTGACGCGCTGGCGAGCGTTGCGACAAAAGCCGCAGCTGGCGACGAGACGCTAAAAGGTGCGCCTTATTACGCACCGAAGAAACGCCTCGACGAAACCCGGGCGGCGCGTAAGCCGATCCTCAAATGGACTGCTCCTGAGCCAGAGGCGATTGCAGCGGAGTAGTTCGCTAAGCGAGGTCTGAGGAAATGGGCGCCCGTGTCGTTTCAAGACGCGGGCGTCTCTCTTTAAATCGCCGGATAAGCGGTCGTTCGAAGTATCGATACGTGACTGCAGCACACATGACCGTGGCGATGGTGGCTGACAGACAATATAAGAGGTTCGACCACCAAGCCTCGCTGCCAAACAGTTTGTATACAGCGCGCCCGGCGACCTGGATGGTCAATGTGTGACAGAGATAGAGCGCGTAACTCCAATTCCCCAGCACGACCAATGCCGGTGGGAAAAGCGCTTTGAGTTTTCCTTGGAGTTCAAGTGCCACCAGACCGTAGACCAATAGTGCGGCAGGTAGGCCCATCAAAATCGTACGGCGCCAGGGCGCCGGCAAATAAGCCTGAACGTTTTGCATCCAAGGGGTTCCATGTCCCAAGAAAAAGATCAAAACGCCGAGGCTGCCGAGGATTACGGCGACGGGCGCAAATCGCCTTATGCCCGCTTGAATTCCATATGCGACAACCCCTCCGAGGATAAATTGGAGCGTCAGCGGGAAGAACAGTAATTCTATAAAGTTGCGACCGAAAGTACTCGAAAAGCCAAGCGGTGCACCCAGGATTACGAAGCCGCCCCAGACGAACAGTCCGATCAAGCGACGATGTGGGGGTAGAGCCCATATCAAAGCGGAAAACCCGAGATAGAAATACATCTCGTGCACTAAGGTCCAGCCTACGCCGAGGGTCGGGTGATGTGGTTGAGGCAACAATAAAATGGATCTGAGCAGATGCTCGGGACCTTCCAGCCCGATTTCCTCCAAGCGCAGTGGATCCCAGGGCGTGCCTCTGATCAGCAGTAGCGCGATCATCATCAAACCTAGAAACAACCACCAGGTTGGGTATATCCGAGCCACACGTGCAACCAGAAATTCGGTGGCAGACGCTCGGCCCGCTGGGCGATGAGCAGCAACCCAGACGATCACAAAACCTGAAATGACAAAGAACAGGTCCACCCCGTACGCGCCGGCTTCCCACATGGGGACCAGCTGCGTTTCTCGTTCTGCTTACCTGCTTCGATTGCAAATAGATGGCAAAGGAAAACCGCGCCCGCGGCGATCGCGCGTAAGACTTGTATTGATTTAAGTTGCTTCATTTTGTGCCCATTTTAAGTACAGGCACTTGTTTTGGAGGTTGATTACAGGTTCAACACCAACTCAAAAAATAGAGATGCTCAGAATATAAATAATTGCTAAGCCTGCGCGTTAGGCAGGTTTTGATCTTCGATCAATTCGACGACGCAAGACACGCGTGTAACGCGATAGCGGGCGCTCAAACAGATGATAGGTCACTGCAGCGATCGCCAATGCGAGGGTGATGCTCAGCGTGAGGAAAATGGCATTGTCGATCAATCCGGGGGCGCCGAAAGTTGGGAAAAATATGCGCGCCACAGCGCTGATCGCGAGCAAATGCCCTAGATAGAGCGAGTAGCTCCAATCGCCGATGCGGACCAAAAATTTCGGGATCCGGTTTCTTAGACCTTTATAGCGTTCCTCTAACACTACGACGGCATAAATGATCAGTGCAAAGGCTGGCCCGTAAGCGAGGCTTCTCTGTGTGGGGAGTGAGGGGGCGGTTGATGCGAACGAGACCAATTGCGTCGCAACAACCAACCAAATGAGCCCGAAGACCAGCGCCAGGCCTGCGAAGCGAGAGGCGCCGTTCTTGACGAGCAATCCGACGGTCACTCCCATTAGAAACTCGAGCGTTAAGGGGGAGAGGGCGAGTGCGATGAGGGAATCCGCATAAAATCCGGTCAATCCGGCAAAGGCGGACGCGATGATGATCGCCGCCCAAAGTCCGTACGCAAACAGGCGAAGCGAGTTCGGCAAAAGCAGAAGTGCAGCGAAAACAACGTAGAAATACACTTCGTGCATCAAAGTCCAACCGATCTGTAAAACCGGAAAAGCGTCGTGCGGGATCAGCAAGAATGACTTCACCAAGTGCTCCGGCCCGTTCACGCCGAGGGCATCCAATGTGTCTTGATCCCAAGGCACGCCATATGACCAGATGAGGTAGAGCGCCATCAATCCAGCGAACAGCCACCAAACGGGATAGATGCGTAGAATACGGGCCACCAAGAATTCTGCAGCGGCACGCCCACTCGGCGCCGTGTCATGCGCGACCCACACCATGATGAAACCAGAAATGACGAAAAATAAATCGACCCCGCTTACTCCAAGCAGCCATGAAGAGGAGAGGATCTGTTCGGACTCAGAGTAGCGCGCTTCCACACCGTACAGATGTGAGAACATGACAAGAGTCGCTGCGACACCGCGCAAAGCTTGGATCGAATGTAATTGCAATCCACGTCCCTCGAGTGTGTTCTACAAGAAACTCCGAGATGAAATTCACGTCATTTCAACGGAATGTGTGTAGGCAAAGTGCCTCACTCTTGCCAGAGTCATTATTCAGTTAAGTTCCCTTGGAACGCGAACGCAAAGGACCATATTACTCAGCATGGCAGACGGATCATCTCCATTTGGCAAGGAACGGCTTAAGCAGAATGCAGCCTCCGCGCCCCTCGGGGTCGTGGGGTCCAGCGTTCGGACTTTGGTGCGTCAGGCGTTTGCATTGCTTGGATTGGCCCTGATCGCGATTGCAATCCCGATTGCATTTGTCACCCCATTGCTGCCCATTGGTTTGCCCATCGCGATCCTTGGTGTCGCGCTGCTTGGGCGCAATTCCCTTTGGGGACGCCGTTGGATGGAAGGCGTGCTGGAACGTCATCCGCGGATCGAACGCTTTGCCCCCAATTGGTTGATGAAGGCCGTGTTCGCCCGCGAAAAACGCACCCCGTCGAAATAAAAAAGGCCCGTCCACAGCGGAACGAGCCTTTTCAGATTTCGATTTTTAGAAAAACTTAGTTCAGACGCTTATCGATTTCGCCAAGGGCGTTGTCGAACAGATCGTTGGCCTCACCAGACCCTGACAAGATTGAGCGTGCGGCCTCCGTTGCAGCGTCGGCCGCGACACGGCGCACTTCTGCAGCGGCATCAGCCTCGGCGCGCGCGATGCGCGCTTCTGCTTGTGCCTCGCGGCGCGCGACTTTCGCTTTCAGGTCTTCTTTGGCTTGTTTCATCATCGCGTCAGCATCTGCTTTCGCGCGTTTGATAATGTCTTCAGCCGCAGCATCGGCTTCTTTGGCTTTTTTCTTCGCGTCCGCCATCAGTTTTGAAGCTTCTTCGCGTAAAGCGCGAGCTTCATCGATCTGATTTTGGATCCCTGAAGCGCGTTCGTCGAGTTTGGAGAAGACGAACTTGAAGCCGCCAACCGCCATGACAATCAGCAGGAAAATCACCAACGCGGCCATTGCAGTCGCTGTGGTGGGATCTGCATACCAGGCGACTTTTTCGTCCGCGGCATAGGCCGCAGGCGCGAGGAGCAAGAGCGGGGTGAGGAGAACAATCCGCATAAGCCTTATCCTTCTCCTAGCGCCGTTTTAACCGCAGCTGAGACATCAGCTTTGCCGGCTTTGCTACCGAACTTGCCGATCACGCTTTCGGCAGCCTCACTGGCAATGCTCTCAACGTTTTTCATTGCATCAGCGCGAAGCGCGGAAATCCGCGTTTCGGCTTCCGCCAACTTCTTATCGACCTCAGCATCGACTTTAGCCGTTTCTGCCGCGATTTCTTTGTCGATTTTGGCGCGCGCTTTGTCAGCGGTCTCTCTCGCTTTGGCGTGCGCTTTAGCGATGGAAACTTCGACCGCTTTCTGCGCGTCGATGGCTTCGTCGTTTAAGCGCGCTGCTTCGTCCAGATCGCTTGCAATCGTGCTTTCCCGACGCTCCAACGTATTGCCAATACTTGGCAGAATGAAGCGGGAGAGCACGATGTAGAGCGTGCCGAACAAGACCACCAACCAGAAAACCTGGGAGGGGAAATGCCAAGGGTCAAACGGTGGGAACACCGCGCCTTTAGCGTCTGATGCAGCATCTGCAGCGAGAATGATCGCGAGCATGGCCTAAACGGTCCTTATTTGATCTCGAAGATACGTGTTTGTGGTTTAGACCACGAACAGGATCAGAATCGCGACCAGGAAGGACAGAATGCCGAGCGCTTCTGAAAGCGCCATACCGATGAAGAGGTTACCGGTTTGCTGTGGAGCAGCAGATGGGTTGCGCATCGCAGCATCAAGGAATGAGCCGAAGATGTTACCCACACCAATCGCCGCACCGATCATGCCGAGTGTAGCCAAGCCAGCGCCGACATATTTAAGACCGAGAGTGATATCGCCTTCCATGAGAATCTCCTTTGGGAAGTCTTTCGTTCGATTTGCGCCCCGTGAAGCCTGTTCGTAAGGGCACGTCAAGTTGAAACAGCACGGCTAAATAGCCGCAGTGATTGGGCTCCTTAGTGCGACGGGTGTAGGGCGTCGTTCAGGTAGACGCAGGTCAGGATGGCAAACACATAGGCTTGCAGACCTGCAACGAGGAATTCGAGAGCGTTCAGCGCAATGCCCATGCCAAAGGCGAGCGGCGCCACAACGAGGCCAATACCGCCAGCGGTGATGCCAGTGACGGCAAAACCCGCGAACAGCTTCAGCAGGATGTGCCCTGCAAGCATGTTGGCGAACAAACGCAGCGACAGCGTTAATGGGCGTGCGATGAATGAAATGATCTCAATCGGGATCAAAATGGCGTAGACAACGGCCTTACCGATAATGTTCATATCGCCGAGCGATGGCGCAAACAGGCCGAAGAATTTCAGACCGTTTTTCCAGAGACCAAAGATCACAACAATGCTGATTACGAGCAGGGCAAGGAGGCCCGTGACGATGATATGGCTCGTCGTCGTAAATGCATATGGGACCATGCCGATCAGGTTGGCGAACAGGATGAAGAAGAACAGCGTGAATACAAATGGGAAGAAGCGGAGGCCTTCTTCGCCGGCCGTGCCGCGGATCATGTCTGCGACGAAGCCGTAGCCAATCTCACCCATGGATTGCAGGCGGTTTGGAACGATCTTTCCGCGCGACGCGGCATAGCCGAAAAAGGCGATACACAGCACGACGCCCAGCAGCATAAAGCCAGCCGCATTGGTGAAGGAAATGTCGTATCCAAAAACCGGAGGGAGCTCGAACCATTTCTGGACCTCGAACTGCTTCATTGGGTCGGCTGCGCCGTGGAAAAAGAGGTTCATCGTTACGTCTATTCTTCAGGATTGGTGCCTGTTTTGTCGGCGCTCATGGCCGGATTAGTGGCATCCGTCAACTCCTTGTAAGCGCGAATAACACCCAGAACTCCTGCGGCAATTCCGAAGCACATCATGATCAACAGCCCCCAAGGGTCGGTGCCGAAGAAATGATCGATGCCGAGACCCATCATAATCCCAACAAATACGGAGGCCCCGAACTCTGCGCCGTACCTCAAAGCAAGTGCGCCGGCAGACGCGCCCGCAGCGGCTTCCTCTTGTCTTTGCTTCTTTTCCGTTTGCTCCTGCGCGCTTTTGGCGCGGGCAATTCGGGTCGAAAGGTCGTCGTTTTCAGGGCTGCTCATCGTGAGTCGCTTCGGTTTTTACTCGGCAGCGACGAGCTCTTCGGCGGTGTCGAGATCCACGGATACCAGCTTAGATACGCCTTTTTCACGCATTGTGACACCATATAGCCGGTCCATTCGGCTCATCGTCACCGGATTGTGGGTAATCACGATGAAGCGGGTATTTGTCCGCTGGCGCATTTCGTCCAGCATCCGGCAATAACGATCGACGTTCGCATCATCCAATGGCGCGTCGACCTCGTCGAGCACACAGATCGGGGACGGTCGTGACAGGAAGACCGCGAAAATGAGCGCGGTCGCGGTCAGGGCTTGCTCCCCGCCAGACATCAGCGACAGCGTGCCAAGACGCTTTCCAGGCGGCTGCGCGAAGATCTCAAGGCCGGCCGCGAGCGGATCGTCCGCGTCAACAAGACGCAGCTCTGCCTCACCGCCTCGGAACAGGGTGGTGAACAAAGTTTTGAAATGCTCATTGACCTGATCAAACGCGCCGAGCAGGCGGCTACGGCCTTCGTCATTGAGGGCGGCCACGCCTTCTCGCAGTTTTGCAATCGCCGCCGTCAGGTCCGCTTTTTCTTCAGCTTGAGAGCCTAAGCGTGACGAAATCTCTTCGACTTCGGCTTCGGCTTCCATGTTGACGCCGCCGAGATTTTCGCGGTCGCGACGCAAGAAGTCGAGCTGGCGCTCTGCCTCTTTGACATCAATCGCGTCCATTTCCTCTTCATCCATGCCCGCTTTGGCGATGGTCAGAAGCCCCTCAGGCGCGCGTTGGAACTGGGATTGTGCGATTTCGGACGCTTCCGCCAAACGTTCTGTGGCGTTTTCGAGCTTCGCATTGGCAATCGCGAGCGTCTCACGAGCACTCATGGCAAGATTATTGGTGGAGCGGGCGGCTTCTTCGACTTCACGAATCTCAGCTTCGCGCTTGGCGAGCGTGTCCGCAGCTGTTTGGCGTTCTGTCTCGAGCGCCTCCACGCGCGCAGCGAGTGTATCGAGTTGGTTTTGTAGGGCTTCTGGGCGGGCTTTGGCTTGAGCCGCTTCGCTTGCCGCTTCGGCGCGACGTTTGACCAGCGCTTCGACGCGCGTTGCGGACGCGGAAAGCCGACCTGCCCAGCGCTCAACGTCTTTTTCAAGCGCTTCACGACGCGCCATGGCTTGCTGGCGGTTGCGCGTCAGGTCGGTCAACCGGCCACGGCACTCAGTTTCGCGTTCGCGCGCGGCGGTCAGCGACGTACGGGCCGCTTCTACGGCTTGCTCTAACTCAACGAGAACTTCTGTGTTCTCGGGTTTGGCCGCTGTTTGATAAGCTTCCGTGGCAATCGCATGATCTGACTCGACCCGTGCGAGATTTTCTTTGACGGAATCGGCTTTTAAGCTGGCCCGATCGGTTTGTTGCTTGGCGCTCGCGAGATTGCGGCGGGCCATATCGAGCCGCTGCGCGCACTCTTGAACGTTGCGGCGGAATTGCTTGAGGTCTTCTTCGGCGCCAATTCGAGCGCCGCGCGCTTCTGCATATTTCGCTTGAAGATCAGACACTTCTTGTCGTTGCGGACCAAGTGCGCCCTGAGCCGCTTCCAGCCGTGCCTGTTGTTCAAGGCGTTCCGCCGCTGCCACGGGAGCCGCTGGCGTCCGCGTAAAGCCATCCCAACGCCACAAGTGACCATCTAGTGTGACCAGGCGCTGTCCGGGCTGAAGTTCGCTGGCAAGTTCCTCGCCTTCAGAACGTGAGACCACACCGCATTGCGACAACCTCGCAGCGAGTTCACCTGGGGCTTCAACGAAGTCAGTCAGCGGTTTCGCATAACCCGGTAGCGCTTGGGTTTTGACATTGCTGCCGCCCCAATAAATCGACGCGGATTTGTCCGTTGGGGCTTGAAGATCATCGCCCAGCGCTGCGGCAACGGCTTTTTCATAGCCGTCCCGCGTACGCATTTGCTCAACGACAGGTGGGCTTTGTGTGCTTTCAGCCTTGCGTAGGAGCCGCGTCAGACCCGCAATTTCGGTTTCAAGCGTTCGCAATCGGTCTTGCGCTTCATCCGCCGGTGTTTTGGCCGCGAGTTCAGCTTCTTGCTTGTCGAGAACCCCTTGTTCTGCGGCCTCTAGGGCTTCTTGAGCCGCAATATGGGCTTGCTCGGCACCTGTCTCAGCCTCTTGAGCGACTTGTAGCTCTTTTGTGAGCTCAGTCGTGTCCGGCAAAGCCGCGACTTGCGCTCGTAAGTGTTCAACTTCCTGCGCGAGGCTTTCCATTCGCCGACGGTGGGCGTTTGCATTGGCCTCTAAAGCCTGAATTTCAGCGCGCTTTTGGGCAAGGGCTTCGCTCTTTTCGTCGGCGGCCGCTTGCGTGGCTTCGAGTGCCTGTTTGGCTTCCGTGAGCACGCGCTCCGCTTCGGCTTCTTTTTCTTTATTGGTCGTGTCGTTTTCGACAGGCAGGGCCGCGAGGGCCTCTTTCGCGTCGCTCAGCGTCCGTTCGGCCTCTTCTTTTTGGCTTTGTTCGCGCTGAATATCTTCCGCCAAGCGGGTCGCTTCTCGCTCCAAGCCTGCGAGCATGTCCGCTGCATTTTTGCGTTCGGTTTCAATGCGCGCCAGTTCAATCCGCGCCTGTCCGAGCTTGCCGGAGGCGGTTGCTTCGGCGGTGCGAAGCGGTCCGATGCCTTCGCTCGCTTCCAAGCGCTTGGTTTCGGCGATCGCCGCTTCACGGGTGAGACGTTCGACTTCTGTTTTCGCGCGCGCCAGCGACACGGCGGCAACTTCCTGGTCTGCTTTTGCGGTATGCCATTTGAGGTGTGCAAGATAAGCTTCCAGCGCCGAAATTTTGGCGCTTAGCTCTTTATACTTTCGGGCTTTGCGGGCCTGACGTTTCAGGCTTTCCAACTGGCGTTCAACTTCCGCCGAAACTTCGGTCAGGCGCTCGAGATTGGTCTCTGCGCCCCGCAGCTTCAGTTCCGCTTCGTGACGGCGCGTGTTGAGGCCGGAAATACCGGCAGCTTCTTCGAGAATACGGCGTCGGTTTTGGGGCTTTGACCCAATCAGCTCACTGATCTGGCCTTGGCGAACCAGAGACGGTGAGTTGGCCCCCGTGGAGGCGTCGGCGAACAGAAGCTTGATGTCCTTACCACGGACGGTTCGGCCGTTGAGCTTATAGCTTGAGCCCGCGCCCCGTTTGAGCCGGCGCATCACTTCGAGCGTGTCGGAGCTGTTAAATTCCGGTGGGGCCGTGCGGGCGCTATTGTCGAGCACGAGTGTGACTTCCGCGAGTTCGCGGGCTGGGCGGCCCGCTGCGCCGGAGAAAATCAAATCATCCATCTCACCGCCACGCATGGCTTTGGCGGAATTCGCACCCATCGCCCAGCGCATGGCCTCCAGCAAATTGGACTTGCCACAGCCGTTCGGCCCAACAATACCGGTCAATCCTTGGCGGATCGGAACGGATTCAGGGTCCACGAAAGACTTAAAGCCTGCAATGCGTAACTCTTTTAACTGCATGCAGCCCCCAATCCTTTCCTACTCGCTCGCGCTCTCAGCCAAAGCTGCATCGAGCGCATCGGTGAAAGTGGTCACAGAGATTCGGACAGAATTGTCCATAAGTTCGCCGTTCAAGAAAAGCGTTGGCGTGACAGAAACGTCCTTGCTGCGCGCGGCGGCGATGGATGCTCTGATCGCATCGCGATTGCCTTGATCATCAAGGCAGGCCTGAAACGCTTCATCGCCTTCAATCCCATGATTGGAGGCGACTTGTTTCAGCGCTTCCACCACGGGACCGCCTTGGCGGGCGAGGGTCAGGATCGCGTCCTGTCGCTTAAACAACTCGTCTAACAGATCATAATAAGCGTCGCCGCTGGTGCAGCGGGCGAGGGTAAAGCCTGCCACGGCCACGTTATTGGGTGGTGTTGGAAACTCGCGAAACACCATCCGGACTTTGCCGGTATCGATATAGTCTTCCTTGACCGAGGGCAGGATGCGCGAATGGAAATCTGCGCAGGCCGGGCAGGTCCAGCTGGCATATTCAATGAGCGTCACTGGCGCATCAGGATCACCAAAAATGATGTCTTGTAACACCACGGCATCGCTGTCTGCGCCATTGGTATTATCCGCCGTATCACCGCCATCCGTGGCGGATCCACAGGCCGAAAGAGCCAGTGCAGCAAGCGCGATCAAAGAGCCGCGACGGTTGAAACGAAGCATTCTCATAACCTTTCCTTAACAGTCTGAGTCGGATTGGTTGCCAAGTTGTTAACGCTGTTGCGAAAGCGAAACGATGCCTATTCGGCGGTCGCTTCCGGCGTTTCGGTGACGCCCAGTTTGCCGTCGAGCAGCGCTTTCATGCCCTCAGCGGTGCGCCATTCATAGCCTTGTAGCTTCTCGCCATCGACGAACACAGTTGGGGTCGAGTTTACGCCTTGGCTGTCGCCTTTCATGACCGATTCACTGATCGCATAGGTCACGTCTTGATTGGCCAAACACTCATTGAAGCCATCGCCTTCAATGCCATAGCTCGAGGCGAGATTGCGCAATGCGCCCTCAATGTCGCCGCCAGAGCGGGCAAGGTTCAGGATATTGGTCTGCGCTAAAAATAAGTCATCGATGACATTGTAGTACTGATCTTCGCCCGCACAGCGCGCCAAGGCGAAACCCGCGACCGCGACGTTGGCGGGTGGGGTCGGGAACTCTCTGAAGACAAACTTCACTTTGCCGGTTTCGACATAATCGGCCTTCAGCATAGGAATGACATCATTGTGGAATTGCAGACAGGCCGGGCAGGTCCAGCTCGCATATTCGACCACCGTGATCGGAGCATCATCACTGCCAAGGGTCATATCGGTCAGCGCGACGCCGCTCGGACTAGAGCTGCTTTCTTGTGCAGTGCTCGTATCGGCGGCACCGCAAGCTGACAGCGCCAGCACGGAGAGGGCTGCGACCGTAGCGCGGCGTGTGTAACGAAACATGTGGGGACGACCTTTCTGGGACTTAGAATGGGAGCGGTTTTGGCTCTTCTGTATTTGGCGTTTCCGGTTCTGCCGTCAACACGGCTTCGCCGAGTGCGACAAGCGCTTCACGCAGTTTTGTATCATCAATGGCCGCTGCACTCTTGATCAGAGCGTCTCTTTGTTCGGGCGTCAGCGGTACGGATGCAGATTTCGGCCTGGTGGAGGGTTGTCCAAAATGACCTTGCAGCAGTTTGATCGCGGTTATGTCGCCACCGGCAGCAACAGAGACACGTTGGCGGATAATTTCGCTCTGGTGTTGAACTAACCCTGCGGCCGCTGGAATGACGGTGAGCGTTAGCCGTCGCCCGCCCTTTGCTGGCGTGAGCTTTTCGGGCCGGCAGAGCCGCGCCAATTGCTCGCCCACAATATCGGTCCATTCGACTTTCAAGCGGCTCAAAGTTGCGGCTTTCTTCGGCAGTTTTTTGCGCGTCAGTCGCATCGCGGCTTTTCCGATCGTGCCGGGACCAGGATGCACGGGCTTGGCTTTCGCATAGCGCAGTTTGACGCGCGCGCGCGCTTCTTCCAAAGGGTCGAGGCTTGATCGTTTCACCATTCACATCAGTTTGCCCGCCATGAACATGGATGAAAAGTTACACTTTGCAGACCTTTCGGATCGATTGCTCGATTGGTACGCGGTTTCTGCGCGCGACTTACCCTGGCGGATTGGGCCCGGCGAGCGGGCGCGCGGGGTGCAGCCCGACCCTTATCGCGTCTGGCTCGCCGAAATCATGTTGCAGCAGACAACGGTGCCGCACGCCACCCGATATTATCTCGCTTTTACAGAACGCTGGCCAACGGTTGAAGCCTTGGCGGCGGCCGAAGATGCCGATGTTATGGCCGCCTGGGCGGGGCTGGGATATTATGCGCGGGCCCGGAATTTATTGAAATGTGCGCGCGAGGTTGCAGCTTTGGGGGCTTGGCCGACCACCGTGTCGGACCTGCGAAAATTGCCAGGGATCGGGCCCTACACGGCGGGCGCCGTCGCCGCACTCGCTTTTGGGCAAAGGGCTGCCGCGGTTGATGGCAATGTCGATCGGGTGTTTGCCAGATTGATGGCGTTGGGTGGGGACTGGAAACAGGAAAAGGAACGTCTAAAGCGAGTCGTCGAGGGCCTTGTGCCCGCCGACAGGCCGGCGGAATTCGCTGAAGCGCTCATGGATCTCGGCGCCACGATCTGTACGCCTAAATCGCCAAACTGCTTGATTTGTCCGCTGCGGGAGATGTGTGCGGGTCAGAAAGAAGGGGCGCCGGAGCGATACCCAATCAAGCCGAAGAAAACCCCGAAACCCACGCGCAGTGGTCATGTCTATGTGCTGTTAGGGGCGGACCGGACGGTGCTGACTGAGCGTCGCCCGGCGAAAGGCTTGCTTGGCGGCATGCTGGGCTTGCCGACATCAGCTTGGGAGAGCGAGCACTCGTCTCCAAAATTTCCCTCAGAGGGGAATTGGCGAGAGATTGGTGAAGTCCGACACGTGTTCACGCATTTTGCGCTGACCCTAAAAGTTTGGCGCGCCCACGGAGATGACGCGGTGACCACGCCGATTCCCGAGGCGGCGGACGGGCTACCCAGCGTCTTTGCCAAGGCATTGAAACTTGCGGTTTAAACCGCGCAATTTCCATTGCCCGAAATTTGTTCCCGCTTGTCCGATGGTGCAAAAATCTAGGTCAGCGGGCAATTGACGGCCTGGTCGATCCGAAAGCATTCGTCATTCCTCACAGATGATGGTGCAGTTTCCTCGTTCTTGATTGAACGAGCTATGCCCCGCGCTCGCTGCGGATCACATTAAGCCGAACACCAGCGAACATAGGCTGGGCGGCCGCTCTCACTCTTGTCCACATCACTGCGTTATCGCGTCTTCCGCGCCGCGCCGTCGGTTGGATCATGCGTCTGTGGATCTCTCTCAACTCACCCCTTTTCGCCTGGGCGGAATGGAAAGGATGTTATGATGCAACTTACTCTCAAAACCGGCCGTGTCTTGTTCCTGGCATGCGCCTCGGTTTCAGCGCTTAGCGTACCCGCATTCGCGCAATCGGAGGCTAATGCCGATGAAGATGCCGTACTCGACACTGTCATTGTTGAAGGCCGGCGGATTTCTCAAACCAATTTGGCGATCGGCGTGGATGAGGCCACCAATACCGTCGCCGTGACGCGCGAAGAATTGCTTTCGGCGCCATCCGGAATTTCCGGGCTGAAAATGCTCGAGACTCTGCCGGGCTTTAATGTGCAGACCGATGGTGCGCTCGGGCTCTATGAATTCGGAAACTCGGTGACGGTGCGCGCGTTCAACCTCCAGCAGATCGGGTTCATCTTGGATGGCATTCCAATGGGGCGGTCGGATGCGTTTGGCGGCAGTCCGATCTTTCGCTACGTCGATAATGAAAACCTCGGCTCGGTCGTCGCCTCACCTGGCGCCGGCGATGTGTCTTTGCCGAGTTATGCTTCGCTGGGTCCAATTGTGTCATACAATTCGATCGATCCCGAAGACACGCTTGGCGGGACGATTTCTTACACGGTCGGCGATGAAAATCTCCGCCGCAGCTTCTTAAAGGTGGAAACCGGCGAGATTGGTGGGTTTTCGGCCTATATCAGTCGTTCAAAGACGGATGGTGACCTTTGGCGCGGGCCCGGTTCGATCGATCGCGAGCATTTCGAAGCCAAAGCGCAATATGCCTTTGATTCAAACACCACGCTCACCGCCAAATATGTTTCGAACGATTTCTTCGACTTTGACTCACCGTCTGGCTTTCGTTCGACGTTTGAATCGAATGGTTTCGATTATGGCTATTCAGAGGTCTTGCCCGAGACGGGCTGCATCGCGCCGCAAGAAGTCGATTTCAACAATAATGGTGTGATCGATGGAGCCGATTTCGTGCCGCTTCAGACGGGGAGCTGTACGTCTTACTTTGCCGATCGGGTGAACATTCGCCAAGACAGCCTCTACGGGCTGACCTTCGAAACTGATTTGAGCGACAGCGTCTTTGTGACCGCAACCGCCTATTATGAAGACAAAGACGGGTTTGGTGTGTCGCCAGATAGTTATGGCAATACTTTAGACCGATACCTGGATCAGATCGAAGTGGGTGTGCCAGTGACCCATCCGCGCGGAGTGCAGTATGGTCTGTCTACAGTAGGAGGCGATCGCAGCGGCCTCGTGTTCGATCTCGCCTGGGAAATGGCCAATCATGAGCTGCAACTCGGCGGCTGGGTCGAAGAAGATGTCTATGACCGCACGCAGCTGCGCTTGAACAATACCAATGGCAGCGCTGATGGGGAGGTCCTGTTCGACGAAGTGGCCTATTTCCGGCGCGATTATCGCGCCACCCGCGAGACCACGCAGGTCTATGTCAAAGATACGATCAGCTTGATGGAAGACCGGCTCAAAGTCGAAATCGGCGCCAAATTGCTCGACATTGACTATCAGCTCGATGGCTATCGCGATTTTGCGGATTATGCGATCCGGGTCGGTGATCCGGGAGAAGGCGACACGCTACCGGGCTATGGTCCGCAGCTGGTGACGGCAAACTATTCGAGCGATCCTTTGCCTATGCTTGGTGCGGTTTATGAACTCAATCAAACCGATCAGCTCTTTGCGTCCTATTCGCAGAACTTCGCCCTGCCACGCGGGGCGGATACGATTTTTGATGATGCGGTCAGCTTTGCGGCGCCGCAGCCACATGCGGAAGAATCGACCAATTATGAGCTTGGGTTTCGCACCAGTCGCCCAGAGTTCAACGCGACCGCTGCGGTCTTCTACACGGCGTTTGACAATCGGATCGTGACCGGCAGCGTTATAGACCCTGCGACGCTGCAACCAGAGACCTTTTCGGTCAATGCGGGCGAAACTTCTTCGGTCGGGATGGAGCTTTCCGGGGTCTACCAGCCCGAATATTTCAATGATCAGGTCTACGCGAATTTCAATCTCACCTACAATCATACGGAGTTAGAAGACGGCTTCGGAACCAATCCGGCGGGTAGTCGCCTCGCCGACAGTCCGGAATGGATCTTCACGGGCGGCATCACCTATGAGCCAACCGACTGGCTGGTGGCGAACATTTCAACCAAATATACCGGCGAACGCTTTGCTGACTTCAAAGAAGCCTCCGCCTCGCCTGGCAATATCATGGAGAGCTATTTTCTTTGGAGCGGCTATGTCGATATTGGTGGACCGAACAATTTCGGATTACCTAACAATGTCAGCTTGCGATTCAACGTGGATAATCTTCTCGATGAAGAAACGCTGGCCTTCACCTTTACGTCTTCGAGCGGGGGCAATGCCTTCTTCCGTCCGCTCAATCCAAGAACCTTTCAGGCGACGTTGACGGCTGTTTTCTAGACCTAGAACTTGTGGAATTTTTCCATTAGTTCTTGTTTTGTTCTGATCCCTGTGCTCCATAGTGAGCATGCGAACGGGACAAAAGCTGACGAAAAACGGCCGGGTGGGCCGGGCCGCGGTGGCGGAGGTGAAAGAGCGCTTCCATCATCGCGGCCGTGGCGCGATTTCAAACCAAACCGGGCGGTTCGAACCGGAAACGCGAGAGGCGTTAGATGATGGCTGGGGTACCATTGAAGAAGAGGCGGCGCGGTTAGAGACAACGCTAACCAAAGAGACCCCGCGCACGATCATCACCTTCAACAAGTCGCCTGACATTCACTTTGATCGTTCGATCAATCCATATCGCGGCTGTGAGCATGGCTGTGTCTATTGCTTCGCGCGTCCCACGCACGCGTATCACGGGCTTTCGGCGGGTTTGGATTTTGAAAGCAAGCTCTTCTACAAACCGGATGGGCCAGAGCTGTTGCTCAAAGAGCTTTCGCGCCCCGGCTATGTGCCGCGCCCGATTGCGCTTGGGGTCAACACCGACGCCTATCAGCCCGTCGAGCGAGAACAAAAACTAACACGGCGGTTCCTGCAGATTTTAAGCGACCACAATCATCCGGTCTCGCTGCTGACCAAATCAGCTTTGATCCAGCGTGACCTCGATCTGATTGGGCCGATGGCCGAGAAGCAATTGTGCCGTGTCGGCGTCTCGATTACCACGCTCGATCCGAAATTGGCGCGCACGATGGAGCCGCGAGCGGCGACACCGCGCAAACGGTATGAAACGGTCCAGAAACTCAGTGATGCCGGGGTTCCGGTTACGGTTATGGCCGCGCCGATTATTCCAACCCTGAACGAAGCTGAACTCGAAGCGCTTTTGGAAGCCGCCAAGGAGCAGGGCGCGAGCGGGGCGGGTTATGTTTTGTTGCGATTGCCGCATGAGCTGAAAGACCTGTTCCATGAATGGCTGGTTCAGCACTATCCAGATCGCGCCGCGCGGGTGATCAATCAGATGCGTGAGATGCGGGGCGGGAAAGACTATGATGCAGACTGGTTCACGCGCGGTGCTGGGCGCGGGGCGCAGGCCAAGCTCATTGCGCAACGTTTTGCGCGCACGGTCCGCCGCCTTGGACTAGAGCCGCAGCGCACACCCTTGAGGACCGATTTATTCCAGCCGCCGGTGCTGCGCGGCGATCAGTATCGCATGGAGCTTTAGAGGCGCTCAGTCGACAATGGTTGGATTGGTCGTGCTGTGATCGCTGGTTGGATTGACCATATGCGCCTGAATTGCGGCTTCTTTTTCGCGCGTCAGCGGGTACTTTCTGAGGAAGAGTGCCGCCAACCCATAAGCGGCCACCGGGACGCCGACAAAGACCCACATTAACCCAGCAATTTCTTGCGGGGAGTTATCGCCGCCTGGCGTGTAGCCGGCCAGCAGTTCGAGCAAGATGTATGGGATCCCAACCCCGAAACTCGCCCCAACTTTATAGGCCGCAGAGTTGAGAGAGTAGTATAACCCGGCGCGGTTTTCGCCGGTTAGTTTGTCTTCGCGCTCGATCACGTCGGCCATCATCGACCGCAACAGGATCGGGGCTGAGCCGTATCCTAATCCGCTCACAATCGCCCCGATCGACAGCAAAATGATACCGCCCCCGGCAAGGCTGAGCGGCAAATAGACAAAGAAGGCGATGGACGACCACAAGCAGACACAGATGACCGCGATATGCTTATCGGTGCGGTGCGACAGCCACGTCCAAGCCGGCATCGCGCCAAACCCGCAGACAAAATAAATCAGCAGGATAAGCGGCGCCAAAGCGATGACGCCATATCCATCCTTGGCGGCGAACAAGAACGTGGATCCCGTGGCTGCCACGGCGACGCCGATAAGCACTTCGACCGATAATAGGCGTGTTACGGCGGGATCCAGGATCGCTGCTTTCATCACGGTCCAGGAAAATCCGACTTTCTTGGCGTCCGGATCCGGCGGCGAGTCCGGCACCATCAGAGCTGCCAAGCCCACGGTCAGCGGCAAAGAGATAAGCAGGATAATGCCCATCACCAGCACTTGCTCGCGCGCCCCATAACCAAATGCGACGGCCAGAATGGTCGGAATGACGAGCAGGGCAATCAGCGTAAACGTATTGAGGATCTCGCGCCACAAGAAGAGCCGCGAGCGGTCATCATAATCCGCGGCAATCATCGGCACCCAGGACGCATATGGCGTCTGCAACATGG
This sequence comes from Henriciella sp., assembly GCA_965279045.1. Lineage (GTDB taxonomy): Bacteria > Pseudomonadota > Alphaproteobacteria > Caulobacterales > Hyphomonadaceae > Henriciella. The sequence continues at coordinate 10,857 of CBDIHJ010000046.1, read as the reverse complement.
TGAAGCCCAGCCACAAAACCGCGAGCCAAAAGGCGAGATAAAACGGGCTTACGGTTTCGCCGAGCGGTATGAAAACGAAAAAACCGCCAATCATCAACACAGGCACACTGGCCAGAATCCAGTGCTTGATGCGGCCTCTTTTGGTGGGGCGGGAGTCGACTAGCCAGCCCATCACGGGGTCCGTGCCGAGGTCCCAAAACCTTAGGAGCATCAAAATCAGCCCAACTGTGGCGGTGCCGAGCGCTAAATCTTCAGCGTACATGGGGGCGACGAACACTGCCATAGGAAGGCCGATTGCCGCGAGTGGCATGCCGACACTCGCAAATGCCAAAACCCGTGAAAGCGGGAGGCGCTCAGACGCAGAACTCATATTCCGAAGATGACGCATGCGTCAGGAAACGCAACCGAAATCGGAGGCTGACGTCGCGGCCTGAAAGTCCCTAAAAGACCAATAGTCCACAGACTTGTCCACAGGGTGGAATCCATGCAGTTTCGATATCGAAACAATGGTGGGCGAATCAGTTTCGCGGTTGGTAACGAATCAGAAACCCAAACCGGTAGATTTGGAGTGCTTCTGATTCGCAACTGATTCGACGATGGGAAGCACGGGGCATGGAGCTCAATAAGAACACAATCATTGAAGGCGAGTGCGTCGATGTTTTATCGCGCCTGCCCGATCAATCGGTCGACCTGGTTTTCGCCGATCCGCCCTATAATCTGCAGCTGGGTGGTGGTCTGACGCGACCTGATCAGTCTGTTGTCGACGGCGTGACCGATGCTTGGGATCAGTTTGATAGTTTCGATGCGTATGACTTGTTCACGCATCAATGGCTGGCGGAATGTCGGCGAGTCTTGAAGGATGATGGCGCGATTTGGGTGATCGGGTCGTATCACAACATTTTTCGCGTCGGTACGGTGCTGCAAGACGCCGGATTCTGGATCCAGAATGACGTGATTTGGCGTAAGTCGAATCCGATGCCGAACTTTAAAGGCACACGGTTCCAGAATGCCCATGAGACGATGATCTGGGCCGGAAAGTCTGAAAAGTCGAAAGTCACCTTCAACTATGATGCGTTGAAGACGTTCAATGAAGACAAGCAAATGCGCTCAGATTGGCTGATCCCAATTTGCGCGGGCGGCGAACGCTTGAAAGGTGATGACGGCAAGAAGGCACATCCAACGCAAAAGCCGGAAGCGCTTCTGCAGCGGATCTTGCTCGCCACGTCGAAACCCGGCGATGTGGTTTTAGACCCGTTCTCGGGCACTGGCACCACAGCGGCGGTCGCAAAGAAACTTGGACGGGCTTATGTCGGGATTGAACAAGATCCGGCCTATGTACGGCTCTCGCGGGCGCGTTTGAAGGCGATTACCCCGATCGAAGGCGATATGCTGGAAATCGAAAAAGGGAAAAAGTCACTTCCGCGCGTTCCATTTGGAGCGCTCATCGAGAATGGCTGGCTCAAACCGGGTGACCGACTTTGGTCGCCAAAGAAGCGGTTCAATGCGCGGATTCGGGTCGATGGTAGTCTGACCACCGGCGATGCAACCGGATCGATCCACCGCGTTGGCGCGTTTGTTCAGCAAGCACCGGCCTGTAATGGCTGGACCTATTGGCATTATGAAGAAGCCAAAAGCGGTGAACTCGCACCCATCGATCTTTTGCGTCGGCGCTACCGGCACGAAATGGGCCTCGTAAACTAAACGCCCATCTCTTGTGGTCGCTTTAGCGCGCGATTGCGAGCTCAGCGAGATCCTTACCGATGGAGTCAAACGCCTCTTTTAGATCGGCTGCATCATCCGCATCGTAATAATAGCTATCATCGGTGGCGCAGTCTTTGAGCATTTGCTTGGTCGCAACATCGTCGAGGTCAAACGCGATCGTATAGACTTCGATGCCTTCATCCTTTGCCTCGGTACACACTTCCAATGTGTACTGATTGGCTTGGGTCACATTGCTTCGATTGTGCCAGCCGGAATTGTTCGGCGACACGGTGTTGGCGCCATCCGACATCAGCATCAAGGCTTTACGACCGCCTTCATCAGCAAAGTCGTCATAATCCTCACCGCCGGTGAAAGGCTCTTGCGGTGATAGCGTGCGAAGGCCCCAGATCAATCCGGTTGGAATGTAAGTATTGCTGTTCGCCTTGAGACCGCTGATGATTTTGTCGACGGCTTCGTGGTCATTTGACAGTTCAGAGGTTTGGCTGGTGCTACAGGCATTTTTCTGCACGATCCCGCGGATCTTTTGGCTGCCATACGTATCGTCTTGCACATTGTAAGGGTAGTTGCGCGAACGAACGCAGCCATGCCATTGGCGATACTCTGAGCGCGTTGTGCACGTCTCTTCTGGCTCTGCGCCAGCCGGGCATTTCCATCTTTTGCAGGTCGCTTTGTAAGACTCGCGATTGCCTTGTTCTTTGGACCCGCGCCATTTGGTGCAAGAGTAAGATTCTTGCCAGCATCCCGCATCGCGCCGCGCTTTGTTTGTGGTCCGGCAAGACTTCCAAGTCCGCGTGTAAGGCGCAGTGTCGCGCATCCAGCTCGCATTCTTGTATTTTGTGTCGATTTTCACGTAGGTGTTGAATGGAATGATCGACATTTTCGCCGCCTCATTCTTCGAAGGGTCGTCTTCGGACGGCAGAAGAATGTCGATGAGCGAGTAAGACGCATCTTTCAACGCGGTGAGCTTTGAGCCTTTCATGGACCCGGATGTGTCCACAACGAGGGCGAGTTCGACTGGTTGCTGAATATTGTAGACGACCGCAGTTTCAGCCGCCAATGGCATTTTGTTTTGACCAATGATTGCCATCAGCGTGGTATCGAGCGTGCCTTCGGCGTTCAAAATGACTTCGTCATCAACAACTTTCGCCTTAATCGGCAGCATCGACATCGCGCCCGTCATTTCGAACTGTGCGTCGAAAAAGGCTTGCGCCACTGGATCGAGTTTCGTCGGATCGAGCTTTTCTTCGCTCAAGCGAAGCGCGGTCGACAGCGCTGCCGCGTCGAGCGATGCCTGAACATGTTTCTGTGCCGTGATGTGGCGATTATGGTCGATGGCAAAGCCTGCGACCGAAAAGATCGGGATAAGGGCCAACGCGAAAATCATCACCGAGTTTCCGCGGCGATCTCTTCCGAAACGCGCGCACAGCTCGCTTGCCCCGTTTATGCATGATTTTAAAAGTGAGTAAGTCACAATTGTCCCCGGTCATACAACGCAGGTCACGTGATACACGGAGAACAGAAACGCTTGGTTCAAGCGAACGTTGAAAATTTATCGAAATTGGCGAGATCGATCCTGCAATTCAAAAAGCGGCGAAAAAACAGCGATTAACTTGGTAAATGCCGCAAATTATTTTCCGCAGCTTGTTTTACCGTACGGGCGAAGCGCGCGTAAATTGGTGTTAAGCGCGTGGGCGCCAGCCGGCTGGCATGCGGTAACTCGGCTTACGCTTAACCATCGGAACACCAGGGGTCGGCTCGCTTCCATCAGAATACGGCCCAGCCGGTTTTGCTCCAGCTGCAATGTCTTTGAGCTTCATTGCTGCGTACTGTCCGGGGGCGTCGCCGAGATTGTAGTCTTTCGGATTGACCGCTTCGACTTTGTCGCCGGAAAGGGGGCGTAACCATTCCCACCAACTTGGCCACCATGAGCCCGGCAGTTCCTCAGCTTCTGAGAGCCAGCGTCCGGGGTTTTCCGGCAGATCCTTATTCACCCAGTGCTGGTATTTTTGTGCGTCCGGATGATTGATCACACCGGCAATGTGACCTGAGCCGGCGAGCGTAAATCGGACGTCGCCGCCAAAGTTCTGCGCGCCGCGGTAAATGGAATGCCAAGGGCAAATATGGTCGGACCGGCTGGCCTGAATAAAAACGGGCACTTTGATATCGCCCATTTCGACCGGTTCGCCAAACACCTCGAACTTGCCGCGGCTAAGCTCGTTCTGATTATAGAAGCAATTCAAGTAGGTCTTGTGCGTTGGTCCTGGAATATTGGTCTGGTCCGCATTCCAATACAGCAAATCGAACGGTCTGGGCTGTTTGCCCATCATATAATTGTCGACGACATAGCGCCACACAAGATCAGCCGGACGGAGCCAATTAAAGGTCTCGCCCATCATCTCACCAGGCATGATACCTTCATGCTCTTCGATGACCTTGTCGACTTGCTGAAGGCCGGCCTCGCCAGTGAAGATTTTCAGCTCCCCTGCGAGCTCAAAATCAGATTGCGAGGCAAAATAAGTCGCTGAGGCGATCCGTTTGTCACCGGTCTTGCCCATATGCGCGAGTGCGGTCGAGAGTAGGGTGCCGCCAATGCAGTAGCCGATGGAATTGACCTTCTTGACGTCGGCCTCTTTGGTCACCGCGTCGACAGCGGCCAAGATGCCTTGCTCGATATAATCATCCCAAGTGTAATCCTTGGTTTCATTGTCCGCCGAGCGCCAAGAGACGACGAATGTGTTCACGCGTTTGGACAAGAGCCAGCGGATCATCGAGTTCTCAGGTTGTAGATCGAGGATGTAGAACTTGTTGATCCAAGGCGGGAAGATGAGCATCGGACGTTCCCGCATCTTCTTGCGCGTTGGATTATAGTGAATGACTTCAATCAGCTTATTGCGAAACACCACTTTGCCTTTGGCAGTGGCGACGTTTCGACCGATCTCGTAAGCCTCTTCATCGGTTTGGCTGATCGATAAACGGCCCCCGCCGCGTTGAAGATCATTGCGTGCATTGCGCAAACCTTCCAGGACGCTTTGGCCATTTGTCTCAATCATCGCCCGCAAAGCCGCAGGATTGGTCGCCATTAGATTGGTGGGCGACATCGCGTCGACGAATTGGCTCATATAATAACGAGCTTTGAGCTTCGTTTCTTCGTCAAGATCGTCAGACACTGTGTCGATCAAGCCTTGTAGCCACTCGGCGTTCAACATCCAGGCGCGGCGCATAAAGCTGAAGGCCGGATTAGCTTCCCATTCGGGATCAGAGAACCGACGGTCGCGCGGCATCGGCGTGTTAGATGCCATCGCTTGGAAAAGGTTCATCCAACCTTGGAATAGGGTCATCATGGCATGCCCGGACTTTTCCGGGTTGCGCGCCAAGGCGGCGCCCAACTTCATTTGTGCATCCAAACCGCCAAACGGATCCGCTTGCCCAGGGGCCGGCGGGCGCAAATCCACGCCATTCAGGGAGTCAAGCAACATCCCCTGCGCCTCCTGCACGGCTTGCATCAGATTGCCCGCCATCGCTTGCAAGGTTTCAGAATTTACATCCGAAAACACATTAGGGAGCGTGCTTGCCCCAAAATTATCAAAGTTTCTGTCTTTGGTCATGAGACCGACTCTCGCCATTCTATGCGAACCCTTATAAGACTAAACAGCTTTGGGAATTATGAGTCCAGCGAGGGAAATTGTTTATGCGCGCCAGTCTTTTCGTAACGTTTATCCTTTTGACGGGCTGTACCAGCTCGATTGAGAGGGTGCAGGCGATGCGCGCGCAGGCTCCCGATTGGTACGAAGCGCGAAAAGTCGAGTTTCGTGGCGAAGGCTATCCCGACTTAAACTCAATCCCTGAACTTAGTGCGCCGGGTGAATCCTTGAGAAAACTCGAACTGTCCGAGGCTGAAACCTTAGCCACGCTGGAACTCTTTAACTCTGATCCGCGCGCGCAAGCGCCGCAGGAAACGCCAGCGCAAATTCGCGCCTGGGCGCTGGAGGTGAAGCGAGCGGTGGAGGGGCAGCTGCCTGCCCCCGATTTTTTAACCGACGCAGAGGTCGAGGAACTGAAAGCACGTTTCGATGTGCCACGCGCTCGCCTTTAATTTTTCAGATGTTTTTATACGGAGATCCGCACCATGAGCGGACAGTTTCACAAAATCCGGCGCTTGCCGCCTTACGTTTTCGAACAGGTCAATCGACGTAAAGCTGAACTACGTGCGCAAGGGGCCGATATTATCGATCTCGGGATGGGTAATCCCGACATGCCCGCACCGCCACATGTCATTGCTAAGCTCGCTGAAACCGCCGCCAAACCCAACGTGCACGGCTACTCTGCCTCCCGCGGCATTCCTGGCCTGCGCCGGGCCTTGGTTGAGTATTATGATCGCCGATTTGGCGTAACCCTGGATCGCAATCGCGAAGTCGTGGTGACGCTGGGGTCAAAAGAAGGGTTTGCCAATCTCGCCCAGGCGATCACCGCGCCGGGTGATGTCATCCTCGCGCCTGACCCGTCTTATCCGCTGCACCATTTTGGGTTCATCATGGCGGGCGCCTCCATTCGCGCGATCCCAGCTCCGACGCCGGAAGCCTATCTCTCCGGCATCAGCAAAGCGATCCGTTATTCTGTGCCGCCGCCAACAGCGATGGTCTTGTGCTATCCCTCAAACCCGACCGCGGATGTCTGCGATCTGGAGTTTTACAAAGACGCTGTCGCGCTCGCCAAGAAGCATGACCTCTATATCCTCTCGGATCTCGCTTACAATGAGATCTATTTCGAAGAGCCAACGCCTTCGATCTTGCAAGTTGATGGGGCGAAAGATATCGCGGTTGAAACCACGACCATGTCGAAAACCTATTCCATGGCCGGTTGGCGGATTGGGTTTGCTGCCGGCAATGAGCGCCTAATCGGCGCTTTGGCACGCGTAAAGTCATATCTCGATTATGGGGCGTTCACGCCGATCCAAGTGGCGGCTTGTGCCGCGCTTGATGGCCCGCAAGACTGCGTCGATGAGTTTCGCGCCACTTATAAGTCGCGGCGGGATGTTCTGATTGAGAGCTTTGGTCGGGCCGGTTGGGACGTGCCGACGCCGGCCGCTTCCATGTTTGCTTGGGCGAAGATCCCGCCTCAATGCGGTGATATGCGGAGCCTCGAATTCGCACTGAAGCTGATGAATGAGGCTGAAGTTGCGGTAGCCCCCGGCGCAGGTTTTGGCGAGCATGGTGACCGTCATGTGCGCATCGCCCTGGTAGAAAACGAGCAGCGCATCCGTCAGGCGGCCCGAAACATCAAACGCTTCCTTGCCAAACTCGAAGAGGAGGGGCAAAGCACCCCCCTGCAAAGGACGGGATCTTGAAAACAGTCAAACTAGGAATTGCTGGCCTTGGTCATGTTGGCTGTGGTCTGATTGAGCTTGTCGAACGCCAGGCTGAATTGCGCCTGCCGGGCAAGGTTGAAATTGTTGGCGTGTCAGCGCGCAGCAAGAACCGCAATCGTCCGGTCGATATTTCTGGATATCGTTGGTTCGACGATGCTGCCACTTTGGCGGAAGACCCTGACGTTGATGTCTTTGTAGAATTGGTTGGCGGATCTGATGGCCCAGCCAAGTTTGCCGTCGAAGAGGCCTTGAAAGCAGGCAAGCACGTGGTGACGGCGAATAAGGCTCTGATCGCGATGCATGGCCAAGCTTTGGAATCCTTGGCGCAAGACAAAGACGTCGACCTGATGTTCGAAGCTGCGGTTGCCGGCGGCGTGCCGGTCGTCCGGGTGCTGCGAGACTCGCTCACCGGCGTGGCGCTGCGACGCGTGTCTGGCATCCTCAACGGCACGTGTAATTACTTAACAACGCAAATGCTCGAAACCGGGCGATCCTATGATGAAGTGCTCGAAGAAGCGCAGCGTCTTGGCTATGCGGAGGCCGACCCCACCCTCGACGTCTCCGGCATGGACGCAGCGCACAAAGCTGCCATTCTTGCGTCCATCGCGTTCACGGCCGACCTCGATTTTAGCAAAGTCTCCGTCAAAGGCGTCGACACAGTTGAACTGATCGATTTGGATTTAGCGGACCGCCTCGGCTTGCGGATCAAGCTGATCGCTGAGAGCTTGCTGACCGATGAAGGCGTCGTCTGCCGCGTGGCCCCCATGGCGATGCCCGTGGACCATCCACTGGCGCGTGTGAACGGCGCCTTGAATACGATCCGGGTCGAAGGCGACCCGCTGGGCGCGGTGTCACTGACCGGTCCTGGAGCAGGCGCAGGGCCCACCGCGAGTGCCGTTATGGGCGACATTTCCAAGCTGTTTTCGCCGACCGCGCGTAGCCCATTTGGCCGCGCTGAGCACCATCAAGCCCGCCAATTCGTCGCGGCTGAACCGGCTGAAAGATCGGCCTTTTTCTTCCGTGTGAAGCTGGCTGATCGGCCTGGGGCATTAGCGAGTCTGACCGAAGCGCTGGCTGCGCATGACGTGTCGGTCAACAAACTGTTGCAAGAGTCGGCTGATGACAGCGATGTCTCACCTGTTGCTATTGTTACGCATGTGTGTTCTCGCGGGGATATTGATGCTGCTAGCACACGCGTTTCAGCGTTAGAGGCGAGTGTCGGGGCACCGCAGGTCATTCCGATCGATGCGGAAAACTAAGAATTAAAGCTGGGCTAAGCGTGGCTCGGGGGAGTGTAAAATGAGTGAGAGCGTTCTGATCCCGCATTTGGCGGATGCCATGGTGCGTGTGACTGAAAAAGCAGCAATTGCGGCGGAAGCCTTAGCTGGGCGAGGCGATGAGAAGGCTGCTGACGCAGCCGCTGTCGATGCCATGCGCACGGCCTTTAACGCGGTCGATTTTCAAGGCCGCGTTGTGATCGGCGAAGGCGAACGGGACGAAGCTCCGATGCTCTACATTGGCGAAGAAGTGGGCACTGGTAACGGCCCGGCTATCGATATTGCGCTCGACCCGCTGGAAGGCACAACGCTTACCGCCAAGGCGATGGCCAACGCGCTGGCAGTCTTGGCAATTGCGCCGCGCGGCGGGCTCTTGTTCGCACCGGATACATATATGGACAAAATCGCCATTGGGCCTGGCTATCCTGAAGGCGTTGTGGATCTTGACCAAAGCCCCGCTGAAAACATTGCGGCGATGGCTAAAGTCAAAGGCGTCGATGTGACCGCCATGACGGCATGTGTCTTGGACCGCCCTCGTCATGCTGAGATCATAGAGAATCTGCGAAGCGTCGGCGCGCGCGTGCACTTAATTTCGGACGGCGATGTCGCCGGCGTCATCAATACGACCAATCCGTCTACGGGCATCGATCTCTATGTGGGCTCCGGCGGCGCGCCTGAAGGGGTTTTGGCCGCAGCGGCGTTGAAATGCGTTGGCGGGCAAATGCAGGGCCGTTTGGTCTTCCGGAACGATGACGAACGTCGGCGGGCCGACCGCACAGGCATTACGGATTATGACAAGAAGTATAGCCTCAATGAGCTGGCGTCCGGCGAGACCGTGTTTTGCGCCACTGGCGTCACCAAGGGCGGTTTGGTCGACGGCGTTGTGCGTCACAATGGGCATATAGAAACCGATACTTTGGTGATGAGCAGCGCCGATGGCATGGTGCGCAAGATCAAAAGCTGGCATCGCGCCTAGCCACATATATTCTGAGACACAGCGACAATTTTATAGAGACGCCCGTTAGACTAGTCTGACGGTCCATGAGAGTTAGGACAGAATGAGTCTGACGCGTCCCTTTCCTGCGGCCTCGCAAAGCGCGGCTTTGCGATATGCATTGCTCTTCATTGTGCTTCTCGCGCAGGGCTTTCCGCTTGGGCTTTTTTTCTTTGCCTTGCCCATTTGGCTGGCGGCGAATGAAGTCGCTCCCGCCTCGATCGGAGTTTTGATCAGCGCCGCGACATTACCTTGGACGCTTAAGCTCTTCACCGGCTTTTTCATGGACCGGTTCATATATCTCCCAATGGGGAAACGCCGGGCTTGGTTGATCGGGGCACAGAGCTTCATCGTCTTAGCGCTTCTGGTCAGCGCCCAACTGAAACCAGACCATACGCAGATCCTGACCCTCGCCGCGATCGCCTTTGCAGTGAACGCATTTTGTGCGTTTCAAGACACGGCGATAAACGGCCTCGCGGTTGATTTGGTCCCCGAAAATGAGCGCGCGCGGGCGAATGGCTTCATTCTCGCGGGCGAGGCGGTCGGTACAGCAATCGGTACCATATTGAGTGGTTTCTTGATCGCGCGCATGGGCGTCGAGGCGGCCTATTATAGTATGGCAGGCTGTGTCGCGCTGTCGTTGATCCTGGTCTTGGTGACACGCGAACGGCCAGGTGAGCGGCTTCTGCCCTGGACACAGGGACAAGCATCAGATGTGACAGCTAATGAAATCGCGGACGATTGGCGCGCGCTTCTCAGTGCGGTTTGGAAGGTTATGTCGAAGCGTGAAAGCCTGTTGCTTGCCTCCGCCCTTGGGCTCTACGGCTTTACGCTCGGGCTATATGCCGTCATCGGACCCGTCATTGCCACGCAGTTCGGGGGCTGGACGGACGAAGGCTATGCGACGCTGAGCGGCGTGGCGAGCCTTGTCGCAGGGTTGCTCGGCATGTTGGTCTTTGGCTGGTTGGTTGATCGGATCGGACCGCGCCTGGGCCGCACGATCGGTATGTTTCTTTACGCACTTGTTGGTGTGGTGTTCGTCGCTTCCGCGCCGTTCTGGCAAGCGCAGATGGTTTTTGTCATCGTCGTCTTTGGGGCGTTTTTGAGTGATGTGCTGATGCGCATTGGTGCGTATGCGACGGCAATGCGGCTTTGTGATCTCAAAGGCGCCGCGACGCAATTTGCGCTGTTTCTCGCCTGCGCCAATTTTGGCACCATCCTGTCCGGCCTCGTCGTGGGCTGGTTGGATGCTTTGGGCGGACAAACGCTGATCTTACTCTCAGGTTCCGCCATGGGTTTGCTAGCGACCATCACGCTCTGGGCCATTAAGGACGAGGCAAATGCGCCTAGTGCAGAAGCGACTTTGTCGGTCGCTGTCAGCAACGAAACAGCCTAGAGCGTTTGCGCTTCCGTCCGACGCAGCTCATACCCCGTCATATGACCGATTCAGCGTTTTCGATTCGCGACTCCCTGGGTGGGCGGTACTGGACGCTTCGTCA
>CBDIHJ010000045.1:0-142498 GCA_965279045.1 Henriciella sp. | reverse complement strand
GGTGTTGCCAGCTCCACCGGCTCAGCCGCTTCCGGCTGGGCGCAAGCGGCCACGAGAGCGCCTGATAAAATGGCGCCGGACCCGATCCAGGATTTACGCTTCATCATGAGGGGCTCCTTGCCTTAAGTGACCGTGAAGCTGAAACAGCTGTCCGCAGCCGTCCCATCTTCGAAATTTCGGAAATCGTAAAATTCAATGGCATAAGTCCCGGCATCAAGTGTACCGGTCCATGTCTCGGAGCCATCGACGGAAGACTCAGCTCGCCGGTCCTGGCCGCGCGTATCTCGCGAGAACAAACGCCCAGTTTCCCAGATCCGAAAATCTGGATCGGTGACCACGGCGGGATCATTCGGGGAGGTCTCCGATGCGGTGATGGTCAAAGCCGTCGTGGCACTCAAGGTCAGGGAAATAAATTCACGCACGCCATGCTTGTTCGTGTCTCCGTTGACCGCGGTCGAACAGACCGTCGCCGCCGCGCCGCCTTGGGTCACAGTTTTGTAGATCGGTAAGGCTTGCGCCAGCCCCCCATCATTACTTTCTCCCGTGCCGCGAGAGCCAGACCCGTTAATGTCTTCGGCGGTTAGCATGGCATCGAGAACGCTTGCGTCGACACTCGGCTCGCTGCGCACGCGATCGGCGAAGGCGTAGACCGTCGTGAAGTCGACATTGTTGATGTAACTCGGATCGGTGAACGCGTTGTAGAGCGGGGCCAATCCGCCCGAAATCGTGTCCGGACCGTCATCTGCGCTATCGTAGATGTCATACAGGATTTGTTGGATGGAAGCCTCATTAAACCAACCGGGATCTCGGCTGTTTCCGCTGCCAGGGGTCAGGTCATCTTCAACGCTGAAGGCGAACCCAGAGGCTTGCTGACTGCCTAGGCTATCGCGATAGATCGGATCATCCAGGATCATGCCCGAAAAGGCGTTGCCCCACCCTTCCCCAAAAGCCAGACGCGCGTCCAAACGGTCGCTCAAACTGTGCGACCCTCCGGGGGAATCGGAGCGAGACAATTGATCTTCGAAATAATGTCCAAATTCATGAACGACGACATGGATATCATACTCGTCGGTGTCATTGTCCGCGTCGCCAAGAATCCGGATGGTCGGCACCCCGTTCGAACGCGTGTAGGACGATGTTCCAATTTCGCCATCCGCAACGTTGCCGCTGGTGGGCACGTTCCGCGTGCTCCAGAGCACCTGCAAGGCTGGGAAGTTCACGTCCGGGTCGACCGCCGCGATATCATTCACTGTTTCGTAGATGGCGTCGAGGATCGAAAAAGGTGCGGCTGCGCGAGTCCCGGTATAGCTTGTACCGCCCCAACCCGATCCGGCATTTAGATTTCGCTGAGAGTTCGAAGCTCCTGAGCTCGTCAGGCTACCGTTTAAGACATAAATCGCGTTGCTGCTGGTATTGTCCAAGACTTGAATATCCCAGGTCGCACCGTTGGATTGTTGCAGCTCGCTGCGCACCCGGATCCGCACCTCGGTATTTGAATTCACGTCAACATCATAATTGCCATTGCCGTCGGTCACATCGGTATCGAGCACGCTGCCGCTCGCATCAACGGCCTGCACAACAACGCCCCGCGCCGGCTCTTGCGTGATCGCATCGTAGTTCAGGCCGCGGAAATTATTATTGTGCGGCACCTTATCAAATGTGACCTGCCCCGAGATCGTCACTGAGGACGGCGCCGGAGGCGGTGGAGGCGGCGGCGGTGGGGGTGGTGGCGGAGGCGGCGGTGGTGGGGGCGGCGGAGGCGGCGAGACCAAAGTCCCCCCACCGCCCGTTGAACTGGAGCCACTGCCCCCACCACCACCGCATGCGGCAATAAGGCCCGCGGCCAATACAAGGGCAGCAACACTCACAGCGCGTTTGCGCCGCGTCGATCCAGCTAATACCAACGTCCCGTCTCCAGCTACTCACTTAAACCATAGCGGGAAAAAACTTTCTCGACGACTAATGAGAAGTTAACGCAAAGCATATCCCGCTTGTTTTACATGCTGGTTCAAGTCTTCGAACGCGGCAAGACTGGACTTCAGCTGATGACTAAAATTTGAAGAATTGACAGCGCTGCAATGACAGAAGGCACAGAGAAACATCTCTGCGCCTTCCGCTCTCACCCGCATTGCGTCCCGTGCCCGCGGGGAAGACTTAGGTACTCTACAAGGGTACTCTACTTAACGGTTAGGACCTTTACGCTGTTTAACGTCTTCTTCTTCGGCTACGGCGCGATCCTCGGCGTCGAACACGATATCCGCTTCTTCGCCCTTGCCATAATCGCGGGCTTTTCGCGCCAAGCGCTCTTGCGTGGCAGACAAAGAGCCTGCGCTGACCGCCATTTGCTTGCTCGCGCTGACACCGACCGCATCGGCATCCCCGAAGCTCGCGAATTCTGCGCCCAGGAAGACAACTTCCCACCCGCGGGCTTCTGCCCGATCTAGCGCGGCTTTAGCACCTTCGCGTGTGACTTCGCGGGACGAGTTTTCATAACCATCCGTCATGATCACGATCACCGCTTTTTCTGGATTATCGGCCTCGGCCATTGTGATGGTCCGATTAATAGCATCAAACAAAGGCGTCATCCCGCGTGGGGTGACCTCTTTATTGGTCACTTTGGTCCAGGCATCTGGCTCTACATTTTTGCGCAGAAAGTCATATTGCAGGCCTTCTTGGTGGTCGAATACGGCCAAAGTCACCGACGTCTTCAGGTCATCGGCTTCACCTTCTTCCACTTTCCCAACCGCCTCGGCATAGGCGTTCACAGAGCCGAGTGCCTCATCCCAAATATCGGACATGGATCCGGTTCGGTCGAGAAGGATGTAAGAGGAAACGGCTTTCATAATGGGGGTATCCGCAATGGGTTCAGGCGTCGGTTTGGTTTTGGCTTGGGCGCCGAAGGCGACCGCGGCGGCGGCAATTACGCCGGCGACTGTCAGGCTTGTTCGTTTCATGGATGGCGTCTCCCGTTCGCTTGTTGTGTGACGAGGACTATTACGGTTAATCAAGGCGGCGACCCGGCATCAAAAAAGGCATTTTGCCCTTATTTGTGTTCAGGATGCCCGATTTCAGTCATCGCTTATTCAGACAAACATCTTGCCGACTCGGGCCACTCGGCTATCCCTAATACAATGAGCCGTCTGATCCTCACCACCCTGCTTGTTGGAGGTCCCTTGTCCAGATGCACGACACTGCCCGAAAACGATCAACTTTCGCTGCCCGAAGGCTATGAACTGGTTTGGGCGGACGAGTTTGAAACCAACGGACTGCCAGATGAAACGCGTTGGACTTATGACACATACCGAAACCCCGACGGTTGGTATAACGATGAGCGGCAATACTATAGCGCGGCGCGGCCTGAGAATGCTCGTGTCGAAGCTGGGCGCTTGGTCATTGAAGCGCGCCAGGAACCTGTCCCGGTCGAAACCTTCCCAGATAGCGGAGGCCAAGAGTTCACTTCGGCCCGGTTGCTGACGGCAGAGCGCGCGGCGTGGCAATACGGCTATTTCGAAATTCGGGCAAAGCTGCCCTGCGGGCGCGGTTTATGGCCGGCGATTTGGACCCTCCCAGAAGGTCCATCGAAATGGCCAGATGATGGTGAGATCGATATCATGGAATATGTCGGATGGAACCCGAACGAGTTTCACGCCACCGTCCACACACGCGACAATAATCACGTCCTCGGCTCGCAATTCGGCGCGAGCTATACGGCGCCAACCGCGTGCGGTGGCTTTCATACGCACAGTCTCTTATGGACCGAAGACCATCTTCAAGTGGCGGTCGATGGCGACATCTATTTCACCTATGAGCGTGGTGATAAAGGCTATGGCGAATGGCCGTTTGATCGCCCGCATCACCTCATTCTGAATGTCGCGGTGGGCGGTTGGGGCGGCCAGGAAGGGATCGACCTGTCGGCCTTCCCTGCGCGCATGGAAGTGGACTATGTCCGCGTCTATCAGAAAAGCGATGTCCGCTAATCGCTGAACGCTCTTGCGCCGCGCCGCAACCCGCGCCATACGCGCCTGAATCAAAAAACGATGATGGAGTCGACCATGTCCTCTGCGCCTAAGAAAGTTGTGCTCGCCTATTCCGGAGGGCTCGACACCTCCATCATCCTGAAATGGCTGCAGACCGAGTTTGGCGCTGAAGTGATCACCTTCACGGCCGATCTCGGCCAAGGTGAAGAGATCGAACCGGCCCGCGCCAAAGCCATCGCCGCGGGCGTGAAACCGGAAAACGTGTTCATCGAAGATGTCCGCGAAGAGTTTGTGCGCGACTTTGTCTTCCCGATGTTCCGCGCCAATGCGGTCTATGAGGGCGTCTACTTGCTCGGCACATCAATTGCGCGCCCGCTTATCGCCAAGCGCCAGATTGAGATTGCTGACATGATGGGCGCCGATGCGGTCTGTCATGGCGCAACCGGCAAGGGTAATGACCAGGTCCGCTTCGAGCTTGGCTATTATGGCCTGAACCCCGACATTAAAGTCATTGCGCCCTGGCGCGACTGGGAGTTTAAATCCCGCACCGACTTACTCGCTTTTGCCGAAAGCCAGGGCATTGAGATCGCCAAGGACAAGCGCGGCGAGGCCCCCTTCTCGGTCGATGCCAACCTGCTCCACTCTTCATCAGAGGGGAAAGTCCTGGAGAATCCGGCTGAAGCGGCGCCTGAATTCGTCCATTTGCGCACCGTCGCGCCCGAAGACGCGCCAGACGAGCCGGAAGTGATCACGATTGGGTTTGAGAAAGGCGATGCCTGCGCGATCAATGGCGAGGCGATGAGCCCGGCGACGATCCTGACCAAGCTCAATGAATATGGCCGCAAACATGGCATTGGCCGCCTCGACCTGCTCGAGAACCGGTTTGTCGGCATGAAGTCGCGCGGCATCTATGAGACACCCGGCGGAACGATCCTCCTGACCGCACATCGCGGCATGGAGAGCATCACGCTTGATCGCGGCGCTGGCCACCTCAAAGACGAGCTGATGCCGCGCTATGCCGAGCTCATCTATAATGGCTTCTGGTGGAGCCCGGAGCGAGAAATGCTCCAGGCCGCGATTGACCATTCCCAGCGCTTCGTCACCGGTGAGGTGAAAGTGAAGCTCTATAAAGGCGGCGTCCACCTGGTCGGCCGCGACAGCCCCTACTCGCTCTATCGCGAAGACATTGTGACGTTTGAGGATGATCACGGCGCCTATGATCAGAAGGATGCGGAAGGCTTTATCAAGCTGAACGCGCTGCGCTTGCGGATCCTGGCCGGACGGGACCGGAAGTTTGGGAAGAACGGGTAGCTATATTCGACCTTGCCAACGGAGCACCACTCGTTAACATTTGGTTAACGGCGGAGGCAGATATGTTCAAACTGTTCAAATCTAAAGACAAAAGTATCGAGGAAAATGTAGAGCTGTCTCGCTATGAGCAGGAACGTAGAAAACTACCGAATGACCTCAAGATCTTCTTCAGCCACAATTACGAAAAAGATGACGGCGCCGTTTTAGAACTAGTCCGCCGTGTCAGAGAGTTTGCTTCATTGGAGGAAGACGCTGACCATACGATATACAAAAATCAAGTCTTTAAAGGTCCACGAGGTGGCGACCTACCAGACCTTAAGCTTAAAAGAAAAATAGCTGATCGAATTCGGCGCTGCCACGTTATTATGTGTCCGAACTCTAAAACAATAGCGAATAATGATTGGATCAATTGGGAACTAGAAATCGGTGCAATCGGATTTCGGAAACCAGTTCTTTTCGTTGACACTACATTAGACACGATAAGAAACGCTGGATTATTGACGAAAATTCGCGAAGCGGGGCTGAAAGCAGATAAGTGCGGCAATGACAGCACCCAAATTATGATTGCAATCAATAAACTCTGCAAAGTTGATAGACCGCTCGATCCCGCAAAAGCACACTAGGCCGGAAAACCTCTCAATCGACTTGTGTGCTAAATTCACTTGTTTCCATCACAAGACGTTAGAGCAAAAAATCAAATACTCTTTTGCTAGTTCGGGAAGCACATCCGGTTCGTTTAGAACAATAGTTCGGAGACCAATTTGAGTAACATGCAACTCAACCGGGTGTTTTTTCTCGACGGCGTGGTGCTGCTTGGGATCTTCGTTCTATCAGCCTGCGCGACCGCGCAAGAAGCCCCTGCCCAGGCCGTTGCAGAAGCCCCCGCCCCGATCATCTCCACCGACCCGATTCCATTCAATGCTAACGCGCCCTTCGCCTCCGAGATCTACAATTTCTTCGTCCAGGACGAGCTGTTTCCGCCCACCACATGCCGCACCGTCTTCACGGGCAGTTCCAGCATTCGATTCTGGCTGACGCTCGAAGATGATTTCCCGGAGCTCGAGCCCCTCAATCGCGGCTTTGGCGGGTCAGAGATTACACATCTGATCGGCTATTTCGACATCTTGCTGAGCCGTCATCAGCCGCGCGAGATCATCTTCTATGCCGGCGAGAATGACCTCAATGCGGGCGCGAGCCCGGCGGATATGGCAGCGCGCTTTGATGTTTTCATGGATCTGAAAACCGAACGCCTCGGCGATGCACCCGTCTATTTCCTGTCCGTGAAACCCTCTTATGCCCGGCTCGGCGAACTTGATGCTCAGCGCGCGGCCAATGCCCAGATCGAGGCCTATGCCGAGACCCGCGATGATCTCATCTATGTCGACATTGCCAGCCCGATGATGGACGGCGATGTGCCGAAACAGATCTTCATCTCAGACCAACTCCACATGAACCTCGACGGCTATGCGATCTGGACCGAAACGCTTGGCAGCCTCCTCAACGATCCAGACCGCCCAAAACGATCGGGTTGTTAGTTCCAATTAGACACTTGCGCGGGTTCGCCATCTCCCCCAAATGCCAATAGATACAACACGGCAGGAGGGCCTCCCAGACATGACCACCCCCATCTACAAATCGACCGTCGGCGTGATGATCCGCCAAGCTGAAGCGCTGGCCGGCGTACTCGCTGCGGGACGCGAGCATCTTGGCGACGACGCCGATGCCTTCATCAATGAGAAGCTGATCGAAGATATGCTGCCCTTCTCCTTCCAGATCCGCGCGGTTTGCAACTCGGCCTGGGGGAATATTGAAGCGATGCGGTCCGGCCAGGCGTCGCCGCCGCCAGATATGGAGATCTCCTCCTATGCGCAGCTCGAAACGCTGCTCGCCGATACGATCGCGAACCTGAAAACGATCGAACCGTCGGAACTGGATTCCCTGCTCGACAATGACCTGATCTTTGTGCTCGGCGATTTTAAACTGCCCTTTAAAGGGATCGGCTTCCTGACTTCTTTCGCGATCCCGAATTTCTACTTCCACGTCACCACCGCCTACAATTTGCTGCGCCAGAAAGGTGTTCCGATCGGCAAGCGGGAATTCCTTGGCGCGCTTGATATGAATATGGGCTGAGGCCAGGTCGAGATGAGCCCCCGCGAGCATTTTGTTAAGGCGATTGTCGCCGCCCATAAAGCGGGTGGGCGAGATCAGGTCCGCGAGGTGCTTGCGGGCTTTCTCGCCGACTGGGAGGGCGCTCCTGACTGGGTCGGTCCGATTGAAGCCGGCGATTTTTCAGTCATCCATCGCGACGACGCGCTGACCATCATGAACATTATCTGGCCGCCTGGTGTGATTACCGAACCGCACAATCATAATAGCTGGGCTGTTATCGGCATCTATCAGGGCCGCGAAGACAATTTGCTCTGGCAACGAGACGGCGACGGGATCGTCCCACGCGGCGCGCTGACACTCGCGGCAGGCGACACGTATGCCATGGACCGCGATGATATTCACACAGCGTTTAATCCCAGCCAGAGCCTGACGGGGGCCATCCATATCTATGAAGGCGATTTCCTCACAACACCAAAACGCGAATGGGATCCCATCACACATGAAGAACGCCCCCGCATAATGGCGGAGACGTTCGCAAAGTTTGAGACTTAACTTAAGGCGCTAGCCCTAGCCTGCGTGGAACAAGGATGTGATGATATCCGAGCCTGAAGCCGCGCCACCAGAACGACGACGACGACGGCGGCGCATGCGCGACTGCAGCTCATCGCGAGCCACTTTGAGTGGCTGCGCGTCGGCTTCTTGCGCTGCGAGGTCTTCGCGGTTGGCGCAGAATTCTGCATAGGCTTCAAGCTCTGGCGCAAGATCAATTGCCGCCAGATCGATCATGATCGCATCATCGAGGAAGCCAATACCTGGAAGCTCATCCGGAATGATATCTTTCGGATCAGCGAAATAGGCGAGAACTTCTAAGACCCGGTCGCGATCATCATTTTCCAACGCCCAGTCGCGGTCTTTGAGCATATCGACCATGTTTTGTAGGGTCAGCATGCGAGAGACAACGAAGGTTGGCGGCTTGCTTTCGAGCGCCTTCACCGCGAGGGCTTCAGCGGCGAGAATGACGCGATCATCGTCTCGCAGGGCGCGATTGCGCCGCGCTTTTGAGAGGCGATCACGGAAATATTCAATATCCTCCGGACCGAGTTCGAAATTGATGCGCAGTGTCTCACTGACTTGGACGTCCATATGCTTGGTCTCCCCATTGCATTTATCACCGCACACGATGCCGATAGACTCGGCAGGATGCAAGCAAGAATTTGGAATGAATTCCTGCTTTTAGACTTGCCCCGTCAGCACATCCGCGCTTGGCTCTCTCGAAAATGAGGGAGGTGGAGATATGACACGCATACTGCTGGCAACTTCAGATCAGCTTGCAGCCAACAAAGAACTGCTCGATCTCGCAGCCATGGCAATGGGGTTTGAAGCCAACTCGCTCAAAGTGATGGCGCGCCAGCCGGCGATCCTACAGGGCTTTATGAGTTTATCCGCGGCGATTCTCGGACCTAATTCTGCGCTCGATCCAGTTTTACGGCAAATGATTGCGCACGTCTCCAGTGCGGCGGCGGGCTGTGCCTACTGTCAGGCACACACGGCCCATGGCGCCGAACATCGAGGGGCAGATGCGGCCAAGCTGGACGCGCTTTGGGAATTTGAAACGAGTGAGCTGTTTAGCCCGGCAGAAAAAGCGGCCCTCGATCTCGCATTGGCAGCCGGCAGCGTGCCAAACCAGACAACGGATGCCCAGTTCGAGACGCTCCTCGCGCATTTCAGCGAAGATCAAATCGTGGAGATCGTCGCCGTCATTTCCCTGTTTGGCTTCCTCAATCGATGGAACGATACGCTCGCCACCACTTTAGAAGACAGCCCATTGGCCTTTGCCGAAGCGCACCTTGCGCCGAAAGGCTGGATTGGCGACAAACATAAGAGCTGAAATGCCCATCCGCCCCTACCGCCCGTCTGACCTACCAATCTTACACGCCGCCAATGTCGCGTCGGAGCCCGGTGTAGGCTCGGCGACGGAAGCCGAATTGGGCGCGTGGATCGATCTCTCGACTTGCTTTGTCGCCACGAATGACCAGGATGAACCGTTGGGCTTCATCACGCTCATCCCAACGGGGGAACAGCGATACGATAGTCTAAACCTGAGATGGTTCGAGGCCTATCAAGCCCGCACCGGCAAGCGCGTGATCTATGTCGACCGCATCGCGCTGCGGCCAGAAGCCCGCGGACAAGGTCTCGGTGAGGCCCTTTATGAGGCGGCTTTTTCAACCTTCTCCAACCATGACGAGATGGTCTGCGAGGTGAATACGCGGCCACCGAATGACGGGTCGCATCGGTTCCATCAACGCTTAGGATTCGTTGAAGTCGGGCAGGCAACGTATGAGCCGGGTGAAAAAGCTGTGATGTTCTATGCAAGAACGCTTTAAAGCAGGCGTTGGCCATCAAAATTAGCACAGCACAGTTTCCGCAGACATCAGTGTCGGTAGGACGCGCCGGTGAGCGTGTATGCTTAAGCAGCGACTACAGTCTGCTCAATCGCGCCGAAAATCGATTTGCCCGCCGCGTCGAGCATTTCCATGCGAACCACATCGCCGGGGCTCATGAACGGCGTTTTGAACTCACCGGTCGCAATCTTCTCGATCATCCGGATCTCGGCGATACAAGAATAGCCAAGGCCGCCCTCTGAAACCGGTTTGCCCGGCCCGCCATCAGCGCCTTTGTTCGAGACCGTGCCGGAGCCGATCACGGTGCCGGCGGTCAAAGGCCGTGTCTTGGCCGCATGGGACACCAAGCGCGCCAGCGAGAAAGTCGCGTCGTCTGCCGCTTCGGCGCGGCCAAAGGCTTCGCCATTATAATCGACCCGTAGCGGATGATGAACGAGACAGTCTTTCCAAGCCGCGCCGAGCTCATCCGGCGTCACCGCGACCGGCGAAAAGGCGCTGGGCGGTTTCGATTGGAAAAAGCCAAAGCCTTTGGCGAGTTCGGGCGGGATCAAGCCGCGCAAAGAGACATCGTTGCACAGCATGATCAGCTTGATGTGGTCTGCGGCGGCGGCTTCGCTGACGCCCATTGGCACATCATCAGTGATGACCGCGATCTCGCCTTCCATATCGCAGCCCCAAGCGACATCACCTAGCGGGATATCATCGCGCGGGCCGAGGAAAGCGTCTGAGCCGCCCTGATACATGAGCGGGTCATCATAGAAGCTCTCAGGGACTTCAGCGCCACGGGCTTTGCGGACGAGTTCGACATGATTGATATAGGCCGAACCATCCGCCCATTGATAAGCGCGCGGCAGCGGGCTCTCGCAATCATGTTCGTGAAAGCGGAAGGTCGGGACAGAGCCAAGCTCGACGCCTTCGGCCATACGCGCCAGACGCGGGGCGACGGTCTCCCAATCATCCAAAGCGGCTTGCAAAGTCGGGACAACACGCGCCGCATCGGTGCAGCGGGTCAAGTCTTTCGAGACCACGACGAGACGTCCGTCGCGCGAGCCGTTCTTTAGGGTGGCGAGTTTCATGCGTCGGTTTCCTTAGACAGAGCTGATGGCGGCGTCGGGATATCGCCGCCGCGAACAAAGAAGATGCGTTTGATTTTGTGATCCACGACTTCATACATGGCGAGCACGTTGAGCGGCGGATTGCCGTCTGTATACACCGTCTCATGATCGATCGCGACCGGCCCCAGCTCAGCGCGATGAGTCACTTCGCAATGGAGGCCAGGCGTCGCAAAGCGGACCTCATACATGGCGCGGATGGCGTCGAGACCTTCCGCGATCACGTCCTGCGTCGGTAAATTTACGAGCACGGCATCGTCATGGAATAACGCCAAATAGGCGTCCATATCTTGCGCGTTGTAAGCAATGAGTTGTGCGTTAGCGATGGCGCGCGCTTGTTCACTGACTGACATGGGATGTCTCTGCATTCGGAGCGGCCTAGCTCTCTTCCGCAATTTTCTCATGCAGCCAAGCGGCATGTCGTGGCGCCTTTTTAGTCTGGCTCCACTCTTCCAGCATTTCTGGCGCGACGCGCTTCAGCTCCGCATACTGATCGGGCGTGCCGATATCGCAGGCAAGCTCTAAGCGGTGGCCGTTCGGGTCGAAGAAATAGATCGATTTGAAAATGCCATGATGGGTCGGCCCCAGCACGTCGAGCCCATATGCTTCGGCCCGTTCTTTCGCGACTAGCAGCTCTTCCATCGAGCCAACTTTGAAGGCGATATGCTGGACCCATTGCGGGGTGTTCTCATCGCGGCCCATACTGGGCTGCTGCGGCAATTCGAAAAAGGCCAGCACATTGCCATTCCCGGCATCCAAGAAGATGTGCATGTAGGGGTCATAAGCCCCGGTCGAGGGCACATGGTCTTCGGCAATCGCCAGCTGAAAGTCCATGCCGAGCACGTCATGATAGAACGCGACCGTTTCTTTGGCGTCTTTGCAACGATAAGCGACGTGATGCACGCCTTGCAGATTTGGGGCTTCAGTCATCTAAATCTCCCGGTTTGGGGAATATGATCATTCCAGCGATCGCGCCGGCCATCCCACCAAGCGCGCCAGCTCCGGCGCTGGCAGCATATTCCATGGCGCCGTCAAACGTGAAGAACAGGTCTTTGAGAAACATCGCGCCAAACGCTCCGCCAATAAAGAGCACGATCGCTGGCAGCGAGAGTTTTCCCATCAAGCTGGCTCCTCAACCGCTAACACACCGCGTTCAACCTGATCACGTTCGATGCTTTCGAACAAGGCCTTGAAATTGCCCTCGCCAAAGCCGTCCTTGTAATCGCCGACGCGTTGGATGAACTCAAAGAAGACCGGCCCTAATTGAGGCTGGGCGAAAATCTGGAGGAGAAGCCGCGGTTCGCCGCCTTCGGTCGTGCCGTCGAGGAGGATACCGCGCGATTGCAGCTCGCCCTCTGGCTGGCCATGGCCTGGCAAGCGCTCTGAGAGCATTTTGTAATAGGTTGCTGGCGGCGCCGTCATGAACGGCACGCCCTTCTTCTGAAGTTTGTCCCAGCAGGCGACCAGATCATCACAGATCAGAGCGATGTGCTGAATGCCTTCGCCATTAAACTCGCGTAGGAATTCTTCGATCTGACCTTTGCCGGCCTCGCCTTCTTCGTTCAGCGGAATGCGGATTTTACCGTCCGGGGCCGTCAGCGCCTTCGAGGTGAGGCCGGTATACTCGCCTTTGATGTCGAAATAACGGATTTCCTGGAAGTTGAAGAGGCTCTCATAAAAGTCGGCCCAGTATTTCATCCGGCCGCCATAGACATTGTGCGTCAAGTGATCGACCAACTGGAAACCGCAGCCTTCAGGGTGGCGATCCACGCCGGGCAGATACTCAAAATCAATGTCATAGATGGTGTGGCTGCCGTCTCCATCGGCATAGCGATCGATGAGATAGATGATCGAATTGCCAATGCCGCGAATGCCCGGAATGTGTAGTTCCATCGGGCCGGTCTGGACCGCGATCGGTTCACCGCCTTGGGCCATTAGATGTTCATAGGCTTTGCTGGCATTGCGCACCCGGAAGCCCATGCCACAGGCGCTCGGGCCATGCTCGCGCGAAAAGTACCATGCGGCTGATTTAGGCTCATAATTGGTGATGAAGTTAATCCCACCTTGGCGCCAAAGCTCAACGTCTTTTGACCGATGGCGGGCGACTTTCGAAAAACCCATGCTTTCAAAGACAGGCTCAAGCACGCCTTTTTCAGGGGCTGAAAACTCAATGAATTCAAACCCATCCAAACCTGCTGGATTGTCAAAAAGATCGGCCATGGCGCTGCCTCCTCGCGCTTTACTATCCTGAGATGGCCGTTCTTTAACAGTTATTAGTTGCATTTGCAACTATTATGATTTGAACTGGCTTAATCCTACGATCCGCGTCAAAGCATGCGTATGAGTGATCCCGTCGTCCAAGCCCTCTGGCAAGCCTGCCAACGCTTCGCCGCGCAACCCGGTCAGATCTCAATCCTGATTGAGGCAGACGCACGCCCGGTGCGGGTTGCGATCAATGAAACCGCATCCATGGCCGCGGCGAGCGTGATCAAGCCAGCCATTGCCTGTGCCGCGGCAGCGGATAGCGCGATCGATCTCGGCCAACCCATGGATTTGCGCGATATGGATCAAACTCAGTATTGTTCCATCATGGCGGCCTTTGAGCCGATGGACACGCTCACCTTGCGCGAGTTGATCGGGTTGATGCTGATTGTCAGCGACAATCCGGCGACGACGGCCGTGCTCGATCAAATCGGATTTGAGCGCGTAAACAGTTGGCTGCGCGCCAATGGATTGTGCGAGACGACTCTGGAGATAGGGTTTGCAGATCGCGCGCTCGGTGCGCCTTTGCGCGTCAATCAGACGACAGCTGAGGATTGTCTAACCTTGTTGAAACTCATTCACCGTGAACAGAACTATGGCTTCATCAAAACGCTGCTCGAAAACAATTTGCGCAATGATCGCATTCCCAAGCGTCTACCAGATGATGCGATCATCGCCCACAAGACCGGCACATTAAACGGCCTGGTCCACGATATTGCCCACATCGAAAGCCCGCAGACGTCGTATTATTTTATTGTGCTCGCCGATGACCTACCGGACACGCACCAATTCGCCTTCGATTTGGCGGTGTTTTCGGAAGAGGTGTATGGGCTCATGTCAGGGTGACGCTTGCACGGCATTGGCGATTTCTGAGTGACTGGCCGCGACGAAGTGCGCACCAGCCTCCAAGAGTCTCGCTCGATGGGTATCATTGACGTGGCTTCCACCGGTGAACCCAACCGTTAGCATGCCCGCCCTCCGCCCAGCGCGCACGCCATTCTCGCTGTCTTCGATGACGAGGCATTTCGAAGCCGCGACGCCGAGCTTCTCTGCCGCGAGCAAGAATAGATCTGGTTCAGGTTTGCCGTTTTCGACATGGTCTGATGAATAGATATTTGGCGCGAATATGTCGAAGAGATCCGTGATCTTTAGCTTATGCATGAGTCGCGGCAGGACCGCCGAGGAGGCTACAGCAACCGGACCCCCAAACTTTGTCACCAACGCTTCAACGCCCGCAATCGGCTGAAGCTCGGCCTCAATACGGGGCCAAACGCGCGCCTTCAATCGATCTCCAAAATAACTCGGAAAATCGCCGAGGGATTGCCGTCTATAGTCTTTGGCCAGTTCGGTCTGAAAGTCTGCGTTGGAAAAGCCGACAAACCGAGAGGTGTAAGTCTCGAGATCGTAAACGAGTCCCAACTCCGCAAGCAGCTCGCGCTCGGCGGCAATATGGATGATTTCGGAATCAACGAGCACGCCGTCGCTATCAAAGATGATGGCCTCAACGTTCGAAAGATCCATCCTCGATATCACTCCATCTTAAATTATTGGGTCTCGCTCGGTCGAAACACTAAATCACCGCCTCGGCAGCAGCCGTGCATCTTGTGGCACTGGGTCTTCGAACGTCTTAATCGTGTCGCTTGTGGCTTCATCGATCAAGTGCTGGATTAGCTCCGGGAACAGCATCGGCTCGGCGGCGGCTTCCCAGA
Organism: Henriciella sp.; assembly: GCA_965279045.1. GTDB lineage: Bacteria > Pseudomonadota > Alphaproteobacteria > Caulobacterales > Hyphomonadaceae > Henriciella. Next base: position 127,616 of record CBDIHJ010000045.1, on the reverse strand, counting down.
GAAAGAAGCCATATGAACCAGGGATAGCGTTAATCTCATTGAACCAAAGCTCGCCGGTTTCCTGATTGCTCATGAAATCGATGCGCGGGGCGCCGCGTTTGCCGAGCGCGGTAAAGGTCCGGCGAGCATAATCATAGATCTTGTCTTGCAGCTCTTTGGGCAGGTCCGGATTGATGTCGCGGGTCAGCGACAGCATGCCTTCAGAGGGCTTAAACGTGCCTTTGGTGCCGCCATCGTCGGACAAGTACTTCTCGCGAAAATCGAGCAATTCGGCGCCGGACTTTGGTCGTTCAATCGCCGACAGTTTGATCTCCTCACCCTTGGCGATCATGGCGATATTGTATTCGACCAAGTTTTGAACTTGCGGTTCGATCAGGCAAAGCGTGTCTTTCTTGAGCACATATTCAACAAGCGGCCAAAGGTCCTCATTCTCGCTTTTGACTAGGCCCACCCCAACGCTAGAGCCGAGATTGGCAGGTTTAACGATGACCGGATAACCAAGCGCGGCTTTCACATCCGGTAGGATCATATCGGCATCTTCAATCTGTGCGCGGGTCACTGTGATATGCGGCAGGACATTCACCCCGGCGGCTTTGACCAGCGCCTTGGTTACATCCTTGCGCATGGCGATCGAGGTGCTCGACGCAGAAAGCCCCGTCACCGGAATGCCGAGCAGCTCAAAATAGGCCTGGATCCGCCCATCCTCGCCAAATGTGCCGTGAAAGACTGGAAGCACGCAATCGACAGGCTGGATGACCGTGCCATCCATCGCGCAGATCACCGGGCCATTGTCGCTCCATCGAAACGTGACTTGCTGGCTTAGCGGCGGACGTGGGGTGTATTTCGAAATATCGCGCAGATGCGGTCCGATCCAGAAGCGGTTGGCGAAATCGGTATAAACCGGCAAAACATCGACCTGCCGGACGTCGGCCGCATCCATCAATTGGTGCGCGCTGACGACGCTAACATCATGTTCAGAGCTTGCGCCGCCAAAAATAACCACAGTTTTCAGAGATTTTGCCAATTTTTCACCAGTCTTCTGTCTCAAGAGGCTCTACTATATTTAAGAGCGAATCGCCGCGCAGGATCAAGCATACCTATGACCACGCAATTGAAGCCAAATTTGGTTCAGATCGGGGACGCGACAAAACCGGCCGTGGTCTTCGGGCATGGGTGGGGCCGGAGCTATCGCGATTTCATTCCTGTGGCTGAAGCGCTGGCGCCGGTGGCGAGCAGCTATTTGGTCGATTTTCCAGGCTTTGGCGACTCGCCGCGCCCAGACGAAACCTGGGGCACCGAAGCCTTTGCTGACCATATGGCAAGCTATCTCAAAGACGCGCATGGGCTGACTGAATATACCTGGGTCGGGCATTCCTTTGGCGGCCGCGTTGGCATGCGCATCGCCGCGGGCCCGAATTCGCCGATACGGCACTTGGTCTTGGTCGCGTCCGCCGGCGTCCCGCGCACGCGTTCAGCCATGCAGAAATGGCGCGGCCGACAAAAAGGATGGGAATTCAAAGCGCGCAAAGCCATGGCGAAAACGCCCGAAGCGCTCGACGCTTTAGAAAAACAGTATGGTAGCCTCGACTATATTCACAGCCGCGAAATCGGCATGCGCGATATCTTTGTGCGTACCGTCAATGAGGATCAGACTCAAACGCTCGCCCGCATCGCCTGCCCCACGACGCTGATCTATGGCGGGCTGGACTTCGAAACGCCGGTCGAAATGGGCGAGACGATCGCGGCGGGCATTGCGGGTGCCAAACTGGTTGTTTGCCCTCATTATGATCATATCTCGATCCTTGATCGCGGGCGCCATCAGATTGCGCTCAGCATTAAAGAACAGCTCGCCGCGGCATGACCTTTCTTGCTCATCTGCCGTTCGCGCTTTTTGTGCTCAGCCTCGCGGGCTTTGGCTGGGTGCGCCTGAACACCGTGCTGACCTATTTTCAGCAGGAAGAATATGACAGCTCCCGCTTCTTAGGCGCGGTGGTGCGGGTGCGCCTGTTTGATGTCCTGGCGACGCTTGGGCTGCTGGCGCTGTTTATCGTCAATGCGTTTCTCGGCCTCGGCGTTTTTGTCTGGCTGATCGCCGCGACCTTGCTCGCCGTGATCGCCCTGCGCGAACGCACCTATAAGTATAAGAAAAAACTGGTCACCACCGAGCGGCTGAAACGCATCCGATGGCTGGCGCGGGGCTTTTTCTTAGTCAGCTTGCTGGCGCTTTTTGTGCACCCGTTCGCGGTCTTCGTGATCCTGCAAGCGGTGCCGCTGTGTATCATGCTCGCCAATCGGCTGCTGCGGTCCACTCAAGAACGGATCAATCAAGGCTTTGTAGATCAGGCGGTTGAGAAACTCAAAACCTTCCAACCGGTGACCATTGGCATTACCGGCTCTTTTGGAAAGACCACGACCAAGCACATCCTCGCCGAAGTCTTGGAGTCTGCCGGCCCGGTCTTTTACAGCCCTGGCAGCATCAATACGGTGCTCGGCCTAACCCGAAATATTCGCGAAAAACTACAGCGCGGGCACAAATTCTTCATCGCCGAAATGGGCGCCTATGGCATCGGCTCGATCAAGCGCTTGTGCGATTTTGCCGATCCGGAATTCGCCATCGTCACCGCGATTGGCGATGCGCATACCGAACGGTTTGGCTCGGTTGCTAATATCGCCATCGCCAAGTCGGAACTGGTGGAACATGTCACGGCACGCGGCGGCAACGCCGTCATCCCGTATGAGATCCTAGAACATAAACCCTTTGCCGATTTGAAAGCCGCGCACCCGGATCTGGTCCAAACCGTCGGGCCCGAAGCCGAGGCCGACTTTCAGATCACCAAAGCCGAACTTGAAGACAGCAATTGGGCGATTGCGGTGCAACCGAACAGCCCAGGTGCGGCGCCAATCGCCTATACGCTGCCGCTGCTCGGCGATCATAATATTCTCAATTCCGCGCTGTCCGTCGTGCTGACTTATTTGATCAGCCCGACCACAGCCAGCCGCATCGCGGCCTTCTCCAAAGATGTCGAGCAAGTCCAGCATCGCTTGCAAAAAGTCGACAATCCCGGTCAGCCTTTAATCTTGGACGATGCCTATAATTCCAATGAAATCGGCTTCAAAAATGCGGTGAGTGTTTTGAAAAAGTTGGCCGACCAGCGCGGCGGGAAAGCCATCCTGGTCACCCCTGGTGTGGCGGAGCTCGGCTTAGAGCATGACCGGGTGCACAATCGTCTTGGCGAGTTTGCTTCTGAGCGTGTCGATACGATCATTGCCATCAATCCGGCGCGGATTGAAAGTTTCGTCGCAGCGGTCAAATCTGGCGGCGCCGAGTATCATACGCGCGCGTCATTCGCGGATGCCCGGAGGCTGGTGAGCGAGCTGACAACTGAGAAAGATGTCGTCCTCTACGAAAACGATCTGCCTGACATTTTAGAAGAAACGCGTTTACTCTAGCTTAAGCCGCGTTCGGAACGGCTTGGATACGGTTAAGCGCGTCGTGAAGTTGATCGATCGGCGAACCGATTTTGCGCTCGTTCGGTCCATCCCAGCTCTCGGAATGAAACAGGCCAAATGCCATTTCGCGGGCGCGGCTTACGCGGCTCTTCACGGTGCCTGCAGAACAGCCCAGCACCAAGGCCGCTTCGTCATAGGTGAACCCCGCGGCGGCGACCAATAAGAACGCATCGCGTTGTGCTTGCTTGAGAGAGTGGACCGCCTCAAGCAATCTGGCGAGATCTGAACGCTGCTCCAAGTCGCAGTCTGCGATCCATTGGGATTCGATTGGCTCGGACGTGTCCACCGCCCGTACCTTTTCAGATCTTTTCTCTTGATAAAACTCGTTACGAACGATCCGAAACAACCAGGCACGTAGTGGACCTCTGGCGGGATCAAACTGGTCGCGCTTCTGCCAAGCTTTGAGACAGGCATTCTGGACAATATCGTCTGCACGGGTCGTGTCCGCGCACAGCATACGGGCATAGGCGCGCAAATCCGGAAGAAACTTTTCTAGCTCATTTGAAATCATGGCGAATTCTCTTTGTTTCTACCTAAGATAGTTTTCGTTACCAAATACTTAGCTTCTAAAACTACTGGTTGAACAATTGAATGCGCTGATTCGAGACGATCAAACGGGGTGAGCATTGAGCACCGGACGGTCCGCTCGACACTGAGGAATACTCGGTAATTATTGGCTTTCGGCGTGATTACAGTTTTCAACGGATCGATATCGAAGTCTCAGAAAGCAGAACTGGGCTCATCACGATCGAGCATTTGCACAACTTATAGTACCCGAGAATATTGATGAGGCGTTAACCATATTTACAGTTAATTAACCAACACTCGAGACACAGGGACTACGACACGGGGCTGATCCATGTTTACGCAAGATCTCGAATCCTTACTTCCAGAGCTACGGGCCTATGCTCGCATGCTGTGCGCGGACCGCGACCTTGCCGACGATATTGTTCAGAATGCCTGTCTCAAGGCTTGGAAAGCCCGAAACTCATTCGATCCCCAAAGAGGGTCGTTTAAAGCGTGGATGTTTGTCATCACGCGCAACGAGTTTTTCCAAATGGTTCGCAAATCCAAACGGATGGAAAATCACGCTCCGAGCGCGTTTGAGGCTTGGTTGACACAAGACTGCCAGCTGACCAATCGGGCTGAATACTCGGATGCGATCCGTCAATTGTTCACCTTGAACCAAGATCAACGCGATGTATTCATTTTGGTCGTCGCCGTTGGTTATAGTTATGAGGAAGCCGCGAAAATCCTTAATTGCTCTGTTGGGACGGTTAAGAGCAGGATCAATCGCGCGCGCGAGAAACTCATCGAAAAGCTGACCAAACCGTCTGAAGTGACTGCAGATCTGTCTGAATCACCGATTCAAAACGGCTTCCTAGCGGTTCAAGATGTTCTTGGTTACGCGCAAGACCTGATCGATCGCGCAGCTTAGCGCGCGATAATTTTCATCGCAAAGTCAGAGCCTTATTCCCGCCGACAATAGGGCGATGAATTTTTTTAGAGAATTTTGGAACGATTTTCGATCTTGAGACATAGAGACTATGGAAACGCCCGTTTCCAAATCTCCATTATGACTGACCCGCGCCGTTTTCGCGCGGGTCTTTTTTTATTTCCGGATCCGCGCGTTTCATTAACCCTTCACCGCTGCAACCGACCGCGATGTAAACTGATTTACAACCACTGATAGAATATACGTATTTTCCCGGAGGAGAGAAAAAATTGGAGATTTGAGGGAATGATATCGTATCCACCACCAAAATTCGAAGAGCAAAAATCTGAGATCCTGCAGCGCTATCAGATCCTCAGTGAGGACGATTCCAAAAGCGCGCTTTGCATAGCGGACTCGATTGCGCTCGCATTGAACGTACCGTTCGTAATTGCCGCGCTAAACCGCCGCTACCGTAAATGGTATCATTGCGATCACGGCATGGGCGCCTATCCAGAGCCAGACTTGCAAACTTATTTCGCGCGCATGCACCTTGCGCAGCAACGATTTGATATCCCGGATATGGAGGCTGAGGCCTTCTTTACACAACACACGACCGGTCTACGCCTCCCGAAGTTTAAAATGCTTGCTGGGGTCCCACTCACTGATCCAAACGGTAAGCGTTTCGGCACGCTCTGTGTTGCCGACCGACAAGTCCGCCAGCTCAGCGAAGCAGAATTGACCATGCTTTCGAGCTTCGGCCGGGTCGTCAGCAATGATATTTGCGTTCGCAGCGCCGCCCGCTACGCCGTGCGCGATTTGGTCGAGCTCGAACACGAGAAGTGCGATCTGTTTGAGCTCGCAACCATCGACCCACTCACCAAAGCTCTTAATCGGCGCGCCTTTATGCGCTTCTCCGAGCGCGAGCTTTCTCGGTTCAAGCGAGACAATAGCCAGCTGTCGACCCTGATGCTCGACATTGATCACTTTAAGTCGGTCAATGACGAATACGGCCACGCTACGGGCGATCAGGTTCTATCGAAGATGGTTTCGATCGCAGCGAGTGTGCTGCGCCAAGAAGACTTAGTCGGACGACTGGGTGGCGAAGAGTTTGCGATTGTGCTCGTCGACTCGGACGCTGCGGCGGCGATGAAAGTTGCTGAGCGTATCCGGCAAGCGATCAAACAGGTCAAATTCCCAAGCGATACGGGTCCGTTCAATGTCTCCGTGAGTATTGGCGTCTCTGAGCCGTTCTATTCGGATACGAGCATCGATAATTCGCTCGAGCGAGCTGATATGGCACTTTACCACGCCAAGCGAAATGGTCGGGACCGCGTGGAACTGATGATGGACAATGCATCCATGATCGATCCCCTCGCCGCGCCTGGTGCGCCACTTATTTTACCGAACTAGGTCGGCGCTCTTACCGCATTTAAGACCCACCCAATTTATGCATTCACCTTATACCAAAACACCCGGCGCATCGCACCGGGTGTCCTTTTTTATAGGGGCTGCCAATCGACAGCCCCGATGTCTGGAGACCGCTTTTTACAGAGTGAAGTGATCCATCACGCTGGCAATCCGGCGGATGGCGACCATGTAAGCGGCCGTCCGCAGGTCCGGGCAATTCGGATTTGAGGCCCGCGCTTCGCGCATTGCGACATAAGCGGCACGCATCGTGTCATCCAAGCCAGACCGAACCAGATCGATCTCACCGGCACCGCACTCGAGCTTACGTTTCACAGTCTCATCCACGCCATTCGGCAGCAGCGCATCAAGCTGCTCCAAGAAGGCCCGACTCCGTGCTTCTTCCTGGCGGCGTTGCATACGGCCAAATCGGATGTGCGAAATATTCTTCGCCCACTCGAAATAGGACACCGTGACGCCGCCGGCATTGGCAAACAAATCCGGAATGATCGTGCATCCACGCTCCAAAAGGATGTCATTGGCCTCCGCAGTGACCGGACCGTTGGCCGCTTCGATAATCAAAGGCGCCTTAATGCGATGCGCATTGCTGTATGTAATCACGCTTTCGCAGGCTGCTGGGATTAGGATGTCGCAATCATACTCCAGTCCCAGCGCGCCATTGGCGGTAAACTCAACGCCTGGGAACGCGCAGAGCGGCTGACCGCCGACAATATGGGCTTTCAGGGCTTCTACATTAATCCCGCGCGGATCGAAGACCGCGCCATCACGTTCAACAACCCCAACGATTTTCGCACCATCTTCTTCGCTGAGGAATTTGGCGGCGTGATAGCCCACATTTCCGAGGCCTTGGACGACGACAGACTTTCCGTCCAGCGTGCCTTCCAAGCCAGCTGCAGCGACGTCATCAGCATGTCGGAAAAACTCCTGCAGCGCATACTGAACTCCGCGCCCAGTGGCTTCGGTCCGACCGGCGATTCCACCCGCATTCAGAGGCTTCCCTGTGACGCAGGCGCGGGCATTCATATCGGTTGGGTTCATGCGGCGATACTCATCGGCCATCCAGGCCATTTCGCGCTCTCCCGTGCCCATGTCTGGAGCCGGAACGTTTTGCGATGGATTGATCAAATCACGCTTGATCAGCTCATACGCAAACCGGCGTGTAATCTTCTCTAGTTCATGCGGTTCCCAAGCAGATGGGTCAATGATCAGACCCCCTTTGGAACCGCCAAAAGGAGTCTCCACCAAGGCACATTTATACGTCATCAGAGCCGCGAGCGCTTCGACTTCATCCTTGTTGACTTCGATCGAATAGCGGATTCCGCCTTTGGCCGGCTCCATGTGCTCGGAATGGACCGAACGGTAGCCTTTAAAGCTATGGAGAGTCCCACGTAAGCGCACGGAAAACTGAACTTCATATGTCGAATTACACGCGCGAATGGTTTGCGCGACATCCTCTGGAAGCTCGAGCAAGTTAATGGCGCGATCGTACATCAAATTCACGCTCTGGAGAAAGCCTGATGTTAATGGCTTTTTGTTCTGAAAGTTCATTGTTCCCTACCTTTTTTCAAGTTGAGAACATCATACAAAACATTGTTTTATTTGAAGATAATCTATATTTTAAATCTCAAACTGTGCGCAAAGAGAATCGTAATTATGGTTAACAAGATATATGAGATTTTCGAACCAAATTCTACGTTTCGCTCACTGCGAAATTCTCAAATCCGAGATCGAAGTAGCGATTTTTTTGTACGCATCTGTAAGTTCAGCCGCCGAATTAGGCTCGAAGTAAAACCCATCGCCACTGGCACAATCGCTTAAGACTTCTCGCCCCGCGCTCGGGGCATTCAGCGCCACCGAGTAGACCTTCACGCCAGCCGCTTTCATGCTGTCACATAATGCCCGAGCTTGGGTCGCTGAATTGCCTTGGATCGGAAACACCTCGGCATTGAACGCGCCATCGGTCATCAAGATAACGACTTTACTACTATCGGGCTCAGAGTAGGACATGGGTTGAGACGCGCCGGTGAAGACCCCGCCCCAATGCTCTGAGATGAGATACCAGCTCCAGGCCACGCCGAGATGTCCAGCCGTACCGCCGCCAGCGGTCAAACTATCGACATGCCGGTTCAAGGTGTCGCGATTGTTTGTCAAAGCAACGGGTTCACTGGCCCGGCATTCTGTGCCGCGATACCAAGAATGTCCTAAACGGTTGGGATGACCCGTGACCCAGTAACCGCCATCCCGCCGACTGGAGTCTTCGACGAACCAAGCCTGCATATGGGCCAAATAAGCACCTGGCACAGGCACAGCATCGGTAAACTTCTGACTGCCATCGCGCTCCCAAACACAGGTCGAGGTCAATGTATATTCGGTTTCTCTGGGTCCAGTTCCGCTGCTTCTGGCGATCTCAAAATCAATCGTTTCATCATAGAGGGCACGGCCGCGCCCACGCTGCTGCGGATAGAGACGGATCCGTAACCGGTAATCCCCTTCGCGCCAATTGCGGCCATTGTAACGCCCTCTACGGTCGCCATAAAGCGCGTACGGAACGATGTTTTCAGTCTGGCTTTTATATTCGCGCCCACGAAGATCGAACCGAATGCTCCGGAAGCGCCCATGATAAGGGCTTGAACGCGGTACTTTGACATCGATCGTGACTTGGTCGGCGGTCCGGTCATTCCGCCAGCCGTCGATTCCTATCACGGCATCATCTCCGATCTCAGAGATCACTTCACCACTTGGTGCTTCCACCAAAGTGACTTCGATGTCTCGGAGCAAATCGCCAATATCCGTCCGAACCCCGTCGCCCGTGCCGGCTATGGTGTGCGTGTACGTCCGCGTCGCGGGCACGCCTGTGACCTGCTCAAAATAGTCCCCGGCATTCACCATTGTATTGTAAGACACCATGGCCAAACGCGTGTTCTCGATCAATTTCGGCGAGGCGTCAGGGGGCAATAGAATATCGACGGCTTCCTTGGCGGCAGCCTTGAGGTTTCTGAGCCGGCTCGAACTGTTCATGGACCCCGACACATCAAACATGAAAGCGACATCGATTTTATCGATTCCATATTCCGCGACCGCCGCCACCTGGAAATCCATTTGATCTTGCCCCACGACGCGTGTGAGCGAGGTCATTTGTGAACAGCTAATCGTTGCAGAGACCGCTTCGCGCGCCGTTTCTACGCCGCCCATGACGGCGTCGCAGGTCATGCCCCCGCCAATAGGCTCAATTTGAGCCGCCATGTAGGCGTTCAAAGCCTGCATGACTTCTTCATCTGAGGCTCCGCTCTGCTTGACCCGCGCGGCGGCCAAAACGGCGGAATCGATGATCAGTTGGACTTTCTGCTTCTTTTTGACCGTGTGCTGAAAGTCGATCGCAAACCCTGCGACGGCAAAAATCGGGATAATCGAGAGCGCGAAAACCATTGCGACATTGCCCGCGTCGCTTGATATTTTTTTGAGCCAAGTCAAAGGCATTTGGTGGTCGTCCCGCGCAAATTTGTCGGGATGTTGAGTAACAGGTTATGGTGAATGCCCGTTTGAATAGAATTTTTGCATTTTTCTCGTTAAAGTAATTTTTTGGTGACACACTAAGAGGCCTTGCAAACCGGATTTATGCTTGATCCCGACTTACCGCCGTCTATTTGAAATCGTACGCGCTCCTCCATCGAGCCCGAGACTAGCGACGCAAATGATTGATTGAATGGCGGAAAAATATTTAGACTTATCAGATTTTGAATATGTCGCCGATCTGTTGCGTGCCATTCGCACTTTCGCACCAGAATTCGATAACCTCTCCGAGGCCGTTAAACAGGACTTACTTGAGACACTCGGAGCGTCAGAGGCAGCCCTACGTAGAGCGGCGGCTGAAACCGCGATTCAAGAAAAGCGACCAAATTAATCTTCGGATCGATCAATCTGTTCCTCGAGCCACGCTTGCAGTTTATCGCGGTCGACGGTCAATAAGGATCGATCCGCGCGTCGCACCAAACCCTGCTCTTCGAGCGTTTTAATGGCCTTAGAAATACTGATCCGCGTGACCGCTAAAATGTCAGCGAGTTCGGCCTGGGTAAACTCAACCGACGGGCGGTGCTTGGTAATGGTCATGATCCGTTTGGCAAGGCGGATAATTAACGGCTCAAGCCGCTGCTCGCGTAAATACCCCAAGGCCGTCATGAACCGCTCTGACAAATCGCGAAACAAATACTCTGCGAAGTGAACATCACTGGAAATCAACTGGTATACAAAGCTACGTTCAAGCATGACGACACGGGTGCCATCATCGACCGCATCGATGCGAAAGGGATTGGCGATTTCTAAATGCATCCCGGCATGATGCAGCACTTCGCCAGCTTCCCTGAAAATCGCCGTCGGTGAAGGTTTTCCGTCCTGTAGATATACGAGCGTGGTTTTGCCAGACAGAATGATCAAAAGGTGCCGATCGGTTTGCTCATATTCCAGAATGGTTTCGTTGGCTTTGGCCTCGAAAAACGCGCCCTTCTCGACAATCAAATCCCAAGTCTCATTCGAGAGCGACTGAATACGATCTTGTGGCTGCGCCTGAACGCTCTTCAAAGCCATGATTCTGACGTCTCTTAAGCGGCTTTCGAAGCGTCACGGTCGTCTTGAGCCATTTGCTCGACCAAAGCAGCTAATGCAGCTCTGTCGCGCGGCGGCGGGAGCAATCGTGACGTTGTTTTTGGATTTTTGGAACATGGCGCAGATGCGCCGAAGAACCAGCGAATCTCAACATTCAATGCGGTCGCAAACCGCGCCAATAATCTTGCTGAGATGCGGGCGCGACCTGTTTCAAAGTCACGCAATTCAGACGCGGTCAGCCCCATAACGGTGCAAAGCTCATTCGAGGAGCACTCTGACAAAGAGCGAGCCAATCGCAAACGCGCGCCGATTTCACGGTCGAGCTCTAATAGTGTTTTGTCCAAGGCGTTTCCTAATTCTTATGGGCGCGTTCGTGTAAACTTCTTTACGTTAACCCTTAACAGAAAGTAAAGTCGCGTCAAAACGAGCTGCATCTCACGACGCGTTCAAGACAGTAATTTCAACCCGCGGTATAGAGGCGCTCTGCAGGCGCACACTCAAAGCCAGCACTGGCCTTAAAAGAATACTCGTTAAACGCCACACCTGTCGGTGCAACCCAAGTTTCAAGCCCGATTGCATCGCCTATCGGGTAGCAAATCATCGCTTCCGAGGTCCGGTTCTTTAAGGTTACGGAAGAAATGATCGTATCCCCCTCACACCGATAAACCTGCGCGATTTGAACCCCATGCTGAACTTCGAGGCTGCGTTTTGTGACCCCAAACATTTCGGTGAGTGTTTGACCGCAAGCTCGCGTCTCAAGAGCTGTTTGGAACGGGGTGGCTTGGATCCGATGAAATGATCCCTGTCGAATCGCATCGTCGCCGAGAGTCGCCATATTCGCGCATGCTGAGACGAACAAACCGCCTGCGACGAGACCGAAAAGCCGAGCCATATTGCTTCTCCAAAGCTAATCAAAACCGCGGGGCCGGGAGATTTGATCAAGTGTTCCCCTTAAGAAAGCACTACCCAAAATTGAATTATGACATCTGCCATTGGCCCGCTCGGACACACATTCTGGCTCTCAAACAGTTACGGTTTCTCAACTCTATGTTGAAAATATCAAATTTGAAGCGATTGCATCACAAGGAGTTTCATCATGCCCCAGCGTCCAAAACGCCGAGAACGCGTGCCAATGACCCTCCTGGCAACAACCGCATTGGCCGTCTCGAATCTTATGGTTGGCCTGATGACCGGTAACGCTTTTCTGATTGCGGCAAGCGCCATTCTCGCCGCAACGTTTGCCTCGGCTTATGCGATCCGAAACGACATGATCCCGCAGTTTCACTTTGCAGAACAGCGCGTCCCACTCGGACCCGTTTTAGCGGAAAAACCATTCCCAATTTGGATGTTCTTAGCCGTCCTGTTTATCGCCCTGCCCGGCTTGATGTGGTTTCTCCAATTTATGGGCATCACGGCTATTTTTTCGACTTAAGATTGATTTTACTTCCGTCGCCTTAAGGTCTTTCTATGGCTAATTATTGGGCTGAGTATTGATCCCGCCAGGCGATCATCAAATCGGACACAGGATCCGTGAAGCCCGCTTGCAAGCGGCGATGACCCAGTCCCAATTGGCGACGCAAATCGGCTGCTCCAGCCAACAAATCCACAAATATGAAAGCGGTCATAATCGCGTCTCTGCTGGAACGCTGTTCGCGATCGCCTGCACTTTGGATCGACCAATTGAATGGTTCTTTCATACGGTCGAGACGTCAGCCGCAGCCGAGACGCTTCCAACTCTGCATTAAGCCATCAATCCGAGGGCGAAATCGCCGCATCATCGATGGACGCCCTTAGCCCGGCGTTCGTCAGAACGGTGCGGAATTCTTCAAACTTCGCCCAATCGGCAAATCCCGCCAGGCTGATCCGCGAGTCAGAAGTGCTTAGAATGAAATCGATGAGGCCATCCGGCAAAATGTCTTCCGTCTCGGAGGTTCCGAATACGGGTTCATAGCGCCCGATCCGAACCCCTAGACCATCAAAACCGACCCCTTGGCGTTTCTGAATATATGCGACGGGTCGACGATCAACGCGCGCCGCATCAATGACATTAGACAACGTCTTCGACACAGATGCCAGTCGCAACGGGTCCAGGCGACCCGCATGGTGACACACAACAAGCAGGCACATTAGGCGGCGACCGTTTGGATATCCCCTCCTCGCGACGCGGAATCATCCAACACGCCCGGCGTATCCCAATCGCCCTCAGGTCGAATAATGGTCAGAGGATCGCTCGTCGAACGAATAGCATCTGGATGGGCGGCAATCGAAATCTCGATTTCGCAATACTCATAATCCGAGAAATAAAAATTCGGATGATCGTCCATCATTCGGCAATTCAGCGTTTTCGACCAAAGCGGCCAGAGCCGGGTCTGAATTTGAGCCAGCATCCGGCGGAAGCCTTTGCGAGCCGAAATCTCGAAGGCAGCGCCGAGCATGACTTTGACCACACCGCTGCCGCGATGCGCTGGGAGGACGCTCACACGTTCTATTTTACCAAACCCGGCAAACCACCGCATGCGGAGGGTCGCAACTGGCTGGCCCTTATAATAAGCGAGCAAATGGTTGGCGCATAAATCATTGCCGTCATACTCTTCTTCATACGGACAATCTTGCTCGCCCATAAACGTCATAGCGCGAACGGCGACAACTTTCTGATAGGAGTCGAGTGTCCGGACCATTTCGATTTGATAGGTGTCCACAAGCTCCGGATCGAGCGGCTTGAGAAGTCCAGATTCTCCAATCGGTGTAATCTTTAACATTAGGCGACCTTCCGTTCTGGAACGACAAGCGCGCCTTGCATCCAAAGTTTGTCGGCACCGAAGCCAGCGGGTTGCCAGCCGAGACTTTCCATGGACCGCGCGCCATCGTCTGTGGCCGCGCGCGCAAAGCATGGGACCTGAGCGAAGACCGCCATCCGGATTACGCCGGCACCGCTCATGACGGCTTTTCGAGCGTCTTTCGTTTCGCCCGCATAGATTCCGATATAGCAGCCTGCGCAGGGCGTGCCCGCAGCCGCAATGAACGCATTGTCTGGGGACATAGCGACAAATTTATTGGCTTGGACAGCGTCTAAACCCTCTGGAGAAAGCGGCACAGAAATCACGAGGCCTTCGATCGGATCGCCAAACACCCAAGCGGTCAGCCCCGTCAAACCGTGCAACCGGCGAAGTGTTTCAGGGCTGATCAATTGATCGCCAACAAGCCGCTCTCCGAGCGCCAACATTTGCGGAATCTCTTGATCATTTGCTGTGCGCCAACCAAATCCCGCCATCAATTCAATCATTTTCGACTGATCGACGACAAATGGATACGTTTCGAGCGGTTTTTGTGTATCAGGCATGAAAAACACTCCTTTCAACACCTGACGTGACATAATTCCTTCGTATCCGATGCAGACAGAATCGAATTGGGGTAGTACAGAAATCGAATAAGAGGCGTTCGATGTTTGAGAATCTGGACTGGGACAAGCTTAAAGTCTTTATAGTTGTTGCTGAACTTGGCAGCATGAATGCGGCTGCATCGCGATTGAAAGAGACTGCGCCCACCGTTTCTCGCAAAATTGACGAGCTTGAGCGTTCATTAAATGCACGTTTGCTCTATCGATCGCCTCGCGGAGTCTCGCTGACCGAAGCTGGCAAAAAGGCGCTGCGTTATGCGGAAATCATGTCGGACGCGGCCGATGGATTACGCAGTGACGTGCTGGATCATGACTTGCCAGCAGAGGGACCCGTCACTCTGTGCACCGGTGATGGGCTGGCGTCTCATTGGATTGCGCCGCACTTACCCGACTTTCATTTGCAGAACCCGAAGATCGAACTTCGACTGGTGACGACGGACAGTCCGGATGCAGAACTTCTGAACGAAAAAGCCGACATTGCGGTTCAATTCAAGGAACCTGGTCGTCAGGACATTGTCTCAAAACGCTTGGGCATCCTTCATTATGTGTTCTTCGCGTCGCCAGATTACATTCGCAACTTTGGTCATCCGACAAGCGTCTTCGATCTGCATAATCATCGCTGCATTATTCATTCTGGTTACGTCAATCAGATGGAGCGCTGGGCCCCTAAAGCGAAGGAGTTCCGCGACTTGATCGACTTCGCATTGGTCACGAATTCGGGTTCGGTGATGCTGGAAGTTTGTGCAAATGGGGGCGGGATCGCGCTGTTACCGACTTATGTACACAGCCTCGGCAAGAATGTTGTTCCGTTAAATCTTCCCGAGGTTGCACCGATCCGCTTTTGGCTGACTTACACCGAACGCGTTCGACGCATGGCACGTGCGCAAATCGTGATCGATTGGCTTCGCGGTCTGTTCAATCAGCAGCGTACACCGTGGTTTCGTCCGAATTTTGTGCACCCTCTGACGATGGACAATGAGCCTGCTGAAGTGGAAAAAGTGATTATTCCAGCCCCTCAAGATAGCGCGAATTAGCCCTTCGCGCCTGGCTTTTAGAACCGGTATTGCAAAAATTATATAACTAAGCACCTTGCTATAACGCGAGCACTTCGGGTCCAAGGCCAGAAAGGGAAATACAAACATAGAGTCTCGTTAATGTCCGGTGACAAAGACGCCCCGAAGAAGCCGCCTGAGTGGCGGTCTGAAAAACCGTTGGGGAAAGCTTTGCGTGACCGTTACAAAGAAGTGCTGAACGAGCCGGTCCCTGAAAAACTCAAAAAACTGATTGAAGCGCTGAAAGAAAAAGAAAAACGCGGAGAGGACTAGGCCGCGCAGTCACCTGCGTCTGTGACTTTACATGATTCCCCAAAAAAATTTCCATCTGCAGGGAACAAAATCCTGAGTTGCTGCATTTCTTAGATGTAGGCGTCTTCAGAAGCGTCTCGATGAACTGCGTTAAACATGAAGGATGATAGCCATGGGGGCTGATAAACTGATCGAGCAGGAATTGCCGCAATGGGTCAAATCGCAACGACGTCATGCACATTTTGCACAGTCGATTGAAACAGAAGAACTTGCAGATGCGGAATTGGACGTGCAGCTGAATATGATCCAAGCGATCAGCCAGAAGCAGGCAGCAAGCCCGCTGGATATGCTGCTGAAGCTAAAAGTCTGGGAGAGTTTTACTGCGCCGGACAATAATCAAGAATTGCTAGCGCCAGAGGCCGAATTGATCCTGTCCGTCATCAAGGATCTGGAATCCTTCGTAGCCACAGATGGTGCCTCAATGGCCGATTATGAGGATCCACAATTGGCAAAAGTGAGCTGAGCGTCCCCGCTCAGCTCCTCGAGCTCGCCGAAGATTAAGGATTAGCGCGCGCCGGCGAGGCGCAGCACTTCTCGGACTGGACCAAGATTAGAACTTTGTCGCAAATCGAGCAGCATGTTCATGCAATCTTTGAATTCCGTTGCCGATGTCTCTTGTACATCGCCAATCCGATCGACGACGTCTTCGTCAAAGAACCAACTGATCGGTATGTCTAGAACTTTGGCAATATCGTATAGCGTCCCAGCAGAAACCCGATTTACACCTTTTTCGTATTTTTGGACTTGCTGAAAGGTCAATCCGATCATGTCGCCCAACTGGCCTTGCGTGAGCTTCGCCGCGCGGCGCGCCTGACGAATACGACGACCAACTTGATGGTCCACGTGGGACGGGGTTTTAGCACTCATTTTAATCTCCATGCAGCGGTGGCTCGTTTTAATTGAATTTGCCACTCTTCGCGCAGGGATAGTACGAGCAACATGATAAACAGAACGTAAACTCGTTTACATCCCCTATGTTTGCTGCAGCATGGACTGCGAAAACAAAGTCTTTCGAAGCGAATCTTGAACCCGTTTTGCTTCAGATTTCAGGTCATCCATCCGTTTCACTATCGTTTTGCGCCGGTGCTCCAAGTACCGCAAATACCCATTCGCAACGCTCATTCGATCGAACCCGTCCTGACGCTGATCTAACCCTGCATTTTCCGCATATAGGTCTTCGAGTTTTTGCTGCAGCACCCGAATTTCGGATGTGATTTCCGCCAAACGCGCCTCTTGATCACGCTGTTTGATATTGAGGAGTTTGGAAATCACCGGATCAGTTTGGCTCATTGATGCCTCTCAAGCTCGCCCGGACACGGTCAACATATTGGATCGCCGCCGCCACAGCTGCGAAGTGTTCCTGGCGAATCTCCTCATCGATCTCCACCAGGGCGTAGAGCGAACGTGCCGTCGGCGGATCGCGATAGATCGGAACATGATTGGCCTGTGCCACTTCGCGAATTCGCGCCGCAAGATGATCGACGCCCTTGGCAACGCAGATCGGCGCTTTATCGCCATCCGGATCCCATTTCAGGGCCACGGCATAATGCTCCGGGTTGACCATGATCACGGTCGCCGTTTCGACATTCTTCATCATCTCGCCGCGCGTGATCTGCGTCCCGCGATCGCGGCGCTGCTGTTTCAGCTGCGGGTCGCCCTCGCTTTGCTTCATCTCCTTTTTGAGATCTTCACGCGTCATTTTCAGGCGCTCAGCGTGAAAATAGCGTTGCATGGGCACATCCAGAAGCGCCAAGACCAATTGGAAAACGCCAAAATAGAAGATGAGCTTGAGCATCTGTGTCAGCGTGAAATCGAGCACTTGGCCGCGCCCAATGGCGCTGCCCGCATAATACTCAGAGGCGAAATAGATCATGAAATAGGCGGCGATCAGGCCGGCGAAGATCATCTTTGCGGCGTCCTTCAGGAAGTCCACCATGCCCTTCGCGCCATACTTGTTTTAGATGTTCTCCACCGGATTGATCTTTTTGACGTCCGGCGCGATTTTCTTGGTCGAGAAGGCAATGCCTTGCTGAATGACGAGCACCAGGATCACGCAGGCGACGAGCACCAATAAGATCGGCAGGATCGACAACATCATGTCGCCAAAGACTTTGCGTGTCTGTGACCCCTGATCGGTGAAGATGTCGGCTGCGTAGCGATCGGCATGGTAGAACATACCTGCAAAGCCATCATTCAAGACTTTTGAGGTGACCATCAAGAACACCATGGTCGCGACACCGATCCCAACCACCAGTCCAAATGCATTGGCTTCTTTGGAAACCGGAACATCACCATCTTGTCGCGCCTGTCGCAGGCGCTCCTCGGTGGCTTCAAATTCCTTTTCGCCGGACTGTTCCTGCTCTTCTGCCATGCGCTATAACCACACAATTAGTCGCGTGATCTGATCCTGCCAGACCATCAACATAGCACCGATCGAAACGGCGAGGAGGAACATGCCTGCGCCGACCAAGAAGGGCGCCCCGACAAAGGCGACCATCATCTGGGGCATCGCTTTATTGATGAACCCGAGACAGACATTGTATAATAGGTTCATCGCCACAAAGGGCCACGCCAGCAGCACCGCAAAGGCGAAGGCCGCGAAAATGCTATCAAACAAAAACGCTTGCGAGATCCAAGACGTCCCGCCGATTGGGATCGTTTCATACAAGCCGATCCAGCTTGAGATCACTTCCAAGTGGAAGTTCATTGAGAATAGAAGCGCAGCGCCGGCCATAGAGAGCAAGTTCGCCGTGGCTGTTTGCATTTCGTTTTCGAGCGCGACACCGAGCGGCTGAGCCAGTCCCATCGATTGTGCGATCACGCTACCCGCAATGTTCAGAGCCCAAATTACGACGCGCAGGCCAATGCCAAGAAACAGGCTCAGCAATACCTCCATAAACACAACAATCCCGAGATCGGTGAGGCTGTCTGGAACGGCGTAATTGGTGATCCCAAGCCCTGAGATCGCGGCGGCCAAGCCAAGCAGCAAGTATAGCCGAACTTGCGTTGGGATCATGTTCTCACCAATCCCCGGCATCAACATGATCACGAAGGACAGCCGAGCCACGGTGAGAATGAACTGCGTGACCCAATACGAAAGATCAGGCCCCATCAGATCGAGAAACGGGATCATACGATGCCTACAATTTGCGGCTTGCTGTTCGACCGGATCTCTTCATAGGCGAGCACGGCATTGCGGATGCCTTTACTGGCGAGCACCGTCTGCAAGAATCGACGCCGCTTGGACGACGTCGCCACGGCTGCCACGACCCCGCGTTGCGCCGTTTCATTCAATTTCTCTTGAATGCCGTTTAGAAGTTCACTGAACATTTCAGGCGGCAGCGCGATATCGCTGGCACCGCCCTCAGACTTAATCTCATGCTCCGCGAACTTTTGTTCCCAGGCCGTCGACAGCTGAACCAAGGGTAAGCGCCCCCTCTTCATCCTGCAACTTATTGAGGATTTGGAAGGACAGACGCTGCCGCACCAGCTCGACCATTTGCGTTTGATTGGCGCCCTGCCCTTTGGCTTCGCCAATCGTTTCGAGAATGAGGAATATGTTGCGAATAGACACGCGCTCTTCGAGCAAGGCCCGCAAAACGCCGAGCAGCGTTTCTGGAGGAACTTTTGTCGGAATATATTCGTCCAGCAGACGTTTATTGCTTTCGCCGCGTTCACTGTCGGACACGCTGGTCAAAGCATCGAGCGTCTGGATCATCACCATGCGCGTGAAGATGAGCGAGAAATTGGCTTGGATCAGCTCGAGCATGTGCGTGGCCAGCACTTCAATTGGCTCGATCACGGGTGTTCCAGCGGCCACGAGCTCCTGCTTTTTCGTGGTCGGAAGCCAGCGAGCAGCAGCTTTGTAAACCGGCTCTTTGACGCGCTCACCTTGCAGATGCGGCAACTGATCTTCTTCGATCAAAGCCAATAAGGATCCAGGTCGCAAAACGCCGGTATCGACCGGCACGCCTTGGATCTTCAGCTGGTACGTATTGCGCTGCAAAACGGGATTGTCGGTCATCCGGATCGATGGCAGCACAAACCCATATTCTTCCGCTATGTATCGCCGGATTTTGTCGATCCGGGTCTCAATCCCCCGCCTCGCCTTGCAGCACGGTGGCAACAAGATCGGGCGCAACTTCTAAGTGGATCTCATCTGAGTGGATCGAGTCGCCAATTTTCATCTCTTCGGTTTGAGGGGTCTCTTCGGTTTCTTCCCCGGTTTCAGCAACTTTTTGGCTCTGCTGATAGAGGAAGTACGCCGTCACCCCGAAGCCGATCGCAGCCATCATGAATGGCAAGAAAGGTAGGCCCGGCATCAGCGCGAAAATGGCGAGCAGGCCAGATACGATCATTAGCGATGTTGCATTGCCGCCAAGCTGCTTGCCAAGCGCCTGGTCGAGCGCACCGTCATCCTTGCCTTTCGACAAGAGGAGTGCGCGCGGAAACCGATACGATCACGGCAGGGATTTGCGAAACCAGGCCATCTCCAACGGTGAGAATAGAATAGTTCGCAGCCGCTTCACCAAACGATAGTCCGTGCACGGCGAGCCCAAAGCCAATTCCAGCAACCAAGTTCAAAGCCGTGATCAACAGTCCTGCGATCGCGTCACCTTTGACGAACTTAGACGCACCATCAAGCGAGCCGAGGAAGGCCGCTTCTTCTTGTTCTTTCTGCCGACGCTGCTTGGCTTCTTCATGGCTGATCGCGCCAACGGCGAGGTCTGAGTCGATCGCTAATTGTTTGCCTGGCATCGCGTCCAAGGCGAAGCGCGCGCCGACTTCGGCCATTCGGCCTGCGCCTTTGGTAATGACCATAAAGTTGACGATGATCAGAACGCCAAAGACGACCAATCCGACGAACAGGTTGCCGCCCATGATGAACATAGCGAAGCCTTCGATCACGCCGCCCGCCGCGCTCGTTCCGGATGCCCTTCAGAAATGATCAACTTGGTCGACGAGACGTTCAGCGCCAATCGCAAAATCAAGGAGGCCAGCAGCACGCTCGGAAATGAGGAAAAATCAAGTGGCTTCTCGATGAAGATCGCCGTCGTGAAAATCAGGATGGCAAAAGCAAAAGATGCCGTCAGGCCAAGGTCGAGCACCCAGGCCGGGACCGCAAAACCATGACCAGAATAATGAGCATAAGCCCAATCGCGAGCAGTGCGGTGGGCTTTGACAAATCGAGGAGTTTAGACTCTGACATAAGCGGGTCAGCCTGTGATCATCGGAATGATCATATTGTTGAACAGATCGAGGCAGACGCGGGTCATATAGCCAATGCTTAGAAAGAAGACGACGACCACGGCGATGATCTTCGGCACAAAGGTAATTGTCATTTCTTGGACCGAGGTCAGGGCCTGAACGAGACCGATGGCAAGACCCAGAACGAGCGCAACGCCCAAGATCGGCAGCCCCATGAGGACACCGGTCCAAAGCGAGGCCCGTAGGACCTCAAAAATCTCAGCTTCGCCCATTGTCCCCGAGCTCCTATTAGACCGGCATCCGCAGTAATTCTTGATAAGCTTCCACGACTTTGTCGCGAATGGTCACGGCCGTATCGAGCACCATTTCCGCGTTCGCCAAAGCCTCGACCATAGCGTGTGGATCAGCACCGCTAACGGCGGTCTCCATGGCGGCCTGCTCAGCTTGTTGAACCGCGGCCTTAAACTCTGATGCGCCTTTGGCGACGGGGTTTTCTTCGACCTCTGGCTTGGCCGGAGTAGTCGTCGGCGTGGTGATCTTGGCGGGGTTAAGCGTGTTATACGCGCCGAAGCCGAAATTCGTCATTTAAGCCTCCTTATCGCCGCAACACATCGAGCAACGAGGAATACATATTCCGCGCTTGCTGGAAGGAATTCAGGTTGGCCTCATAGGCTCGATTGGCTTCGCGAAGGTCCGCCATTTCCGTCACCAGCGAGACATTAGACAAAGTCACATAACCGTCCCCATCCGCCATCGGGTGAGACGGATTAAACTCTTGCTCGCCGGGCGTTTGGTCGAGCGACATGCGTAAAGCGCCGAAACTCACACCGGCGCCGTATTGCGGCTCTGTGGTGAGGATTTTACGCTGATAACCTGGAGTGTCAGCATTCGAAACATTCTCAGCGCTGACCGTAATACGCTGCGTATTTGTGCGCATCCCGGAGACCGCCTGCATCATGGAGAATTCAAATGGATTCATGAGTGAAGCTCCTAACTGCGACGGCCGAGTGCGAGCCGCATCATCTCCAAAGACTTGGAGTAGACCGTCATCGCCATTTGATGCTGCTGAGAGGCTTCAGCTGACTTGAACACTTCGTTCTCGATACTCACCGTGGTTGCCATTGGGCGAGGCGGGCATCTTGCTCAGGGTTTGCTCGAACGACTGACTGAAATCGATCTTTTCAATCGTCGGACCGGTGCGTTCCATGAAGGCGGAGAAGGATTCCAGCTCAACAGCTTTATAACCCGGCTCATTGGCGCGAGCGAGGTTTTCAGCGCTGGTCTTTTGGGACTCAGCCGCGTGTCGCGCCATCGCCCCGTAGACTTGAAATAGCGAAAGATCCGAGAGCATTCGCAAATCCCCTAAGGTTAATGTTTCAACAAAAATTGCGACTATAAGTTGAAGAAAGGATTAACAGATACCCTGGGTTTAATTAACTTTTAGACGGCGCTCCCAAGAGAGCTTTAAAAGCCGTTAAGCCGCTTTACATTAAAGGGTCTACGCTCAGCGACATGTCGAAAACTCGGCGGCCTGCCGAGAGCAAAAACCAACTTGTTCTGGCGGTCGCCAAAGCTGTCTTCACCCTCCGGCAGGCCGAGTAGAGCACCCCCCCTTTGAGAAGTGCCCCGATTTCGTTTTCGATTAAGCTGCTAGGGCCTCTGGCACGTCTTCCCCGAGCAATTGCGCTTCGAGTTGAACGATCTGCTTCAGGTAACAAAGCGCCGAGAAATAATTACGGCGACGGATCAGTTCCTGCAGGATCGGAATGAGGTCCGGATTGGCGGGAGCAAAGGCTGCGTTCAAGTCTTCGCAAGCTTTTTCCACAGACGGTAGCGTATCCGCCTCTTCCACATCTCCGGTGATCAAAAGCTGGATGGCGTAATAGACCTGTTTGACAGGTGTTGTCGCATCACTTGGCTTTAACGCATCGCGCGTCCTCAGCACACGGACATTTGGTCCTTCGACCTTAAACGTTCCCGGCGTGTCACCATTTTCAAAAACGGTTCCGTTGACAAAAAAGCGCTCTTCTGGAGCGAGTGTTAGCATCAATTCGGACATTCCTAGTCCCTCCAAGTTTTCACTTACGCTTATCCTAAGACGGTTGTGCCGGAGCGCCCGAACGAGCGCTCCAAGCGATTTGGTATTACTGGAACAGTGACAGCAAAGACTGCGGCGACTGGTTGGCGATAGACAGCGCCTGAGTACCGAGCTGCTGCTGAACCTGTAGCGCCTGAAGGCGGGCCGAAGCCGCTTCCAGGTCGGCATCCACCAGCGTGCCGACACCTGAGGTCAGCGCGTCTGTGATCTGCGTCACGAACTCAGCCTGGCTTTCCAGACGGCCTTGTGCCGAACCGAAGGCCGCTGCAGAGGCGATTGAGTTGCCAAGCAGGGTTTCAATATTGTTCAGAGCGGCGGTTGCATTGGCCGCCGAGGTCACATCGATGTTTCCAAGACCGAACAGACCACCAGACGCAACACCGCCAGCCTGGCCCGTGTCGGCCAAGCTGATCGAGCCTGCACCGCCATAATCAACATCAACGCTCCAAGCGCCAGTTGTAGCGTCTTGAGACACGTTGGTTGTGACGTCAGCAAGGCCACCCGCGTCGATCGCGGTTTTCAGGCCGCGGGCAACGTCCTGCATGGTCTCGCCTTGTCCGGCGATGTACTCATAGTTGTTACCGTCGATCGTGACCCGATAGCTGTCGCCATCATTCACAGCTGCCACTGTTGAGAGCTCAACAGACTCTGCGCGCTGGGTCAGGGTTTTGGTGACGTTCTGAGTGGCCGCCGCAGTGGCGTTCTCAGACGTGTCACCATTGTTGGTCACAGCAATCGTGTTGGTGCCGCCGGCGTCATAAGTGACGTCGTAATCAATGAAGGAATTGGTGTTGATCAACTCCAAAGTCGCACCATTATCGACGGCGGTGATGCCATTCAGGCCAAGACCGTTGATCTGCGCCGCGAGCGCTGTGATCGTTGTCGCTTCGTTTGTGTCGAACGCTTGCGTTACAGTCGACCCGTTGATGGTGATCGACAGTGCAGACGTGTCGGCAGACACCTGGGCAAAAGTCAGCTCAAGTTGCTTGGCAACAGCGGTGCTGTCGATGGTGGCGTTACTCGCGGTGATGTTCGTGGCGAGCGATGTACCTGTACCATAGCTACCAACAGACTCAGTGAGGTCCTGACGGTTAACTGTGATGTTCGAAGTCGAAACTGTACCATCTGACGCGCGGTCTAGAGACGCGAGGAAGTTCACATCATCGGTGCCTTGCACCAGGTTCACGCCGTTAAACTGCGCCGCGTTGACGATGTTGGTGATCTGGTCGCGCTTGGCACTGATGTCGGCCTGAATCCGCGTCCGGTCATCTGTGTTCAAATCGTCTTGCGCCGACACGACAAGCTCTTTCATGTCTTGCAACAAGCTGGTGACCGACTCAGCAGCGTTCCGAGCCACACCGACTGTCGCCTGACCACGGCCGAGCGAGTCATTGATCTGCTTAAAGCTATCAATGTCGGTTTCCATCACGGTAGAGATCGCCCAGATCGCAGCGTTATCTTTCGCGTTGGCAACTTTCTTACCGGTTGAAATTTCAGCCTGGACCGAGGCCAGGTCTCTATTGATGCCGCGCAGCGTTTCGAGCGCAACCATCGCACTATTGTTAGTCAAAAGAGTGTTGTTCATTGATGCACATCCTCTGTTTAATTCGCCCGAAGCCGGGCAACTGCCACGAAGTTAGTTCGTCACCTCTGCTAACGTGTTGGCTTCCGGGTTAATCTTGATCGCCATTCCGAATGTCATGACGACCGCTTCACTCAAGGACCGCTTCAACGGCCGGTTGAAATCGATTTGTGAACGAAGAGGAGCCGCTATCGATAACGAATCAGTAAGTGATTCGGCTTCAACCGCGGCAATTCCGAGTTCGCTCACACCTAAGGTTTTTTCCGCAGAAGCGCCCTGAATACCCCCGCAAACACTGCACTTTGGCAGCATTCTTTGGCAAAGTAGACAGACCCAAAAACATCAAAAAATCCCCTAAGGTTAACGATTCCGCAAAAATTGCGACCATAAGTTGAATAAACAATTAACGGATACCCAGGGTTTATTAAGTTTCGTCTGATGCTCTCCCAACTTGCTTCACCTTATCGCCTTTGGGGCGCTGTGACGGAGATTTTCCCTGGCCGGATTGAGGTTTCGGGCATCTCTCATGCGGTGGGGATCGGCGACAGCATCTCGATCGAACGACCCGGCGAAACCTTAATTGGCGAAGTCATGACTGTGACCGGCAGCACCGTGACAGTGCTGATGTTCAGCTCCACTGAAGCAGCTCGCATCGGCGATCGGGCCTATGTCAGTCAACAAGACCAAGTTGAAGTTGGCGACCACTGGCTCGGCGCTCTGGTCAATTATCGCGGTGAAGTTCAGATGCGGCGCGCGCCAGCGGATCCGTCCGCACCACGCGTGAAAGTGTCGCTGCGATGCTCGGCGCTCTCACCTGCTGAGCGGAAACCGCTGGGCGCACGTCTGCCGACGGGATTGAACGTAACCGACACCCTTCTGCCGATCTGTCGAGGGCAGAGGATGGGGCTGTTCGCAGGCTCTGGCGTCGGAAAATCTACGTTACTAGGAATGCTTGCTGGGCGGATGAGCGCTGACCGGATCGTCATTGCTTTGATTGGAGAACGCAGCCGAGAAGTCCAGGAATTCATCGATGAGGTGCTACCAGCCGACGTCCTGCCCAAAACAACCGTAATTGCGGCGACTGCGAACGAACCTCCAGGGGCGAAAAAGCGCGCCGCCTTCTGCGCGATTGCTGCCGCCGAGCATTATCGCGATCAAGGGCACTCGGTGCTATTTCTTTTCGACTCGCTCACGCGGTTTGCGGAAGCTCACCGAGAAACAGCGCTAATGGCGGGGGAAACGCCGGCGCTAAATGCCTTCCCACCGTCGACCGTTCGCGTCGTTTCGGAATTGGCGGAACGCCACCGGACCAGGACCGAAATCTGCTGGCGATATCACCTCTATCTTTTCCGTTCTGGTGGCCGGGTCTGATTTCGAAGAACCCGTCGCTGACATGGTTCGCGGCATTCTCGACGGGCATATCGTGCTGTCGCGAAAAATTGCAGAACGCGGTCGATATCCGGCAATTGATGTCTTGAAAAGCGTCTCGCGAAGTTTGCCAAAAGCCGGCGACAGAAGCGCAAAACCAATCGCTCAATCTCTTTCGCCGTTTGCTCACAACCTATGACGAAATCGCACCCATGGTGCGCGCTGGATTGTACGAATTTGGCAAAGACCCAAACGCCGATGTCGCTTACACGCTGTTCCCTGATCTCGACCGCTATCTGACAGAGCAGAGCGACAATATCGAAACCGCGTTCGACTATTTGAATGGTTTAATGCAGCCCGCTATGTCCAGCGGAGCACCGCTAGAAACTGCTTAAGAACAGGTTCTGACTGGCAATCGACCCAAAACCCGCTGCGTTCGACAATAAGGTCAAAGCTGTTGACGCTGACCCTAATGCTGCAGCGTTTTGGTTGAGCCCGTTTAGTGCCTGATATCGCGTAACCATCTTTTCGATCATCTCAGGGTTTTTGAGATCTTGGAGCGATGTGATCTGAAGCTGGCTTCGCAATCGATCCGTGAACACGGAGGCTTGGCGATCGAGATCTAGCTGCGCGATGTCGGACGGGATGCTCAACGCGGTTTCCAAGACACTCCGTAAGGGGACATTCCCGAGGATCCGGAACATGATCGTTTCGTCGGTGGCCCCTTCGGTGATCAATTCTCCGATCTCAGATTGATAGTTCAGGCTGAGGCGCATGCCATTGTCTTGTTCGCCAACGGCCAATTCGAAGGACTCTGCCTGAAAGCGCGCCGCGATTTGGTCGATTTGGTCAGACGATAGTACCAGCTCCCCATCGATCGGGCTCAAACTTTCTGCAAAGCGGGTATATTGAGGATTGTTCAACCGCGTCAGAAACGTGCTTTCTGGGTCCTGCTGCTCCTCCAGCACCTTGCGATGAAACCCAACTTTCCACTCTTCACCATTCAGACCGAAAGCGGTCAGAGTAATTCGACGCA
Source organism: Henriciella sp. (assembly GCA_965279045.1). Taxonomy (GTDB): domain Bacteria; phylum Pseudomonadota; class Alphaproteobacteria; order Caulobacterales; family Hyphomonadaceae; genus Henriciella. The sequence goes on along the minus strand of CBDIHJ010000045.1, from coordinate 100,594 downwards.
AGCGCGGATCCGAAAGAAAATCCTCAATCGCTGGGCGCTGCGAGAGCTTTTCCTTCAGATAATCTGTATCGTTCTTGATCTGTGGCGCGTTCGAAAAGGTTTCGAACTGGCGGTCATATGTGGATTGGAGAAAGTTCCAACCCCCGAGACCGGGAAGCGGGATGACGGGTTGAAACATGGTCTAAGCCGCCAACGCGTCCGAACGTTCTTGACCCAAGAGTTGAGCCTCAAGTTCGATAATCGGTTTAAGATAGCAAAGTGCTGAATAGTAGTTGCCGCGCCGGATCATCTCTCGCAAAATTGGGATGAGTTCGGGCTTGGCCGGGCGCAGCGCCTCTTGCAGATCGTCGCACGCTCGAAACAAGGCGGGCAGCGTGTCATCAGGCTCAAGGTCTTTGGTGATGATCAATTGAATGGCGTAATAGACTTGCTTGACCGGCGTATCGACTTCGGTTGGCTTAAGCGCATCGCGGCAGCGCAGCACCATAACATCAGGACCCGGCACGCGAATGCGTCCAGGTTTGTCGCCGTTTTCCAACATCGTTCCGTTAATTATAAAGCGCTCTCCTGGCGCAAGTTTCAACATTAACCCGGACATTCCTAGTCCCTCCTAAATTATCGGATCCTTATCCTGATGGTTGAAGCCCTTGAGAAATCGACTCATTGATGGCGATGAGATCATCCAACTCATCTGAGCCAGCCAAAATCTTGGTCGTCGCGCGGCGCACGAAAAATGAAAGTTCGATCAGGGGCTTACGGATCGACTCATTCAGTTTGTTCTCGGGGTGGAGCAGATCAGAACCGAGCACATTCCATAGCTCAAGGTTCTTATTGATGGCATCGGCCCAGGCGGATGGATCGGTCTCACGAAGATCTTTCGCAGCGATCATACGGTCAGTGATTTGTCTGAACAGAGCGGCTTCGATGGACCGCGGATCGGCGGTGCGCTTCTGAACGTTTCCGTACGCTTTAACAGCTAGAGCCTGCATTAATACTCCTAAAGTCCTAGTAAGGAGCCTGAAGCGCTCAAAGAAGCGCTTCAGGCGTTGGGTGTTAGTCCTATCGGAAGAGCGACAGGAGAGACTGTGGTGCCTGGTTGGCGATAGACAGCGCCTGAGTACCAAGCTGCTGCTGAACCTGCAGGGCCTGCAATTTCGCAGAAGCCGCCTCCAGATCAGCATCAACCAGCGTGCCGACACCGGAAGTCAGAGAGTCTGACAGCTTGGTGACAAACTCAGACTGGCTTTCCAGACGACCTTGAGCCGAACCGAAGGCCGCTGCAGAGGCGATTGAGTTGCCAAGCAGGGTTTCGATATTGTTCAGAGCGGCAGCCGCGTCAGTCGCTGTAGAAACGTCGATGTTTCCAAGACCGAACAGACCACCAGACGCAACACCGCCAGCTTGGCCGTTATCCGTCAGAGCGATTGAGCCAGAGCCACCATAGTCTACGTCCACGCTCCAAGCGCCGGTCGTGGCATCCTGAGATACGTTGGTGGTGACGTCCGCAAGGCCGCCAGCATCGATCGCTGTCTTCAGACCGCGTGCGACGTCCTGCATGGTCTCGCCCTTACCAGCGATATACTCATAGTTGTTGCCGTCGACGGTGATGCGGTAGCTGTCGCCGTCATTCACAGCAGCCACTGTTGAGAGCTCAACAGACTCAGCGCGCTGGGTCAGGGTTTTGGTGACGTTCTGAGTGGCCGCCGCAGTGGCGTTCTCAGACGTGTCACCATTGTTGGTCACAGCAATCGTGTTGGTGCCGCCGGCGTCATACGTGACGTCATAGTCAACAAAAGCGTTGGTGTTGATCAGCTCGAGCGTGGCGCCGTTATCAACGGCAGAAATGCCGTTTAGGCCAAGACCGTTGATCTGCGCCGCAAGCGCTGTGATCGTTGTCGCTTCGTCTGTATCCCATGCTTGGGTCACCGTTGAACCCGCAATCGTGATCGACAGAGCAGACGTGTCAGAAGACACCTGGGCAAAAGTCAGCTCAAGTTGCTTGGCAACAGCGGTGCTGTCGATGGTTGAGTTGCTTGCAGTGATGTTCGTGGCAAGCGACGTGCCGGTACCATAGCTACCAACAGACTCCGTGAGGTCCTGACGGTTGACATTGATGTTTGAGGTCGAAACTGTACCGTCTGACGCGCGGTCGAGAGACGCGAGGAAGTTCACGTCATCGGTGCCTTGCACCAGGTTCACGCCGTTAAACTGCGCCGCGTTGACAATGTTGGTGATCTGGTCGCGTTTCGCGCTGATGTCCGCTTGGATACGTGCGCGGTCATCTGTGTTCAGGTCGTCTTGAGCAGAAACAACCAGATCCTTCATTTCCTGAAGAAGACCGGTCACAGATTCTGCAGCGTTCCGAGCCACACCGACTGTCGCCTGACCACGGCCGAGCGAGTCATTGATCTGCTTAAAGCTATCAATGTCGGTTTCCATCACGGTAGAGATCGCCCAGATCGCAGCGTTATCTTTTGCGTTAGAAACAGACTTACCAGTAGAAATTTGAGCCTGAACAGAAGCAAGATCCTTGTTGATTCCGCGCAGGGTTTCCAGCGCCACCATCGCGCTGTTATTTGTCAAAAGACTATTCATTGATGCATATCCTGTGTTTGTATGGCTCGGAGACCGAGCTTTGTTTGTATGTCATCCTGACAGCCCAAATCGGGTAACCACTCGTGGTTGTATTCTGCTGTTTACTATCGCTGGGTGTAAAAAGTATTAACTGTACTAGGCTTTGCTTTCGAAGCGCCCGCGAGAATTGGAGAATTGAACGCGCGCGCCATACTGATTGTAAGACCCAACATTGGTATCGCTTTGCAGACGTTCGATACGCTCGATCATACGGGTCAAACCAAATCGCATTGCTTGCAAATGGCGGTCATGCTCGATGGCCGTCGTTTGTAGTTTTTTGAACGCGTTTAATCATCGCGTCGGATTGACCCCGCAAACCACCCGCCTCAATCACCTTATAGAGATCTTCAAGCTGCTCTGCCTTGGTCCGTGCAAGGGCCCCGATTTCGGCGATCTGCCCACGCACAATGTGCTCCGCCTCAAGCTCAAACGTGTCTTCGATCTGCTTCAAGCAGGACTCAATCTTGAGATCAGTCATCCGTCTTCACCTCTGTTGCGTTGGAGGCCGGCCCGCTGGCAGGGAGCTCAGCATCTAAAAGCCCTAAAGGATGCTGCTTCGCTATGTCAGAGGCGATCGCCTCGACAAAAAAGCGCGAGAACATGGCTGCCCCCTCCCCGCCGCCTAACGTCAAAGCGTCCTCCAACCCAGTATGGGTGAGCAGTTCGGCCCAGAGTAATTGTTCAAATCGCAGCTTCGAATCTTCGGCCGCATCGGGCGTCTGCACCGTCGGTGTTGTTGCAGATGTTGATCTCGTCTCCGTTATGGCCGTGCCCAGGGGCGCTGTCGGTAACATGGCAAACCTCACAGTTAACAGAACAACGATAAACTTTAAGTTGTTAATCCACTCTTTACATCCTGATGTTGTATTAACCATACAACTTGAAGAGAGTGACATGATCGCAGGACTGCTAGGAGAGCATCTGGCGTCGCCGAGGACGGCATCAAAGACGAACCAGAGCACAGCCCTCGAACCCAAGACCGCAACAGGCGGCGAGTCTTCCGCTGGCGAAGAATTTGCGTCTATGGTCGCGGATGAAACAAAGCCCAGCCCGACACGGGCGGAATCGGCGAAAGAGGTTGAAGCGACAGACGTGTCTGCTCACCCGACGCACGTTGCGTCTCAAACCGCACGGATCGAAGCTCAATTCGATGAAAGTCGCGCTTCAAACCGAACCGGGACGCCCTCCCTCAGCGAACCCAGTTCACTGATCAATCCTACGGAATCTGACGCTGGCTTGGGCCGTAGTAACGTTCCGATCGACGCGAACGAGCTGCTACCGACCGCGTCCGTTGAACCGACCGCATTGACCGAGACGTCTGACCCGAAACTGACGGTGATGGAATCTCAAGGCACGGTAAAAGTCGAGAGTGATTTTGGCGGCGATACGCCGGCTGTCGAACCAAAACTTGGCACTGATCGCGCACAGAGGTCGCCGAGATCGCAAACCCGGCAGCCGCTTCTAATAAATTGGCGAGTGCGTCAGACCTTAGCACTGACGTTGCGCAAGCGACCGCACTTACGGACAAAGAAACAGACACCAAGAATCTAAAGCTAACTCAAACTTTAGATACGACGAATACCTTGGATGTCTCAACTAACACATCTGAGATTCCTCGCGCGAGCCTTGATGTTGAGAATGTCGACCTTCCCGTGCGCTCATCCACTCAACTTGTGAGCCAACCTCTTACTCCAGACACCGCTAGCATAGTGCGGGATATAGCCAGCCCGGTCGTCAGCGGAGAACCTGTCGTAACGATCGGCCCTGCGGGCACAACACCCGGTGCTCCCATTGCAGCAACCTCAAGCGGATTGGCGCCCATCGCCCCTTCTATTCCCATCGCCTCTCCAAATGAGCTGACAGGCATCATTCTGAATGCCATTCAAAACGGGTTAGATCCTCAGGAACAATTAGTGGTCCAACTTGACCCGCCAGAGCTTGGCCGTGTGATGATCGACTTTAAGTTTGACGCTCAAGGCTTGCAGCAAATTATTGTTACGTCGGAGAATCCGGAAGCCCTCAAACGGCTTCGAGAGATGCATAGCGAACTGACCGCAGCCCTGAGAGATCAAGGCTTGTCAGACCAGAACCTGTCGTTCCAAGAGCAAACGCAAGATCGGCCCCAAAATAGCTGGAGCGGCCCGGACTATGCTCATCATGAACCGCGCCATATCGCGTCTGATGACCGCGTCGAGATCGCGTCCCGAAGAGATATCGATCCCCGAACGTCGATCCGTAATCGACTAGATTTAACGCTGTAGGAGAGGGTTATGACAGAGATTAATCCCGCAGCATCGACAAGTACGACTGGAACCAGTGCTGCGAGCTCCACATCCGGATCTGGCACGACGGAGTCGAACTCTGCGATCAGCACGACAACGATCGGAGAGGACTTCAACACCTTTCTCCAATTGCTAACCGCGCAGATCCAAAACCAGGACCCACTGGCACCAATGGATTCAACGCAGTTCGTCGAACAGTTGGCCACTTTCTCCTCACTCGAACAGCAAGTTGAGACCAATCAAACGCTTGAAAATATTGCGTCCATGATTGGTGATTTGCATTCTTCGCTCGGCAGTGAGTGGTTAGGTCAGGACGTGGCCGTACGCTCGCAATATGTTGCCTATGAAGGGGCGCCGATCCAGTTTGAATATGATCAATCGGCAGATTTTGATCGTGCCGTGTTGACCGTCACTGACAGTCAGAACAATCCAGTTTGGCAGGACACATTGGATACGGATCAAACGAGACACACCTGGGACGGAAACGTCCTAGGCCAAAATGACCAGGCGCCGAACGGCATCTACTCTTTCCAGATTGATCTGTACAAAGACGGTGTTCCGGTCGCGACCACTCAGCCTGACATTATTAGCAAAGTGACGGCGCTGGGGACAGAGAATGGCCAGCTTAAATTTGGCACCGACACACACCTCACCACAGACTTGAACAATCTGCGAAAAGTCACTGTGAACTAACAAAAAGCCCGTCACCTAAAATGACGGGCGTTTATGTTTTTTCGAAGGTGCTGGCATTTACGTGGGCTATAATTCTTGCTTGGCAACGTCGACGATCAAGACGTTTTTGATGCCGTCTGACACAGAGGTCTGCAGGTTCATCAAAACCATCGATCGCATCGTCTCGTAATTGCTGACATTGGTCAGCTCTTCCAGCGTGCGGCCATCATTGCTGAGCTCAATCAGCGTGGTCATGATATTATCGCGCAGTTTTGGTTCTTCAGAAAACAAATCGTCTGATGTCTGCTCGTCCGTTTCCAGGCTAATGTGAAGGATCACCAGGCTTTTGACCTGCCCACCGCGCATGATCGGCACAACGAACTCGCGGCTAAATTTATAATACGCGCTGTCGCCCGAGCTGCTTGGCTTTTCGGCTTTGCTCTCGGCCTTCTTTTTCTCAGGCTTGGCGTCGCCTTCTGCATACTCCCCAGCCGGGCTCGCTGCGACTTCGACCGGTGGCTTGAGAACCACAGCGGCAAAGCTGCCTAAGGCGACAAAAATGATCGCGACGATACTGGTGAGGATGAGTTTCATGATCGGATCCTTTAGAAGGGCAGCACTTTTTCGAGAACTTTAGGCACCATGCCGCGCTTAATGCCGGCCATGGCTTCACCGCGGCTCAGATAAGACAGATTTGCGTCGGCAATTTTCTCATATGAGACTGTATTGGTACGGGTAATGTCTTGCGCGCGAATGACGCCCGAGACGGTGAGATAACGCACTTCATCACTGACCTGCGTTTGCTGATACCCAGCGATCACCAAATTACCGTTTGGCTCAACACCGACAACGCGCGCGGACAAGCGGAAGGTCACTTGCTCGGCTCGATTCAAGGCCCCGTCGCCAGTTAGGCCGGAGGTCCGGTCATAGTCGATGCCAGGGGTCAGCGTCGCGCCGTTCGGCAGCAAGCTACCTGCCGCTTGAGGCAGTCCTAAGAGGGGCCGACAGGTTGAATTGTTCATTTGTCTGACGGTTACGTGAGAGGGAGGTTTGAAGGCTCGCCTGGTCGTTCATATCGACCGTCACAGTCAGGAGATCACCAACATCCTTAGCGCGGCGCATCCCAAGCAACGCATTTGGCGCCGTCGTCCAAAGCGATGCGGAGCTCTCGGGCTGCACTTTGGCGTAGGACGCTTCCGTTTTGCCCCAGAATGTCGGTTGTTCGAACTCCGCAAAGTCTTGCGGCGCTTCTTTTGCGCCAGACGCGCAAGCGCTCAGCGAAAACGCCATCAATCCTGTGGCGATTGTGATCTCTAATTTACCCATATCCAGCCTCCTGCCTGTACGGTTCCTTCCACAACTTGTCGGGACTCTAGGTTCATCACGGAGACGATTTCGCCCTCCGCGGCTTCCCCCATAGCGCGTCCGTTGAGCGTGATTTCGAGCGGCCCTCGGACATATTTGAGGGTCACCAATTGATTGCGCTTTACCAGCCGGGCCGCACGCGTGTTTTGTTCATTGATCGGTTGACCGGCATAGACCGTGCGCCGCACTTCGCGGCCCAACAGCGCGGCGTGCTCATCATCCCAAACATCATCTGGTGGTGAGACATTGGCTTGCGTAATAATTTCGCCACTGCGCAGAACGCCATTTGCCGTCAATGACGACGTGGGCGAGAGCGTCAGCCCAAGGCTAAAACAAAGAATATCAATCATGATCTTATCTCAGCCTCGTCGTCGCCGCGAGCATTTCGTCAGAGGCCGTTATCACCTTTGAGTTCAACTCATAGCCGCGCTGCGCCTCAATAAGATCTGAGATCTCCTTCACGACATCGACGCTGGAATCTTCAACAAAGCCCTGCATGATGATGCCAACGCCTTGGCTGCCCGCGACCAAATTATTCGCCTGTCCTGACGCTTCGGTTTCGCGGTACAGATTGTCGCCAATCGCTTCGAGGCCCTTCTCATTGATAAAGGTCGACAGCGAAATCACGCCGATGGATTGACCTTCAACGACATTATCAAAATAGGCTGAGACTTCGCCATCGCGGCTAATCGAAATACGACTTGCATCTCGCGGGATCGTAATCCCATCCGCGAGCGGATAGCCATCAGACGTGACGAGTTCCCCATCCGCACTGCGCGTAAACTTGCCATCGCGCGTGTAGACGGACTCGCCATCCGGCAGCGTGATTTCAAAAAAACCATTGCCATCGATACCGAGATCAAACTCACCGCCAGTTTGGCGCATCGAGCCTTGAACCACTTCGATCGAAACGGATGAGGCTTTGACCCCGGTGCCCAGCTGAATACCGGCAGGCACAACGGTGCCGGTCTGAGACGTAATCGTCCCTGGCGTGAGATATTGTTGATAGACCAAATCTGAGAACTCAGCGACCGCGCGGCCGATAGGCCGTCGTGCTCATGTTCGCAATATTGTTCGATATGACATCGACGCGCGTCTGCTGCGCGGCCATACCTGTTGCTGCAATCTGGAGTGATTTCATGGCTTACCTCCTGTGCCTTTACCGGTCTCTAACCGTTGAAATTAATTGCGTGATGCGCTGATCCTCGCGCTCAAGCACTGTTTGTCCGGCTTCATAGGCACGCTGGACCTCAATCATCCGTGCCATTTCCAATACCGGGAGAAACATTCGACGCCTCCAATGCGCCTTGAAGAACACTGACGCCCTCAGCGGGCTGTGTGCCGCCTTCAGCCAAAAAGCGCGTATCCGTATCACGCTGCAATTGACCGTTCGCGGTGAAAATACCGACTTGGCCAAGCACCTGGCCATTCGCTGAAATCGTGCCATCGCCAGCAATGGTGACGCCCTCAGCATCGGGCGGAATTTGGATCGCGGCATTGCCAGTATCGAGCACCCGCGAGCCATCTGCGGTGACCAACTCACCGTCCGCGGACAATTGAAATGCGCCCGCACGCGTCAAGCGTGGACCCGCATCGGTTTCGAGCGCGAAAAAGCCTTCGCCCTGCAGCGCCAGATCAAACTGGCCACCGGTAAATTTAACGGTGCCTTGCGTGAGATCGAAGCTATGCCCGGCAAGCCCACCCATGGACAAAGACGCGGAGTCCGCGCCCGTCGCCATGAGATATTCCGCGAATATGGCGCGGTCGGTTTTGTATCCCGCTGTGTTGGTATTCGCGATATTGTTCGCAACGACTTGAAGCTCTTTTAGCAAGCCATCTTGGCGGGACAATGTCGCGTATATGCTATTGCTCATTTGTGGCTCCTGCCCGAGGCCGCGACAAAACTTGCCGCGACGAATTCAATAGGTCTGCGATTTGATAGGGTTTGATGTCACGTTGCGCGCCGTCCGCGCTTGGACGCTTTGATTGCTCAATCAGGCGCACACGTGCGAGACGTTGGACTTCTGGATCTGATAAGCGACTGACGAGATCACTCCAATCGCTTCGCCAAAGAGTCCAATTATTTTCAAGCGCCCCTTGCTCCAGCAGATCAAGTTGAAGGTCAGGGTGCGCTTCTAGGGCTGAAAATGCAGCCGTCGCGATTGTGGGTTCGTTCGCCTGCAAGGCGCGAATGCCCGCCATATGATTGATTTCAATCTCTTTCGGAAACTCGTCGCGAACTTCGAATAATTCCGAATTGACGTGTCCCCAAAAGGCGGCTTGCGCCAAGAGCAATCCGATATAGGGATCGCGCTCCAGCGGGCTGAGGAAGTGTCGGACCATACTAAACAGCCCGAGCTCAAGCGCGCGCTCCGCGCCCTTCTTACGCAGCGCATTTCCGCGCTCATTCAGCGGAAGTTCTTCATGGAAGTGATTGAGCGAACGAAGGGCATTGATCGCATCCGATCGATTGCCGTCGCTTAGATAACCTTCCAGCGCGATCATTGTGTGATTGTCGATCGAAGCTTTCACATCTTCACGGTCAGCCGCGTCTAACTTGCGAACGCGTTCTAGCCCGGCATACAGATCATCGCTGCCAAGGTGCTTGATGACGAATTCCAATATTGGGTCGAGATCGTGTTGTGTGTCACTTTCCTCGAGCACCTTCCAGGCCTCTTCCAGGACAAAAGAGTGGATGGTGGGGCGGAGCCTTTCATCGCGCTCAACCAGGATAAGGAGCGCGGCCATTTTGAGCTTCGGACGGCTCATCAGCATGACGAGGCGATCATCAGATTCAGAACCAGTCGGCATGTCGATGATAGCTGTTTTGAGCGCCCGCAGCCGTGTCGAGTTTTCCAAATCTTCCGGCGTGAATGTGGCGAGGACCTGCTGACCAAGATCCGCACGCCGCTCGATCAAAAGCATCGGAACAATCAGCGTCGCGACATCCTCGCGCAAATTATATGGCAAGCTGCGGATCTCTCCGATTCGCGCGCCAATGCCTTCCACGCCAGCGGGATCAAACACGACCATTTGTGCGACCGCATGCCAAAGACCTGCCGCCTCATGACATAGAGCAAGCCCAGTAAAGTATTCGACATTTGGGCGCTCGCGATGATCCATCAGTCGAAGCAATTCGCGGAAGGCGACCCATTCATCTTCGGGTGCCGTGGCAATCTGCGCGCGGGCTTCAGCATACAATCCGAGGGCGATTTTGGACTTCACATCTTTGATCAGTTTCGCGCGGACTTCTGAGTCATCTTCGGCAACTGTAGACGGCAGCTCATTGAACCGTCGCAGAGACTGAACCACTGAGAAATCGAGCGGATAGTCATCACTGCAATCGATCCCGAGGGCGGCCAGGGCATCTGAATCGATACGCGTTGTCCCATCCGCCCCTAGCGCATCTTCATTCGGCACCAAAAGGCCACTGCGGATCGCAGACTCGACAAAGGCATCCAATCCTTCAGCCGTTTCCGCGGCGATTGAATTCTCTTCGTCAGAAACGTCTTTCGCCCCGGTGTCTGCGGAGGCCGCAAACGCCAGAGCGAAACAGATGCTCGCAGTGGTCAGATGTTTGATCATGCGGCTTGGCGTAACCCCCTCACAGCTTCTTCAACTTCATCGAAAGAAGGACGGACCCTTGCGGGGGCGTGCCGCCGAGCGACTTCAACGCAAATGTTGATTGGGTTCTTATGCAAGCTGGAAACAAGCACCTCGCCAATCATGGCGTAGAAGAAATGCTCTTCTTTGCGGGTATGCGCCACCTTGGTCGCGAACGGTCCAACAATCCCGTACGCCAAAAACACTCCAAGAAATGTTCCAACCAGCGCGCCCCCGATCATGCCGCCCAGAACTTCTGGCGGTTTATCGATAGAGGCCATGGTTTTGATAACGCCCAAAACCGCGGCCACAATTCCAAGCGCTGGAAGGGCGTCGGCAACACTTTGCAGCGCGTGAGAGCCATGCAAGCGTTCTTCGAGCAAGCTTTCTAAATGCTTCTCGAGCAATTCTTCGACTTGGTGCACATTGTCGAAGTTCATGATCATCGAGCGGATCGTGTCGCAGATCATTTCAATCGCTTCGTGATCCTTGAGAATCTTAGGGTACTTTTGAAAGATCGCGGAATCGTTCGGCGCTTCAATATGCGCCTCAATGTCGACCGGATTCTCTTTCAAGATTTCAAGCAGCTCCGTCATCATGCAGAGCAGGTCTTGATAGTCTTGCTTCTTCCATTTCGGACCCGCAATCGCAGCGCCAATATCGCCCGCGGTGTGCTTGACCGTCGCCATATCATTCGCAGCAAAAAAGGCGCCGGTCGCAGCGCCGCCAATCATCATCATCTCAAATGGCAGCGCTTTGAGTATGATATTAAATTTACCGCCAGCGAGCATATAGCCGCCAAACACCATACACATTGTAATGGCCAAACCGAGTATCGCGTTCACCGGTTTTCTCCTTCTAACCCAAATTCACCCTGTCTGCTCATGCGGCCGTCACCTCCTGAAGGAAGCTTGGCTCTATTTCTGTTTTGAGACGCACGGCGCGTTGATGTTTCCAGACCCCGAGTTCACCAATTGCGATATCCACGGGCCCCCTCGACGGTTTGTGCGGAAATCGTCAGCTTGGCGCGGTCTGTGCCGGGAAGCGAAATCACGGTGCCTGGCTCCAGACGCGCGCAATCGGCAATGCTCATCGGCACCCGGTCGATAATAACGTCCAATCGGACATTCGAGTTTTGAACCCGAGGCGCTTGAATGCTGGCGGTTGACACGTCGGCCGATCCGTCGGCACTCGCAAGGCCGTCTTTATTCGCGGACGCGAAAGCAATGACGCGATCAAGTTTGAGTGCAACACCAAGCCGCACAGCCTGACCGTCAACGTCACAAATATAATAGACGAGCAGACAGCTGCCTTCGACTTCGAGGTTTTCAAAGGCGACCGTTTCTGGACCTTCGCCTTCGGCGTTTAGCGCATCGAAAGCCGTCGCCACATCGAGTGCAATTTCGCCGGCATGAGGCTCAACGAGCAACTGCAAAAACAGCTGAGGCGCCTCCATCAGCGATTCAGGAGGTTGTTGAAGTTTTTCGCCCGCGATCCGTGCTGCAATAAGGTTGTCGACCGACACGCCGAGGATGAAATCGGGCACATCGCTTTGAAATCCGTAAAGGTAAGCGCCGAACAAATCTTCGCTTAAAGCAGTTCCTCGGCAAACCTCTCGAGACTGCAAACGCAGCTCATTTTCCCCACCCAGGGTCTTGTTCATCCAGTTGGCGAGGACCGTCTCGAGCGACATCCAGAACACTTGATTCTGAAGGACACTCGGAGGCAAACCTCCGCTGGATTCAAGCTTTTTGCGAAGAACACCGCTCACGCATAACCCCTAGTCGAAGAGACAATAACTCGACCTAGGATTGAATTTTTAGGGTGAATAATTCGTTATCGGGTCTGAAAAAATCGACTTGGAGTTGTATTTCGGAAATTTACCATACTCTGATAGCTGGGACCCATAGAACAGAGTGGGTTTACAACATGGCTGCTGAAGGCGCTTCGGAACTACAACCGATCATCATTAAGAAGAAGAAAAAGGTCGTCGGTGGTGGACACCATGGCGGCGCCTGGAAAGTAGCGTACGCGGACTTCGTGACCGCGATGATGGCCTTCTTTCTGTTGATGTGGCTCCTCAATGCGACGACGGAAGAACAGCGCAAGGGTATTGCCGACTATTTCAACCCCACCATTCCAATCAGCCGGATCTCTGGGGGCGGGTCTGATGGCTTAAACGGCTCGTCGATCTTCACCGAAGAGACCTATGCTAAAATGGGCACAGGCGCGACGCGCGATGCGACGGCGGGGCGTCCATCAACGGCGAAAACCTCGGGCACAGACATGCAGGATACGGAAGTCGCCTCAGGCGCTGGCGAAGCACAACTGGCCGAGCAATTGGCGCTCGCGATGCAAGACGAGGCGTCTGCTCTGAACGATCATATTATGGTGAAAATGTCGCCAGAAGGAATTGTGATGGAATTGGTCGATTCCGAAGATGTTCCGCTGTTCCAAAAAGGCGCGAGTGAACCAACGGATCTTTTGATCACGCTGGTGGCGACCGTAACCGAGTCTTTTGAAACGTTTGGCAACTCAATCAAAATTGTCGGCCATACGGATGCGCACCCTTTCCAAGGCAATGGGGGCTTCGACAATTGGGATCTGTCCGCAGCTCGTGCGAATGTGGCTCGCCGCTTGCTCATCAAAGAAGGGTTTCCGGCAGAGCGCATTCAGGAAGTCTCTGGCCGCGCAGATACGGATCTTCTGTTCGAAGACGACCCGTATGGTGCACAGAATAGACGGATCTCAATTACGCTCTTAAAGCAAGAATAATCGCGTTAAAGTGGAGTTATCTGTCCATTAACCAATGATTTCTACTTTCGGTTGCATCGACTGCAGGAGCGACCGACATGAGTATAACATCATCTTTGAACGCGGCCGTGATGGGCCTAAACGCCAACTCCGCCCGCCTTTCTACAATTTCAGACAATATCGCCAACTCCGAAACGAACGGCTACAAACGCGTAGACGTTGAGTTTTCCAACATGGTGATCGAGCAACGAAACTCTGCTTATTCTGCTGGGGGCGTGCGCGTCGACACGTTCAAAGATGTGAGTGCTGTCGGATCTCTGATCTCAACCGGCAACGCGACGGATATCGCCGTTGCTGGTCGTGGTCTCATCCCGGTTACCACAGTCCAAGGCGTCAACCAGGCGGCCTCTGATCGCCCATTGCAACTGATGCCAACGGGTTCCTTCACGGCGGATCAAAATGGAAACCTGCGGACCCAGAGTGGTTTGTTCCTCATGGGCTGGCCGGCAGATCCGGATGGCACGATCCCGAATATTAGTCGCAACAGTGGTATCGACCTTGAACCGGTCAATATCGCGACTTCGCAGTTCACCGCATCTCCGACAGAAAACATCGAGATCGGTATTAACCTGCCAGCTGAAGCGACAGAAGCGGGCGCCACAACCGGTGCCTATTCTATGTCGATTGAGTATTTCGATAATCTCGGCCGCGCTCAAACCATGCGGATGGAGTTCACGCCCACCGTCCCTGGAATTGGCGCAAGTAATACTTGGGATGTTCAGATGTTTGACAATGCCGGCGATCCTACGGTTTCGCTCGGTGATCTGAACATCGTCTTCAATGATACACCAACGCTTGGCGGACGGATTGATTCGGTGACGGCCACCAATGGCGCCACCTATGACGCGACCACCGGACGCTTCTCAATCAATCTCGCGCACGGCCCTGTAGAGGTGTTCATTGGTCGTCCCGGCGAACTTGAAGGCATGACCCAGCTCGCGGCGCCGTTCTCTCCAACGTCGGTGACCAAGGATGGCTCCCCAATTGGTGACCTTCAGGCCGTAGAGGTTGACGAAAACGGCTTCTTGCAAGCGATCTACGATACTGGCTTCCGCCGGACGCTTTATCAAATTCCTGTCGGCGATGTGCCGAACTTGGATGGACTCGAGGCCCTTGATGGCCAGGCTTACAGTGTCTCTGGTGAAAGCGGCAGCCTATATCTTTGGGACGCGGGCACTGGTCCGGTCGGTGCAGTTTCTGGTTTTGCCCTGATGGAATCGACGACTGACATTGCGTCTGAGCTGACCGACTTGATTGAAACGCAGCGCGCCTATTCCTCAAGTGCGAAAATCGTCCAAACCGTAGATGAGATGCTACAGGAAACAACGAACCTGAAACGATAAGCTTAGTCAGCCCATAGGGCCTATGACATGAGCATTTCAAGCGCTCTTCTTTCCGCAAAATCCGGGCTGAATGCCGTTGGTGCCCGGGCCGATCTCGTTGCGCAAAATATCGCCAACGCGTCGACCCCAGGCTATGTCCGGCGATCACTCACGGTCAGCGAAACCATCCTCGGCGGTGAAACCGCCGGGGTACAGGTGATCAGTGTCGATCGCGCGCAAGACGCGAACTTGACCAATGAACGTCGGCGGCTCGGCAGTGATCTGGCGCAGGCGGATATTTTGAGCGAAACTTGGGGATCTTTGTCGCGTCGGATTGGTGACGATCCCGAAAGCTCAACGCTATTTCAAAACCTCGCGATTCTAGACAATGCGCTGAAAGATGCGGCGCAGAGCCCAGAGTCGACGACCCATGCGAATGAGGTCATTCGCTCGGCCAATAATTTAACCGCCGAGTTCAATAATCTATCGACCCTGATCACGGTTGAGCGGCAACGCGCCGATCAAGATATCGCCACCACTGTCGACAATCTCAACGCGGCGCTTCAGCAGGTCGAAAAGCTCAACGAATCGATCGCCAAAGTCGATCGTACGACCTCTCAAGCGGCTGCCTTATTCGATGAGCGCGGGCGCGTGCTCGATCAGATCGCTGAGTATTTGCCGATCCAAACCTACCCTCGTCAAAGCGGCACAATCGATGTGCTCACCACCGAAGGGGTGTATTTGCTCGCAGGCGAAGCCAAAACGATCGAATTCACACCCGGCAGTACGATTGGCCCGAACATCTCGCTGGCGAATGGGACCCTTTCCGGCCTAACCATTGATGGTTTGGATATCACCCCTGGTGCAGGTACGTTTGGGGCTGTTTCGAGTGGCTCGCTGGCCGCCCTATTCACGCTGCGCGATACCGACTTACCGGCGCTGTCCACGCAATTGGACTCTATGGCACAAGACCTGATCGATCGCTTCTCTGACGCATCGATTGATGCCACCAACCCCGTCGGCTCGCCCGGCTTGCTTTTAGATACGAACCCGGCCGCTGGCGTCGGAGTCGCCGGCCGCATCGAGCTCAACGCCCTAGTCGATCCAGATCGGGGCGGCGCATCCTGGAGATTGCGCGACGGTCTCGGCGCGACGGTTCAAGGTCCGCCGGGCAATAATGAGATTCTCATCAACCTCTCCAACGCGTTTGAGACGGTTCAAAACGTCAATGTCCCGGGATTGCAGGGCGGCTTCACAGCAACCGACTTGGTGGCGCAGCTTGGCACCTTAGCCGGCCAACAAAGGATCCAGAACGAGTCGACCTTCTCCTCCATCTCCTTGCAATTTGATACGGTGCAACGCGCCGAAGCCGCTGAGATTGCGGTCGATATCGAGTCCGAACTGCAAGCCCTCTTGCTGATCGAGCAAGCCTATGCCGCGAATGCCCGCGTGATTGAAGCGGCCGGGCAAATGGTCAATCAATTGATAGAGATCACCTAATGTCTTTTACGAGCCTGAACGGAAATCTGAACATCGCGGTGACGAACAATATTGAGGGCCTGCGCTCTCAGATCGAAGCCCGCGCGGAAGAATCAACGACCGGCCTCCAGTCGGACATGGTCAAGCATTTGAAAGGTCGGGTCGACCAAGCCCTCGTTGGCGCGCAGGCGCTACAAGACAATCAGGAAGAGCAATCTCGTCTGTCCTTGCGCGGCATTCGCCTCTCATTGGTCGACTCCACTCTAACCTCTCTGCAGGACCTCTCCGCAGGCCTTCAAATCAATATGTTGAACGCCATCGGCACCGGCGAAGCGGAAGCGCAGGACTTGGTCGCAACAGAAGCTGGAAACGTACTTGATGAGGTAATCTCACGCTTGGGCGCTCGTCACGGCGAACGCTTCCTCTTTTCGGGTGATGCGACGGCAACCCGCCCGTTTCAGGATCCAAGCGTTCTGTTAACTGACCTTCGCGCAATTGCAGCAGCGGCGACCGATGAAGCTGACTTTGCGGCGCAGGTGGAGTTTTACTTTGACGATCCGGCGGGTGGCTTTCAAACCAATTTCTATCAAGGTGCGCAATCCGCCAGCGACCCCGACAGCGTGGTCGCAAATCAACCCGAGTTCAAAGATCTTATCCAAGGGCTCGCTATTCTGACTTTGTCTAATACAGGTTCTGGAGAACTGTTTGCGCGCGGCGGGACACCGGCCATGGATCAGGCGCTTGAGCGCCTAGGTCGCGGCCGCACCAATATTGTTGAAACGCAAGCCGAAGCAGGTATGCGACGCGCAAATATTGAAAATGAAGTCGCTCTGCTCGAGCGGGAAGAGACCCTGCTGAACCAAGCCTTCACGGACTTGGTCGGAAAAGATCAATTCGAAGCCGCGGCGCAATTGCGCGAACTCGAAGCCAACCTAGAGGCGTCCTATTTGCTGACCACGCGCCTTTCGAACTTAACTCTACTGAACTTCTTATAAGCTTATGATACGTATACTGATTAGCGCGCTCTTTATTACCACATCCTTGCCCGCCATCGGCATGATCACGGCTGAGGCCCAGACCAAACTTCGGGATGTTGTCGATATTGAAGGCGTACGAACCAACGACCTGGTTGGGTACGGCATTGTCGTGGGTTTAAATGGTACCGGCGACTCGGTCCGGAATGCTCCGTTTACGGAGGACTCGCTATCTCATATGCTTGAACGTCTCGGTGTGAACGTCCAGGGCGAGGATATTCGCCCAAATAATGTCGCCGCCGTCTTGGTCACGGCTTCTCTACCAGCATTTGCCCGCAGCGGCTCTAACATTGATGTTTCGGTGGCGTCGATTGGCGACGCCGGAAGCTTAGAAGGCGGCACATTGATTCTGACGCCGCTTCGCGGGGCGGACAACGAAGTCTACGCGGTCGCTCAAGGCAGTGTTATGGTTAGTGGCCTCAATGTAGAGGCAGACGGTGCTCGAAATACGGTTGGCACCCCGACCACGGGATCCGTTCCAAGCGGCGCGATTGTGGAGCGCGAGATTGCCTTCAATTTTAACGCGCAAGACTCGATAACGCTGGCGCTACACACGCCAGACTTCACCACAGCGGCGCGTGTCGAGGATACGATCAATACGGCCCTGGGACAGCCATTGGCCTATATGCGCGACCCCGGTTCGATTGAACTCAATCTCGCGGGCACAGGCGGTTCGCCGGCGCGCGTACTGGCGGCGATCGAAAACCTTCCGATCGAAGTTGAGACCCCCGCACGGATTGTGATTGACGAAAAGTCTGGCACAATCGTCCTCGGTCAGGACGTGACGATTTCTCAAGTCGCGATTGCTCAAGGCAATATATCCATTCGGGTGCGTGAAGCGCCGGTTGCAGTACAGCCCAACCCGTTTGCAAATGGCGAGACGATTGTTTTGCCGCGCACTGACATTCAAGTGGGGCAGACCGGCAATCAAAACATTGCGATCGTGAATGAAAACACGACCTTGTCAGAGCTCATTGATGGCCTGAATGCGCTTGGCGTGCGGCCACAAGAAATGGCGGACATTATCCGCGCCATGCGAGCCGCGGGCGCCATTCACGCTGAGCTTGTCGTCCGTTAAGGGAGTTGGGCTGAGACCTAGGCGCAAAACGGCGACCTTTTGCTAGCCCCGTTGATCCTATTCCTCTGGCGCAGGTCGCTCCAGTGTGATGATCCCGTCGCGCTTTAACCCCATTAAAGTCAGCAGGAATTCTTTTTGGATCTCTTCAGACGCCGTACCGCTCGGCGGCTTCATTCGCTCAAGATCGCCGCGCATTTGATCCGCCATGCGGTTTGAGATATTCGACAGAAAATACTCAGCCACATCTTTATACTCAGCTTGCAAGCAATTGAGCACGCGAAGCAGCTCTTGCGGGTCGATGGTTTTGAACAGGATCGGCACCTGATTGCGATTGAGCAGAGTTGGGATATCCGAGATCTCGAACATGCCCTTTTGGATCGGCTCGACTTTGTTAGCATGCGATTGCTCAATATAACCCATGAGAGATGCACGCCGATCGTTCGGCATGAGGCTTAGCATTTCGCCAACCGTCGCGAGTTGCGCATCGCCCTCATCTGAATCATCCTCAGGGACCAATAGAAACTCCATCCGCACCATCCGTGCGACCACAGAGTCCACTTCGTAAGATGGCGGCGGCGGATCAACCATTTCCCCGAGAACTTTGGTTTGCAGATCTTCATCCAACATACAGATCAGTTCGGCGCAGAGTGTTGCGTCAACGTTCCTCAAAATCAGGCCGATAATGTTCGGCGTTAGTCCGGATAGATATTTGACGATATGAGCAGGTTCACGCTTCGAAAATTTCTGCCACAAGCGACTAAAGTCTTCCTTATTCTCAGGCTCAGGCACTTGCTCTTCGAGCGTGGGACCGCCGCCATAGATCAATTGCAAACGCGGTTCATCCAAGACGCTTGTCAGGAATTGCTTCGTGGTCTCCGCATCGCTGCGCATCGATCCGCTCGACTTCCGCAAATGTTGCAAGAAGTCCATGACGATTTCGACCAGCTGCTCCTTGGAGAGGTAATTGATCGACTCTAACGCGCTGGCAATATTCATCACTGAACTATCGTCCAGCATGTCCATAATCGGCTTTGCCGCATCTTCTCCAAGCATGGCGATGACAACGGCTGCGCGCTGAGCCGCTGAGATATTTAACGGAGCCTTGGCGGCATCTGATGCGGGCGATTGGACACTACTCACTTACGCATATCCTCTTAAAAGCGCTTCTGTAATCTTTAGCCAGCCATCAGCCAGCACGAAGAAACCGAGTTTAAACGGGAGAGACACGACCGTTGGCGGAACCATCATCATACCAACTGCCATTAGAACTGAAGCTACCACCAAATCGATCACCATAAATGGCATGAAGATCACGAACCCGATTTGGAACGCGTGCTTGATCTCAGACAACATGAATGAGGTGGCGAGCAGCGGGAAACTCGGCTCTTCGCCAGTCGCGACGGGGCGGTTGAGCGCGTCGGATAAAACCAGAATGGCTTCCGGATCGGTGCGCCGGGTCATGAACTCTCGGAAGGGTTCCGTGGTCAGACGCCAGGCTTCCTGTTCGGTCAAAACGCCATTTATGTATGGCGACATGCCCGTTTCCCAGGATTCCATGAAGACCGGTTCCATGATGAAAAAGGTCAGGAACATGGCCAGCGCCATGATCATCATATTGGGCGGTGCCTGCTGAACTCCCAAAGCTTGCCGAAGGATCGAAAACACGATCACCATGAACGGCAAACACGTGACCATCATCGCGATCCCAGGCACCAGGCTCAGGATCGTCACAAACAAGAAAAGCTGGATCACAGTGCCACTGAGGCTCTGATCATTGCTGCCGAGCAGTCCTTGAATAGGTTCACTCAGATTGTCCGGCACCACTTGTGCCGCCGCCAGGCCATTGCCCAGCAGGAAGGCTGCCGTGAACAAGAAGACTGATTGGAACACCCATCGTGATCCAATCAGTGGCCAGGCCCTAGCCATCTTCGCTTTCCTCAATCTGAGTTAAGCGAACGCCAATCGCGCCATCCTCTAATTCGATCAATTCGCCATGCGCAATCAAACGATCATCGACCAAAAGTTCGATTGGGTCATCAATCTTAGCGGTCAGCGGAATAATCGTGTCGGGCTTCAATTTAAGAAGCTCGGCAACACTCAGTTTTTTCTGGCCGATCGAGACAACCACATTGACCGGCAGGCCATAAATCGACCGACGATACTGATTTTCTGGCGAAAGATTCCGGCGCTCAGATTCTCCAACGACGGATTCAACGGTTTCTGGCTCAGACATTATGTCCCTCTTGCGTATGGTTCGGCCCGGCCAGACGCGCCAGGCTTGAGTCTAGGAATTGTTGCATGTCGAAATTCAATCCGCCGGATTGCCAATCGACATCAATCAAGATGGCATCCGCATTCGCGTGCACTTCGAGCATCCAAACTTGGCTCAGCTCGGGCGACGTTTGCAGAGTACGCTGAAAGGCAGCTTCGTAGGCCTCTGGGACCTTGATCAGCAATCGTTCAATGTTGCTCGGCGCCATGGCTTCAACAGCCCGGCGAACTTCTTCGGCGAGAAACGCTTCGGTCAAAGCAGGAAATGCAGCTTTCAGAAACTCCGACACGAGTTGTTGGCTGTGCACCAAAGCGGTGCGCTCTAAACCAGCCTTCGCGGCCTCGAGGCTATTGAGAATAGCGCCAGTATCAATTTCCGGGAGCATCGCAACCGGCGGAAGATCCGGCTCGGGCTGCGCCTCCAATTCGGGCTCAGACTGAACCTGTGGTTCGTCCGACTCGACGACGAAGTCCTGCTCTGGCTGAGACGGCTCAAGGCCACCGCTCTTGGTGGGACGCGGGCGCGAAAGCTCATTCACATGAAAGCGTGGGAGAGAGAGCGGCGGGAGGTTACTCATTCGCGGCTACTTTCCGGTCTTCCTTCAGCCAATCCTGCAGAAGCGCCGCCGTTTGTTCTTGGTTTTCGCGGGTATAGTCTTTCAAATAATCGATCGGATCGCTGGCTTGATCGAACAGCTCCTCTTCAATGGCTGCGCCATCTTGAGCTTCAGCGGGCGCCCCTTCCGGCGCGACCTCATCATCAACCTTGGCCGGGCCTTGTGTGAAGACTGGTCGCATCACGCCAAAGCCAAGCGCGAGTACGATCACGCCCAGGAAGATCGCTTGAACCGCAGACCAGAGATGTTGCTCGATCAGGCGCTCAAAGACACTCGGAGCAGGAGTCATTTCGACATCTGGCACTGCCTGGAATGGCATCAATTCGACCGTCAGTGTGTCGCCACGCGCCTCTTCCAAGCCAGCCGCATTGCGAACAAGCGCTTCAAAATCCTGGCGGGCCTGTTCAACCTGATCGGCAAAATCAGCCGCCGTGAGATCTAGCCCGAGGGCCTCTTGATTAAGCAGAACTGCGATCGAAACGCGTTCAATTTGCCCCGGCATGCGCTCGGTTTGGACGCGCGTTTCGTTCAGCTCGTAATTGACCGTTTCGGTTGAGTTTCGGCTCGAACTCTCGCCTCCACTGGCCGCGCCGCCCTGTGGTAAGTTGCTAGCTACGGTGAGATTACCGCCATTGTTCTGATTGGTTTGATTTGAGTCATTCGTCGTCCGCGAACGGATCACGCGAGACTCTGGGTCAAATCGCACATCAGAGACGACCGAGCGCTCCCGGCTCACGTCAACATTGACGGACACTTCAGCATTGCCCTCGCCCAAACGCGCGGTCAGCAAGCGTCGGATTTTCTGCTCCAGCGCGCTGGCTTGGTCTTCGGCGATGATCGAAGGTGGTTCAATCGTATCGGTGTTCGCGCCGGACAAAATTCCATGCATTGGATCGATCACGACAACATCTTCTGGATTAAGCCCTGCGACCGCTAAGGCCACCAAATATTGGATTGCTTCGGCTTGCCCCTGGCTGAGGCGGCGCGTCGAAGACAAGGTCACAGAGGCGGTGGGAGCCGGCTGGCTTCTCGAAAACCCGGACCTGAGATTTGCCCCAATGTGCACGCGGGCGGAATCGACGCCCGGAGTGGTTAAGATGGTGCGGGTCAGTTCGCCCTCTTTTGCACGCCAGTAAGCGGCATTGTACATCTCAGACGTGACTGAAAATCCGTTCACGGAATCCAGCAGCTCATAGCCTTGAATCGATTGCCGCGGCAGCCCGTCGCGGGCCAAGGCAAAGCGAGTCTTGTCACGCACGTTGGCGGCAATGAAAATCGCTTCGCCTTTAATCTCGTATGGGACACCGAGTGAGTCGAGTTCTGTAATGACTTCGCCAGCGCGCACGGGATCCAGTCCCGCATAGAGGAGGGACATGGTGGGTGCCATCGTCCCGCGCACGAGAAATGTCATCGCAGCCGCTACGCCGAGGACGGCGGCACCAAGCATGATCTGGCGCTGCAAACTGAGCCCGCGTAGAGTGTCTATAAACCCCATACGAATTTTTTCCGATTTCTCGCTACGGTTGAACTTGGTTAATTTCTCGACCGAAACCGTTAAGGCTTCCTTTACTAGGAATTGTTTTAAGCAGGAAAACCACTTCTAGTTTAATTGGGGTCCTGATGAGCGATCAGACGAGTGAACAGCCGGAAGACTCCGCCCCTCAAAAAGGTGGGATCGGCTTGGTCGGCATGTTGGTCCTGGGTGTCGCATGTGCAGCGACGTCTTTCGCCAGTGTCTACTTTCTCGCTCCGGCGCAAACGATTGTCGCAGAAGCCTCCGCTGGCGATGCTGAGCCGGCAGAGTACGCTGCGGCTTCTTCCAGTGATGAAGAAAAGAAAGACTATACGTATACGCCGATCCAGGAGATTCTCATCACCATCGGGAATGCGCCCGCGACACGGTATCTGAAAATGAACTTGTCGCTGGCGACCGACAAATCTGACGCCAAAAAGATCAAGTCGAACGAGACTGCGCTCGTCGACGCTTTCTTGCTCTATTTGCGCTCCGTAAGCGTCGAGGATTTCGAGGATCCCAGTTTTTATAAACACATGCGGGAGCAATTATCGCGACGCGCCGATCTCGTACTGGGCGACGGTGTATCCGAGGGCGTCCTCATCACTGAGTTTCTATTGAGGTAAAGACGTGCCGATTTCTCCTTTCGATATTGCAATCATTCTGATTTCATCTGTGGCATGCCTGTATTGCATCGTCTTAAGCCGGCGATTGGGCGCCTTGCAGAATACGAAAAACGGAATTGGCGCCACGATTAAGGCCTTATCGGACTCGATCAGCGCGGTGTCGGCCACCACGGATGAAACGCGCTATCACGCGAGCGAACTGGCGACACGATTGGCGCGCTTAATCGACGAGTCACGAGTCTCTTGTGCGCAAATGGAAGACCTCATTCAACGGCTTGAGCACAAGGCCGCAGAGGCCCGTCGCGCCCCTCCAGTTCCGACACAGTCCGCGCCGCCGCCGGCCTATGCCCCCCCTCATCCTACCGCACCAACGGTCGAAGAAGCCGATGAGAAGCTGAAAGAAATCTCCGCGCTCATGGAACGGTTGAAAGACTTGACGGAAGCTTCTGTCGCCGCTGCGTCCCCCGCACCTTCCGAGCTGCGCCCGTTGCCGACACAATTGCGGCCGAGAATGAAAGTGGTGTAAAATGGCGTTTCCATCGTCGAAAAAATCAAATGTGCTGCTGACGCTCGGGGTCCTGTTCACGCTCGGTGCGGCAACCCGTTTGGTGCCGACAAACCTGACGCAAGCAACCGCCGCAGAGACGGCGGAGGCAACCACGGCCACAACCGCTGACCAGGCAGCAATCGACGCTGACGCGGCGAAGTTGATCGCCTCGCCAGAGGGTCAAGTTTGTTTCGGCGAAGATCTATCCAGTCAGCTCGCGAGCGATCAATTACGCTTACAGACCGAGTCGGAGAAGCTGGAAGAGCGCCAATTGGAGCTCCAAGCCTGGGAAGCCGAACTCACGCAAACGAGCGCAGATCTGACGGCCTTGCAGGCCTCGCTTGAAACGCGCTGGCAAGACATGCAGTCCTTTGCAAATGAGGACCTCAATCACCTCGCGCAAATGTATGGGGCGATGAAGCCGGACCAAGCCGCTACGATTTTTGATCAAATGGACCCAGGCTTTGCAGCCGGCTTCTTACGGCTTCTGAACAGCGAACAGGCGGGCCTCATTCTGGCGAGCATGGAATCGCAGCAGGCCTATGTGGTCAGCGTCCGACTTGCGAGCTTAAACGAAGACCTAAGACGCGAAGAATACTAAATTCGCACGATCGCATCGGCGCGATCCTCGAACTATTTTTCTACTTAAAGTCGATTTTGGCCCAGTGTTTGCTTTTGAGACAATCATGGCAAGCGCGGGTGGCGGGATCGGATGACGAAAGTCCAAAAGAAACAGAACCCTAGTGTGATTTGGCAGACCTGGATCACGCGAGATGATGTGCGCGCCAATCCGGATCTGGTCTACGTGTTTGGCGATAATGCCGCGCGTGAAGGGCGACGGGGTTTGGCCAGACATTTACGCCATGAACCGAATGCACACGCCATCGCGATGAGCTGGGGGCCTTACGAACCGTTTACGCATGACTCAGCGGACCTCGCTATGGCGCGCCTAGACAAAGACCTGGCGGCGCTTAGCGCGCGCGCCGCACCCGTCCTGGTATGGCCTTTGAACGGCATATTCGAGGAGTTTGTGTCAGTGCCCGAAGAAATCCGATTGTACCTCTATCAAGAGGTCCGACTTCGGTTTGGACTGACGGTCCCCGCATAAGGACGTGACGTGCATAGCTGATCGGATCGCTTTTTCTCAGCTGAGATGGCGTCCAATTAACGCTAAATAAAACAACCCCTAGTAGATTTAATGCTTGTTAAATCGGGGTTTTCGATGGCTGCCGCAGCACCGCAACCAGAGACAGAAGAACTGGACACGCCACCAGTCAGTGAGCGCACGCATATTTTTCAGACCTGTCAGGCGGCTTTCCAGCAAATTCAAGAATACGACACGCCGCCCGATCCAATCACTTACGCGCTTTGGTACGCCTACGTGTCCTACACCCCACCCGGGGTTCGCCAGGATATGGATAAGTTGATCGCCAGCGGTCGAACGATCGATGCTTACGAGCTAAACGAGATCTACAATGCGCACTTCCGGAACTCCGAGCTTGAGAACACGAACGAGACGATCGGTCGTGAAATGGAAGACAATCTCGAAAACGTTTCAAAGCTTCTAGAGAGCGGGATCGAGCAGAACACGCACTTCCGTAACACGCTGACCCACATCCAAGACGCTCCGCTTGCGTCCGCGCCACAAGACGAATTTCAGTCCATGATCGATCACCTTGTCGTCGAGAGCCAAAAGGTCTCAGCTGCGACGCTTCGACTGACCAATAATCTGCTCCAATCTCAGCAGCGCGTAAAAGAGCTGAACGAAGAGCTTGAAACTGCGCGTCGTCAAAGCCTGCTTGATCCACTGACCAATGTCGCCAACCGTCGGGCGCTCGAGCAGCGCCTCGATTGGCAAATCAAACATGCCAGCGAAACCCGCGCGAAATTCTGTCTGGTTCTGGCAGATTTGGATGAGTTCAAGAAGGTGAATGACAATCTCGGACACCAAGCGGGCGATGCCGTGCTTAAAGCCTTTGCGGCGACGTTACAGAACGAGACCAAGGGCTCTGATCTAGTCGCAAGATATGGTGGAGACGAGTTTGCAGTCATTCTGCCGAGCACGGAAATCGCTTCCGCGTACAATCTCATGATCCGCGTGAAGCATAAGTTTGAAGAAATGCATGTCGCCGCGCATCAATTCCAAGGTGCTTCGACCCGCGCGACCGCGTCTTTTGGCATCGCTTCTTACAAATCCAACCGGTCTTCGGATGATATCATCGCAGCTGCCGATATGTCTCTCAGTCGCGCAAAGTCGCTTGGTCGCAATCGCGTTTGTGCCGAAGGATTTGCCTAACCGACTTACAAGTCGCTGAGCGCCAAGCGGCCGGGGAAATACCCGAGCAAAGATTTGCAAAATCCGTTAATTCTATTTATAGTTGCATTGGGGCCGCAATCAAGCATCCCCTAGGCAATCCTGTTGTTTGCTTAGGGCGATCCAGAGACTGGGAATCAGGGACGTGTCGTGGGAACACGAAATCTAAGGCGAAACACCAGGTTCGAGTTTCGAGCCCCGGTGGATATTAGTCTCAACCATCAACGCGTTTCATTCGGGACGTTGATCGATATTTCTGTCACTGGCCTGGGCTTTTTCGCTTCCCCGCCTCTCAGCGTCGGTGAAACTTATCTCGTCTCAGTGCGCGGGATCGCTTCTTTTCGATGCAAGATTGCCCATTGTACGAATAGTCGGCGATATGGTGCGCAGCTAATCCTGACCGAGGACCGAAAGCGTCGATTGGCACGGCGCCTCGAGGCCGTCGTAGCCGAGCTTGGTTTAAAAGAAGCCGATTAAGGCGCAGCGAATACGCTAAAAACCATAGTCGATTTGAAACCAGATCTTGCTCGTATCTGTGGCGAAATCCTCAGCGTTATAGTCCGCATATTTGAAGGTCAGACCAAGTGATTTCCATTTCGCGGTCGCCAATAAGTTCAGTTCAGAGCCGTAGTCTAACCCCTGCGTATCGGCGGAAAAATCATGATAGACCGCCAGCAGTTTCGCGTCTTTCAAAGGCCCGGTTTGGCCTGGGGCATAACCGGCTTTTACATAGAGGTCTTCGATCCCGGTATTGGGGGTGATCAGAAAGTTATCTGCCCAGCCTTGGAACTTATGCAAAGTCGCCAGCGGCGATTGAAATCCACGCGCCGCATCGCCGCCGAGCAATTCGTATCCGAGACCGGCTGAGAGCCCGTTTTGGCTAAACGTGCCTTCTGCCAGCACATAATCGGCCACATATTCAAACGGGCTCGATCCATAATCGTTTTGTTGTGCGTAGGAAGCGACGTAAGCGAGCTTACCCGACCTAACGGGCCAAGCGCCGTTTAAGCGAGCTCCGAGCGTCTGCGAAGAGAAAATTCCACCCGCATCATCAACATCGAGAAGGTAGGCAAAGCCAGTGATTTTGCCGAGGGGCGTCGGGTGTTTTGCATTTATCAAAACCGTGTCGCCATTCCACCGCCCAGCCGCTGAATCATCGCCAAATATGCGGTTGATTTGCTCAATGTAGCTGACATCCAGAGACAGCTCGCCAAACGCTGTGGACTCAATTCGAACGCCGTCAAATGTCTGTTCGTTTTGGCGCCAACCGACATTTCCGACAAATCTAGAGTCGTCTAGGATAATTCGCTGCCGGCCCAGCGTAACTTTGGTACCGGGCAAACTTGTATTGACCAATTGTAGCCGGTTCAGCTCGGTGGCATTGGGGTCTGCGACCACAGGAAATTGTGTTTTGCCGTTTATGGTCGAGTTGAAGTCGTCGATCAGGTCATCGATATGGTCAAACTCAATCAAGAATTTCGTATCGGCGACCTCACCCGTTTCAAACCCAACACGCAGCCGATAAGTCAGCGCGTCCGCTGTTTCATCAAATCCTGTTTGGTCCACGCCTTCGTATCTTAGTCGTGCGTTGAAGATCGGCTGTATCGCTTCGATCGCACGATCGAGGTCTGACAGAGGTCCAGCATTTGGCTCTTCCGCAGCACAGGAAAACGGCAATGCGAGTCCGAGGGCTGCGAGAGGCAGCACGCGCTTATAGTTGATCATGGAACGCTGATCCTTGTTTTTTATTGTATTTGCGGCGCGCTTAAGCGGCTTGCGACGTCGGCTTGATCGGCGACACAGCGGTCGAGGCCGCGGCGCTTGCGCTGTGCAATCTGAAGCCGGAAATCAAGCGCATGAGCTCTTCGGCATCGTTCGACAATCCGATGCTGAAAGAGGTGGTCTGCTCAACCATCGAAGCATTCTGCTGGGTCACCTGATCCAACTGGCTCATCGCGGCATTGATTTCAGAAAGCCCCAACGATTGTTCGTGTGCAGCCACTGAAA
Source organism: Henriciella sp. (assembly GCA_965279045.1). Classification (GTDB taxonomy): domain Bacteria; phylum Pseudomonadota; class Alphaproteobacteria; order Caulobacterales; family Hyphomonadaceae; genus Henriciella. The sequence continues at coordinate 72,416 of CBDIHJ010000045.1, read as the reverse complement.
TGTCGGAGACATGTTTCGAAACTTTGGTCGTTTTGGAGACAATATCTTCAAGCGCATTGCTCACATTTTGGATCAGGACCACGCCTTCACCGACCCGGGAAGCGTTCGCTTCAATTAGGCTCGTAATCTCTTTGGCCGCTTCAGCCGAACGCCCGGCCAAAGCGCGAACTTCCGAAGCCACCACATCAAATCCGCGCCCAGCTTCGCCGGCGCGTGCGGCCTCGACCCCAGCATTCAACGCCAATAAGTTTGTCTGGAACGCAATTTCTTCGATCACGGTCACGATTTGCGAAATCTGAGTCGAAGACGCTTCAATCTCCGTCATAGTCGACACTGTTTTCTGCGCAATCTCGCGGCTTTCCAGGACGCCTTTTTCGACATTTGTGACGAATTCGCTGGTATGGATCGCGCTTTCCGACGTGGATTTTACGCTCGCAGTCATCTCTTCCAGCGCTGCGGCGGTTTCTTCCAGCGTCGCCGCTTGCCCTTCTGTTCTCTCCGAGAGCGACCCAGCATCTTGCCGGACTTTCATCGATCCTTGGCGAATAGCGTCGACTGATTTTGCGACCTGGATCATTGCATTGGCGATGCTTGATTTCGATGCATTAAAATCTGCGCGCAAGCGTTCATAGCTTTCTGGGAAACGGTCATCGATCTTGTCGACAAAATCACCGTCAGAAAGCGCGTGAAGCCCGCTCGCCAACTGATCGAGCACAATTTCACGATTGCGATCATCGGCCTGCCGCTTTTCTTCGTTCTCCTTAAAGATCGCGAGCGCCGCGGCGATTTCGCCAAATTCATTGCGGGTCATTGCAGGAATGGTAACCTGTGTATCGCCTTTCGAGAGGGTTCGAAGCGGGTCAAGAACGCCTTTGAACATGCGAGAAGTCACTTGCGCGAAATAGACGCTGATCAGCGTCTGCGCGATCACCATCGCCGAAAGAATAACTGCCAGCATCCAAAAAGTTCGGTCCGCCGCAAGCATTGCCGCCGCAGATTCAGATTTTAGAAAACTTGCAATCTCAAGCTCAAGCGATTTGAGCGCATTGATTTGCTGAGTGGCAAGGTCAAACCAATCTGAGGCTGAAATTTGGGCGATCTGCTCGGCCGTTCCATTCAGTCCGATCTCTCGCACTTGTTTCACTTGTTCAGAGAGATCAGACTCTAGAATAGCATTCGCGCGAGTGCGCAGCTCCGGAACAGAATGTGCGATGAAATAATCCAGCATCAAATCTTGCGCAGCGATTTGAGCCCCCCAATTGAGTTTCAGTTCATCGCTAAACTGACCCAAGGCAAACCCTGATGCGCCAAGGGCGCGCTCAATCCCAGCTGCGTCTTTTCCAGTCAAGAAGGCGCTGTAAACCACCATCTTCTTAGAGATAGAAGGATCAGAGACACCGCCTGAGGTTTCACCAATAAAATCTATCGTTTGGCGATTAAGGCGTGTGTAAAATCCGATTGCGGCCCCTCGCCCGATAGAGAGTGCGTCGATACGCGAACGGGTGTCCGTGATCTTCTCTGTCTCACTCAATACGGCCCGTAATGACTGTTTGAGTGGTGTATCGAGATTGAGGTCTAGAATGGACGCGGCCTGGGTCCGTACTTGGGCAAGCTGGGCGTCGGTGGCGTCACGTTGTGCACTCAGTTCTTCACGATATAGCTGACCACGGCTGGAGAGGAAAATGGCGGTCGCGCCCCGTTCTTTCTGTTGTTCATGGACATAGTCACTCATCGTCGTCGAGAGCTCGACCAGCGCCGAAATATTGTGCATCTCTTTGCTTTTGCGAGCTTCTTCTCGGATCATCGACTGAGCAAAGAAAGCGGCCAGTGCGAGACCAATAAAGGCGATCAACCAGACTATGAAAGAGACCTTCAAGTTTTGAACAAAGCGAGGTGTCGGCAGTTTTATCATCCGCTTTTGATCTCCATCGACAGCAGCATAGTTAATTTTGTTGCGGGATGACTGCGCTCAATATGGTTAAAGCGCCCCTAATTATCGATTTCTAGTTGATTTTTTTGGACCTCATACTCTCAAAGGGTCTGCAGATTGCGAATACGCACCAGCCTATATTTTCTCTCATTATATCTGGTGATTACGCAAAGTGCGGTCACTATCCCGATGGGCGAGTGTCGTTCGATGGGCGAGCCAGACGAAGGCGTTACAAGTCTGCTGCGCGAACTTTTCAATTTTAACTAGATTTATACCGTTTCGCTCATAAGCATCGACCGTTGTGAGCTGCGACATCGCATCGCTTTTTGCTGACAAGTTTAAGAGGGACCGGTCGTGGATTCAGCGCCTGAAAGTCAAACTATCGATTTACCAGAGCGCTTAGATAGCGCTTATGCGAGCGAACTTTACAATCAAATCGACGCGCTCAAAGGTGATTCACTTTCACTAAACGGTGCCGACGTCCTGAAAGTGGGCGGTCTTTGTTTGCAAGTCATTCTGTCTGCTCAAGACGAATGGAACCGACAAAAGCACACGTTTCATATCCACACGCCATCAGAGGCGCTCAGCGAGCTTTTCCATACGATCGGGCGTGCAGACATTTTAACAGCGGAGACACCATGTCGCTAAAGATCTTGGCAATCGACGATTCCAGCACGATGCGTCGACTGGTCCAGCAAACCCTCACCCTGTCTGGCTTTTCAGTTGAGGTCGCCGAAGATGGTGTCGATGGCCTGGAAAAACTCGATCATGTGCAGCCGGATTTGGTGATTACCGACATTAACATGCCACGCCTCGACGGCTTCGGAGTTATCGAAGGAGTTCGCGCTCACCCAGCCTACAATAAAATTCCAATTCTCACGCTGACGACAGAAAGCGCAGCAGAGCTTAAGCAGCGTGCGCGCAATGCTGGCGCCTCCGGTTGGATCGTGAAGCCATTTGATAAAGACAAATTGCTGATGGCGATTAAGCGCGTCTGCGGTGTTTAGGAGGGGCCAATGAGTTCCGATCCGCTCGACGAAATCAAGATAGTTTTCTTCCAAGAGTGCGCCGAATTGCTCGAAGAGCTCGAAGACGGGCTCTATGCTATGCGCGATGGCGAAGCGACCGACGACACGGTCAACGCGGTCTTTCGTGCTGTGCACTCAATCAAAGGCGGCGCGGGAGCTTTTGGTCTAGACCTTCTGGTCAGTGTATCGCACCAATTCGAAACTGTTTTGGACAAGGTCCGGTCAGGCAAATTAGACCCCGACGCAGAACTGATCGATCTGTTCATGCGGTGCGCCGACAAGCTCCAAGACCTAGTTCAATCCGCTAAAAACGGTGTGGAGTCAGACCCCTCGGTTTGCGATAGCTTAGTCGCAGATCTTAAGAAATATGACACAGATGGCGCGCCAGTCGCGGAAACAAGTGCGGCCCCAGTGGCACCATCGGATGACTCTGGCGATGCCGGTTTCACAGTCTCACCGCTTAGCTTCGATTTCGATGATGAAGCGCCAACGGCACCAGAGGCTTGGAGCGTTCAATTCACACCGCATGCTGAGCTGTACCAGCGCGGCAATGATTGCTGTAATCTGATCAGTGTCTTGATCGATATGGGCGCCATGGATTTGCGCGTTGATACTGGCAACATGCCTGCGTGGTCTAATCTTGCGGTCGATACACCCTTCATCACCTGGCATTTGAATATACCGACTGAGGTAACCGAAGAACAAATTCGGGAAGTCTTTGAATTCGTCGAAGATGATTGCGAATTAAAGCTCGAACGCACAGCGCCCGAGCCTTCGTCACCCGATGCCGCTGACGATTTTGAATTCACACCAACAAAGCTAGATCTAAGCGACGATCCGGAGCCAGATTTCGTCCCGCAGAAACTGGATCTATCCTTTGACGACGAAGCAGCACAGGTAGAATCTGAGACGCCTTCCGCCCCCCCTGAAACCTCGAAGCCCGAGGTCACAGGCACTCCTCCGGCTGCGACAGCGCAGGCCGAACCAGCCAAAGCCGCAGAGAAACCCGCACCGAAACCTTCAAAAACGAGTGAGCCCAAGGCCGATCCAAAGTCGGAGGCGTCCTCAACCATTCGCGTCGATCTCAATCGGGTCGATCGGCTGATCAACCTCATCGGCGAGCTGGTCATCAATCAATCGATGCTGTCGCAAGGTTTTGAGTCCATGACCACGCCCGCCAGCCAGCAACTGTCGGACGGTTTGGCGCACTTGAGACAGCTCACGCGCGACATCCAAGACAGCGTCATGGCCATCCGCGCTCAGCCGATCAAGCCGCTATTCCGCAGAATGTCTCGTATTGTGCGTGAGACCGGCGAGTCGACGGGCAAAAATGTCCAGCTTGTGACCGAAGGCGAAGGCACTGAGATCGACAAGACAATCATTGAGCGCCTTGCGGATCCGCTCACGCACATGATCCGGAACGCGGTTGATCACGGTCTCGAAGATCCAGAGCGGCGACTTGAGAGCGGTAAAACCGAAGTTGGAACGGTGCGTTTGACGGCCGTTCATCGGTCAGGTCGCGTGGTCATTGAAGTTGCCGATGACGGCGCCGGGGTGAATCGCAAGAAAGTTCGCGAAATCGCCGTGGAAAAAGGCTTGATCGCCGAAGACGCCGAATTGACCGATAGCGAGATTGACAACCTTCTATTCATGCCCGGCTTTTCGACTGCAAAAGAGGTTTCAAACTTGTCCGGACGCGGTGTTGGAATGGATGTCGTCAAGCGCTCCATTCAAGCCTTAGGCGGTCGCGTTGGCCTCGAATCTGAGCCCGGAAAAGGATCGATCTTCACGATCTCACTCCCGCTCACGCTCGCAGTGATGGACGGCATGATCGTGCGCATTGATGACCAACTCATGGTCGTCTCATTGTCCGAGATTGTTGAAACCATCCGTCCGACCTCAACCTCGATTCATAACCTAACGCCGACGCAAAGCGTTGTGCTGGTCCGCGGTGAATACGTCCCGATTATCGACGTGGGCTACGAGCTCGGCTTCCGCGGTCGTTTTGAAAACCCCAATGATGGGGTGATCCTTCTCAGCGAAACAGAAGCTGGAGACCGCAGCGCGCTGCTGCTCGACGGAATTCTCGACCAAAGACAAGTCGTCATTAAAGGTCTTGAAGATAATTATGGCGAAGTCCCTGGGGTCGCCGCAGTCACAATTCTGGGAGACGGGAACATTGCCCTCATTCTGGATGTCGATGGCCTGTTACGTCTTTGCGAAAAAGACAAACTTTCGAATGCAGCCTAATTGGAGAGTCAAATGAGCGACAGTGTAGCTGAAGTCTCAACCTCTAACAGCGTGAAGTGTATTTCCTTCGATTTGGGAGAACACGAGTTTTGCGTGGACATCATGGTTGTGAAAGAAATCAGAGGTTGGTCAAAACCGACGCCGCTTCCGCACTCTCCAGCGTTTGTTTGCGGTGCGATCAATCTGCGCGGAACGGTGTTACCAATCATTGATTTTGCTATGCGGATGGGCCTCCCACCGACGCAACCAGATTCAAGCTTCGTGACGATCATTCTTGAGGTTGGTCACCAAGTCTTCGGGATCGTGGTCGACGCGGTGTCCGATATCGTCACGCTGGATTTCAACATGCTGCAACGACCGCCCGAGCTTGAAGCGAGCGTTGAGGAGAGTTGTTTGCTAGGCATTATCGCGCGCGATGATTCTATGATGCGCGTGATCAACACGGATGTTCTGTTCCCGCGCCAAGTCGCAGCTGCGGCCTAATCTATGGCCCTTCCGAATTTTAACACTGCGATTCTGGACATGGACGATCAGCTTTTTGAGCAGATCACATCCATGGTCAATTCCGATACCGGGATCCAATTCCTCCCAGAGAAACGCACTTTGGTTCAAGCGCGCATTTCCAAACGCATTCGGACGCTCAAACTCGACAGTTTTGAGCAGTATTCAACCTTCCTTAACAGCCCTGAAGGTGCCAGTGAACGCAAATCCCTGGTCTCTGTGCTGACCACGAACGTGACGCGGTTTTTTCGGGAGAACCATCACTTCGAGCATTTGAGCAAAGAGGTCCTGCCCCCCTTAATCAAGAGGGCGCGGAATGGCGGACGGGTCCGGCTTTGGTCTGCTGGTTGTTCGAGCGGCGAAGAACCCTATTCCATCGCGCTAACCGCTCTGGCTCTCGCCGATGACCTAGAACGATATGATTTTAAAATTCTGGCCAGCGATATCGATCCGGAAGTGGTCGCGAAAGCGCAGCGCGGAGTCTATCGAAACAGCGCCTTAGAAACGGTACCGCCCCATCTTCGGAAAGCCTATTTCTCAACCAACCCAAGCGATGACACGACCAGCCTCGCGAGCGCCAAGCTGAAGGCGATTATCGCCTTTCGAGAACTGAACCTCATGCATGAATGGCCATTTCGAGGGCGCTTTGATGTGATCTTCTGTCGGAACGTGGTCATCTATTTCGACACGCCCACATCCGAACGTGTATGGGCGAAGTTTACCGAGCGCCTAGAACCCGATGGCATGCTTTATGTCGGCCATTCCGAACGGGTTGGAAACTCGGACAAAATTGGTTTGGAGACGGTTGGCGTCACCACTTATCAAAAGCGAACTGGACACTAGCGGAATGAGTGGATTAGCGGCAAAGGCGCAAGCACCATCAGCGCAGGAGTTTTTTCAGCGCCTGTCAGATATCACCTCCGATATGGCGCAGACCTGCGCGCAAGTCGAAGACTCGCTGTCACACCTCAGCGCCATACCCGACGACGCGTCTGAGGCATCGGCCTTACAGAACCTCGATCGCATGACCCAAAACTTGGTCGAGATCGCGAAGTTGCTCGAACGGCTCTCGGTTGCGGATGAAAAGATGGAACGCACCGATATCGCGGCTGCAATTCAGACCATCCTCCTGCCGTCGCTGAAGACCTATTTGCAAGAGGGTGAAGCACAGAGCGACTGCGGCTCAGTCGAGCTTTTTTAAGATATTAGCCAAGCACACGCCCGAGCTAAAAAGTCAGAACGAACCTCTGCATCGCGCGTCCTGTCACGGGTTCAAATCGGATTTTGCGCCCCATGGTCCCGCCTACACTTTCGCCAACAACGGGGAAGTTTTCATCGCGCAAGAATTCTCGCGCAAAGGCGACATTACGTTCGCCAATATCGCTCTTAGCTCCAATCATCTGCGCCCCGCCGAACAGCTTCGCTTGCATATTATACTTCTGGGCGCCTTGTTTGAGCATATCATTGATCAAAAGCTCCATGGCTTGGAGCCCGAAAATAACCTCTTCTAAGTCACCGGACCGACCTTCAGGCAGCAAGAAATGGTTCATGCCGCCAAGCCCCTGCGAGGCATCGAATAAGCACACAGCTACGCATGATCCCAGCACCGTGGTGATGGTTTCATTCGGGTCGTTTGACACGCGATAGGTGCCAAGAATGACATTGTGAAACACTTGTTGCGGCGCATCGTGTGAGGACTTGGGTAAAGCTAAACTCAAGAATAAGACCCACAGTGATCAAGGATCGCCGGCGCGATTTTCGAGAGGGGAAGCTCTTTGTGAATGCCTTGTAGCTCCTTGGCGACACGCGCCATACCGTAAACGACGCTGGTCGCCTGGTCCTGGCCGAGCGTAAGACCGCCCGCATCGCGAACGCCCTTAATCGCCGCCGATCCGTCATTGCCCATGCCAGTCAACATTACGGCAACGCCGCGCGCGCCGAACGGCGCAAGAGACTTGAACAAGACCTCTACAGACGGTCTGTGGCCGTTTACAGGATCCGAATCTTTGAGCACGCAGATGGGCTTCGTGCGCCCCTGGATTTCCATATGAGTGGCCCCGCCGGGTGCCAAGTAAACGTGACCTTTGCGGATGACATCCCCATCACTCGCTTCGACCACAGTGACTTGGCTCTTGGAGTTTAGGCGTTGCGCAAAACTCGTCGTGAATTTGGCCGGCATGTGCTGCGTAATAACGATCGGCGGTGCGCCCTCCGGGAGCGCAGAAATCACTTGTGTTAAAGCCTCGACCCCGCCGGTCGACGCACCAATTGCGACGATATGATCGCCTGATTGGTAGCTACTTTGCGGCGCTGCCACGGGACGTGCAACCGCGCCAGCAGCCCCTAATTTGGACTTGGCGGCGATCCGGACTTTGTCGGGAAGCTCCGTAAAAGCGCCAATGATGTTTCCACTCGTCGGCTTGGTGATATAGTCGATTGCACCCAGTGAAAGCGCCTCGATCGTCGCGTCTGCCCCGGCACCTGTCAGCGTGGAAATCATGATCACCGGCGTCGGGCGCAGGCGCATAATGTGTCCTAAAAACTCAATCCCGTTCATGCGTGGCATTTCGATATCGAGCGTCACGACATCCGGGTTGAGCGCTTTCATCGCTTCGCGAGCTTCGTAAGGATCTCCGGCTTCACCAACAACTTCAATATCGCTTTCAGCTTGTAGCGAATGCCGCAGGATGGCGCGGATCGTGGCTGAGTCGTCGACAATCAGAACTTTCGTTTTCAACTCAAATCTCCCTCACGCGGCGCAATACTTTATTGTCTCTCTGTCCGGCAGCGGCTTAAAATTCGACCCAATCTGAATCGATCGAATCGTCAGCCTTCAAGGCCGCGTTGCCCTGGGTCGCGACATAGCGCTCAACCGGCGGAGATGGCTTTATGACAGGTTTCGGCGTGAGCGGGGGTGTTGCGATAGAGATTGGCGTCACCGGTGGAACCATGTCTTCGGCGGGCGCCGCTTCGGCACCAAGATTTCCCACAATCTTCGCCAAGGCGTCTGCCTTAGACGTGAGCGCGGTACCAAGCGCCGCGGAGTCCGACACCATGCCAGCCGTTTGCTGCGTCGCTTGATCCAAGCTCGACATGGCGGCATTGATCTCAGAAATGTTCAGGCTCTGCTCCTGCGCAGAGGTCGCGATCGTTGAAACCGCGCCGCTAATCTCTGTCACAGAGGCAGCAATGCTGCGCAGCGTATCCACCGCTTTGTTGACATGCTGCACGCCATTGCTGACATGGTTGGCACTTTCGCTCATCAGAGATTCAATCTCTTTCGCCGCGTCTGACGAGCGTTGCGCCAGCGCGCGGACTTCAGACGCAACTACGGCAAACCCGCGGCCGGCATCGCCTGCGCGTGCGGCCTCTACAGAGGCGTTCAAGGCCAGCAAATTGGTCTGAAAGGCAATATCATCAATCACGCTGACCACTTGGAAGATCTGTGCCGATGAGGTTTCAATCTGTTTCATCGCATCAACGGCTTGGTCCATAACTAGGCCACTCGCCTCAGCGTTTGATCTCGCCGTTCCAACCAGCTCATCGGCATGTTTGGCGCCTTCTGCGGTCGACACAACGCTCGCTGCAAGCTCTTCAATAGCGGCTGAAGACTCTTCGAGCGTGGCGGCTTGATTTTCCGTGCGCTCAGACAGCCCGCCCGTCGTCGTGCCGACTTTATGGGCATGTGATTTGATTTCGTCAGCATGCGAGACAACGCGGCCAAACGTGGACTCCAAGACATTCATGGCTTTGTTGAATTCAGATGCTGCCCCCTGAAATTCTTGGGCATAATCACCTGTCAGCCGTTGGGCCAAATCGCCCGCCTCAATGCTCTTGACCGCAGCGCTTAGGTCCTCAGTGAAGTTACGGCGTTCCGTCGCTGAAAGCGTGTGCGAGAATTGCGAAGCACTCAGCTGCGTGATGGTTTTGGCCATGCCGCCAAATGCATCTTCTCTTTGGGTCTCCGGTAGGTCATTAACCGGTGTTCCCTCTGCCAAAGCGCTAAGATGCTCGCTCAAAGACCGGACGGGTTTCATTAGGGCATTTGCGATCATTAAACCAATCCCTGACGCGAGGACTGCGATCGCGGCTGTCGCCCCTAAGACCGCAGGGGTCACAGCTTGACCGCTCAGCGCCCACTGGACCCCGAGCGTCACAATAATCGTCGTCACAATGAGCGCGACGATTGCCAATGGAAGTGTGTTGGAGGCGCTTCTGGGCTGTGTGGGTGCTGTATCCGTCATGGTCCCTTCCTGGTCGCTTTGGACAGTGCGATTTGTTTCCGAAGAGCATGGTGCGGCTCTTAGACTCTAAGAGACCATCCCCAATTCGTTAAAATGACGAATATTCTGTAATTCTATCTTAAGTGTAAATTTTACGCTCCATTGACCCCGGCAACACACGGGTTTGAAAGGGAGCGGCTTTAAGACAATTGGAAGTCCCGGATCATGATTCCGCGGATTTTCAATTCGGGGTAAGACGCTTCCAGTCGGCGCTTTATATCCTTGGTCACCAGGCCAGGTATCTGCCAATCGAGATATGGGCCGAGCTCAAGCGCCTCGGCAGCTTCGATCTTGATCAAATTGACCAGCAACCCATGCTCAAGCAAAGTTTCAGCTGAGGCGACATCGGTAACGATACCAACAGATAGCGTGAGCTGCGTGCGCCCGCCATTGGCCTTCAACTTCACGGTTGTGGGCACGGTGTGATAGACTGCCCCCTCATTGGAGAATGTGATCGACCCATACTCGGACGAAAACTCGTCTTCTGGTTCTTCTTCCTCGACGGTTTCGTCATCATCTCCTTCGCCTTCCAGCTTAGGTTGGGCGACCAATTCTTCACTGACAATTCCACCATCCCCCGCGAGCGCGCCATTGTGATTGGATTGAGGCTTACCGAGCATTGTCAAAGAGCCGCTGCCCAGCACAGCGGCGAGCGCAATGACAATAACAAGGACAAGGCTAACCCCAATTCCGATCGGTGACTTGAGAAAGCCGAGCAGGCGCGCGACGGGGCTTGGCTTCGACGTATCGTCCAGCGACTCGAAATCGTCATCGAGGTCGCAATCGTCCAAGTCAAGCTGGATGGGGATCACCTGGGTCGGTGCACTCACACTTCACTCCAATGAAATATCTATCTTAAGTAGTATTCTGCTCTACCCAATCGTGCTTAAGATTCAGTTTTGTGATCCATTCAAATTTCCTTCAAAGCGGAGATTTAATGCAGATAATACAGACCTCTAAAATCTTAACTCGGTCACTGTCTGACTATTGAGCGCGTCGGGCTGATTCAGCCCTATTAAGGTTATTTTTAGAGATGGCGCCCAAGAAAACTACTCTAACGAGAATCACGCTTAGATCCTCGTCTCGTGACTTAATTTGCAAAACTCAGGACAGTCTCCGTGGCCTTAAAAGAGAAGCTTCGCATTTTGATCGTCGACGATACCGCTACGAGCCGCGGTCTCATCACTAACGCGCTTCAGCAAATGGGAGTCCGCAATTACAATGCGGCTTCTGACGGCGCAGATGCGATGGAAAAGCTTGATCAAAATACGTATCACTTGGTCATCTCCGACTATAACATGCCGAACATGGACGGACTGGAACTGCTGCAAAACATGCGCGGGAACCCGAAGTCACAGCGAACCGGGTTTATTATGATCACGGGCACAAAAGACCCGGATGTTCTAAGCCGCGGGCAGAAACTTGGCATGAACAACTATATCGAAAAGCCAATCACTCTGAACGGCCTGAAATCCTGCATTGAAGCGGTCACAGGTCCGATCGACTGACCGAACCGTTTCAGCAGCCTATTCTCTAAAACTCAATCCAATCATCCGCCACGTCAGCGGCGGGCGTCAGAGCGCTCGCTGTTTTCCGCAGTCGCGCCTGCTGTTGATGAACTGGATTCTGGACCGTCGCCGTGGTGGAAGACGCGACAGGCGCAGAAATCGGCGTTGCCACGGGTGCATCAGATGAGAATCTGAATCGACTCACCTGCTCTTCAAGGCGGTCCGAGTCAGCATTCAAGGAGCGACTCGCGGCCTTTGTTTCCTCAACCATGACCGCGTTTTGTTGGGTGACACTGTCGAGTTGGGAGACGGCTGAATTGATTTCGCTTAGGCCAGAAGACTGCTCTTGAGTGGCCACTGAAATATTTGAAACCGCGGAGCTGATCTCGTGGATCGACTCCAAAACGCCTCGGATCGCACTGACGGCCTGGGTGACGCTTTTCACCCCTGAGCCAACATCGGTTTTGCTCTTTTGAACCAGTCGCGCAATCTCATCGGCCGATTCGGCGCAGCGCTGCGCTAAGACACGAACTTCTGAAGCCACCACTGCAAATCCGCGCCCAGCATCTCCAGCTCGGGCCGCTTCTACACCCGCATTCAACGCCAACAAATTGGTTTGAAACGCAATGTCATTGATCATGTCCACGATTTGCGAGATTTGGCCCGTGGAGACTTCAATCCCCTGAATTGATGTCACGGCCTGATCCATGATTTCGCGGCTAGCTTCCGCCTCATCATGCGTGGAGCGAGCTAAGGTGTCCGCTTGCTTCGCACCCTCTGCAGTGGATGCAACGCTGGCCGTTAGCTCCTCAATTGCTGCTGCTGTTTCTTCCAAAGTGGCCGCTTGTCCTTCCGTCCGCCGCGAAAGATCATCGGCGGACTGACTGATCAGCGTTGAACTCGACCGCACTTTGCGGGCGTCTTCCGAGACTGCGCGAAACGAGCCTGCCAAAGCGTCCACAGTGCCATTATAACTCGCTTTGAGGGTTTCGTATTCCTCCGGCATCTCGCTCTCGATGCGGGACGTGAGGTCTCCTGCTGCCAAGTCGGCAAGTGCCTGACTAAGATGGGAAACGACTTGTTCCTGATCGCGTTCCATTGCCTTTGATTTGACTTGAGCGACTTTTAGACGATCCAAGCTTTTCGCAATCGCACCGATTTCATCACGGCGGTCGGTTTCCGGCACTTCCGCCTCCAAGCGATTGTCAGAAATATGCTCAATTGCCTCGGTGAGTCTGGACAAGGGGCGGGTGAAATATCGCGACATGAAAAAGCTAATGATCCCGATGAACAGAGCGCCAATTAGAATTTGCACGATCAAAGCATTGCGAAGCTCGCGCGCCGGGGCGACCAGTTCGCGATAATCTTGCTCGGCTGAGAAGGTCCAGCGCGTGCCCATAAAATTCATTTGACGAGATGCGCGTACGACCTTTTGCCCGGATAATCCTTCACCCACCATGAGATGGGTCTGGCCAGCCGGCAGGACGCTAAAGTCTTTAATGACGGCGCTCTCGGTTAAAATATCGTCGGCGTCGGTGAGCGGAAGATCGCTCCGGAACCGATCATCCGTCGCCACAATATAGGCTTGTCCGGTGTCGCCCAACCCACCTCGATCGCCCATCAGAGCGTTCAACCGTCCCACAGGCATTTGGTAAGCGAGCACCCCAACAAACTCGCCGGCCTGGGTTTCAATCGGAATGGAGATAAAGCTCGCTGGCGCATCTGCGCTAGGACCATAAGGCCGAAAATCAAAGAAGCTTGGTTCGCTGGATCCAGCATTCGCTGCAGCTGCGCGGAACGCTTCCCCGAGATCTGTACTGGCCCACTTTCCGGTCACCAAATTGGTCGCAAAATCGAGCTCCTTGAACACCGAATAGATCAAGTTCCCGTCTCGATCGAACAAGAATACATCATAATATTCGTTCCGGCGAAGCAATTCGCGAAAATAGCCATGATAGGTCGCGTGAACAGCGCTGTAGCTTGATCCATCAGAGGCCGCGTCAAGGTTCTCTTTCGCACCAATAGGATTTGGATTGTCTGCAATGTACCAGGTTTGCAGATAGTTGGTCTGGTCAGTCCCCAAATCTTGCCAGGCCTCCGCAAAAGCTTGCGTGGCTAAAACCACGGAGGGGTTGGTGCTCTGGATAATGATATCGTCTCGGATTCCGCCAAGCCAATTGTCCAGGGCCGTATACTTGACTTCGACATTGGCGACCAAGTTCGCTTCACTTTGCTCTAAGAGGCTAGATTTTGCGCCATTATAGCTCATCACAGCGACAATGCTGGCAATGCTTACCCCGATAAAAATGATTGCCGCCGGCAGTTTCTGTGCGACCCGAATATCATTCACAAACTTCAACACCGCGTATTCCCCATAATACAGAGTTCTATTTCTAGTTGTTTAGGTTAATTGTGTATCGTATTTGTAAAGATCTCGGCAGCCCCCCAAAAGGACAGATACCTGCAGCTCAGACTTAACCCCATCCATCCATTTGCACGGGTGAAGTTAACCACAAAAAAATCTACCTCTGATAGAAATCCTCCTTACCAAACAATGCTTTCTGGGATGGTGGGTGCATGTCGTCAAATTTGGCTGAACAACCGATAGATCTGGAAGAAGAGCGTGCCGTCGCTGAGGCCAATGCCATCTATAGGACGGCCGGCGCCGCCTTTGATCTTATCGAAACGTATCGCACGCCACCCTTACCTAAGACGTACTCCATTTGGTATGCTTATGCCGCCAAGTCCCCGGAAGCAGTAAGTGAAGAAGTCGACGAAATCTTGCAAACCCATGGGACGATCTCAGCGGGGCAAATCGAAGATATCTACCAAGCCCACTTGTCGAAATCCGCCCTTGAGCAAACCGGCGAGCGTGTCAGTCAAGCCATCGAGTCGTCTCTGAACAGCGTGTCTCAGATGATCTCCGAGACCAGCACCGAGACGGAAGCGGTGCGCGCAACGCTTGATGATGTCGGCGCCTCAATGCCAAAACGCCCGAGCCGGCGGGATGTGATGGCTCTCTTTGAGAAGCTAATGGAAACCAATGACACGATGTCGACAATGACGGAGCGTCTGACCAGTGAGCTAGAAAAATCGAAAGAACAAGTGCGCCAGCTGAACGAAGAGTTCGAGGTGATCAAACGGCAGAGCCGCACAGATGCGCTGACCGAAGTCGCCAATCGACGTGCCTTTAATGAGCGCCTCAGTCATGTCCACAATCGTGCCGTTGAGACCGGTGAAGTCTATGCGCTCGCCTTGATTGATTTGGACCGCTTCAAAACCATCAATGACACTTACGGCCATCCGATTGGCGATGAAGTGCTGTCGCATCTCGCCCGATTGATGGTCAAGAATATCGAACCCACGGATTTTGCCGCTCGCGTCGGTGGTGATGAGTTCGCGATCATTTTCCCAGGCCAATCCTTAGAGACCGCATATCACTCTGTCGTCGCCATGAAACATCAGCTGGAAAATTTGAAAGTTTCCGACGCGATTTCGCGCGATGCCAAGCACAAAGTCACCTTCTCTTGCGGTATGTCGACCTTCAAAAAGGATCGCACCATCAAAGACCTCATGGAAGCTGCTGACCAAGAGCTCCTGAAAGCTAAGCGCGTCTCACGCAACCACATCTCCGTTGAAGGACGACGGATTTAAGGCCTCCTCCCGAGACAGCGCCACCAAAAACAAAACCCCTGAAATCCTTGCGGAAATCAGGGGCTTATTGGGTGCGGGAGCAGGATTTGAACCTGCGACCTTCAGGTTATGAGCCTGACGAGCTACCGGGCTGCTCCATCCCGCGTCACGGGTTTGCTTCCCATCAGAGAAGCGAAGGGCGGATATAGCTGCGTGGGGAACTGAGCGCAAGCCCGCGCATGTCGCAAAACTGAGATTTTACGGCAGATCGGCTTGGGTTTCCTGCACCAGCCAATCGACCACAGCCTTCATCGCCTCACGTTCGTCCGCACCGTCGGCGCTGGCGGCGGCGAACACTTCTAATTGATTGCAAGCACTGGTGCCGCGATCGAGGATGGTGCGGGCATGGCGGACCTCTTTCAAACACCCCAGCGCAGTCGCTTCTTCTTCAAGCATTTCAATGATTTCTTCGATTAAGGCAGGAAAGGCCTGCTGTTCGCCGCGGCCCAAATCGATCAATCCGCGGGTGACGCCATAACGCTGTGCGCGCCACCGATTTTCATCCATCAACATCCGCGGATAGATGCGCCATCTCAAGTTACGCTGTCGGAGCCGGATCAGCATGCGCAGAATGCTCTGATACAAAGCAGCGATGCAGATCGCATCTTCCATACGCGTGCAGACATCCGTGATGCGCATCTCAATGGTCGGGAAGCGGGCGCTCGGGCGAAGGTCCCACCAAATCTTTGTGCTGTCTTCCAGCGCGCCGGCGGCCACCATCCGCTCGACCATGCGCTCATATTCCGAATAACTTTCAAATCGGTCCGGGAGGCCGGTCCGCGGCATGGAATCGAAGATGGCCAGCCGGGCGCACTTCATGCCCATCTCTTGCCCCGCCCAGAACGGTGACGAGGTCGACAGCGCGAGCAGATGCGGCAGGAAATAGCGCGCTTGGTTCATCAGATCGATGCGCATGTCGGGATCTTCAATCCCGGCATGGACGTGCATGCCGCAGATCAACATACGCCGAATAATGCCCTGCATATCCTGATCCAGAAGATGATAGCGCGGCGCGTCTGTATGCTTCTGGCTTTCCCATTCACCGAACGGATGCGTCGACGCCGCCATCAGCCGCATACCGCATTTCTCAGCATGCCGAATAAGCGTTTTGCGCAATGCGGTGAGATGAGTGCGGACTTCGCCAATATCCGCGCAAACCGGGGTTCCAATTTCGACCTGGCAACGCAGAAATTCAGGCGTCACGCGCTCGCCGAGCGCCTCGCTGCACGATTTCATAAATTCCGGTGGCGGTTCAACGACCAAGTCCCGCGTTTCGGGATCCACCAACAAGTATTCTTCTTCTACCCCCAGCGTGAGAGATGGGATCATGACACACCGCTCCTCCATTTCGGATCGGCGACCGGTGCCTCACGCTTTCAACATCGTCTCCAGCGCGGGCCCGATATTCTGAGCCACGCGATCCACTCCGTCTACATTCGATACCAGGTCTTGGCGAACTTCAAGCGTTATGTGGCGCAGGCCCCGCGGGCCGACATGGCGATCGACTGAATAATTGAACACACGCGCATCGTAAGGTTGATTGTCACCGACATTGTAATCTGTGTGCTTCGCCATATAGGCCATGAACTGGCGCGCGCTCGTTTCGTCCTCGCGCCAGAGCAAGCCCATATGCCATGGGCGCATTTGCGCGTCTCCGATGAGTCGCGGTGTGAATGAGTGAACCGATAAGATCAGAGGATCGATATGCGCGCGGCAAATTTGATCCAAACAAAGCTCAAGTTGCTCATGATACGGCTGATGATAGGTCTCGATACGGTGATGCCGGTCCGCAGCACTCAAATCCTGATTACCGGGGATTGGAATGAGGTCTGCCTCGGACGGAATGAGATCCGTCTTGTCGAGCGAACGGTTCGGATCGATGAGAAGGCGCGAATATTCGCAGAATAGTGCCTTTGATTTCAGCGCTTTAGCGAGCTCCAATCCCAAAGCGGCGGCGCCAATATCCCAACCAATATGCGTCGAGAGAATATCCTCAGGCAGCCCGAGATCATCAAAAGCCGAGGGCACGGCCTTGCTTGCATGATCGACAAAAATGAAGAGCGGCGCGTCACCACCATCAAATGTCTTGGCTACAGCATTCTCAGTCATATGAGAGCCTTTAAGCTAAGCCAGATTGATTGGGGAGCGGCAAGAACAGCGCAGGTCTTTCGCTGTCCGTCCAAACCAAAATTTAGGCACAAAAAAAGCCCGACAAAGTCGGGCGTTTTCGCGATCAGACGAGCTGATCAGCTGGAATAGTAAAGGAAGATGTCTGTTTTCATCACCAGCTTTAGCTGACCCGGCAGCGACTTACTCTCCCGCGCCTTAAGACGCAGTACCATCAGCGCTAGGGGACTTAACGGCCGAGTTCGGGATGGGATCGGGTGGGGAACCCCCGCCATAACCACCGGGTCGGCGAAAGCTAGCAATGTAAAGAAACCAAAATGACCGCAGATTTTGTTGTTATAAATTCTGGGATGTTTCTGATCTTCAAGCCGTATGAGGCGTTCACCACCACACACGAGTTTCTAAAGATCAAGCCAATCGAGCAATTAGTACCAGTAAGCTTCACGCCTCGCAGCGCTTCCACACCTGGCCTATCGACGTCCTAGTCTAGAACGGCTCTCAAGGGAAACCTGGTTTTGAGGTGGGTTTCCCGCTTAGATGCATTCAGCGGTTATCCCGTCCATACATAGCTACCCTGCAATGCGGCTGGCGCCACAACAGGTCCACCAGAGGTATGTCCATCCCGGTCCTCTCGTACTAAGGACAGATCCTCTCAAGTTTCCAACACCCACGGCAGATAGGGACCAAACTGTCTCACGACGTTCTGAACCCAGCTCACGTACCACTTTAATCGGCGAACAGCCGAACCCTTGGGACCTGCTTCAGCCCCAGGATGTGATGAGCCGACATCGAGGTGCCAAACGATGCCGTCGATATGGACTCTTGGGCATCATCAGCCTGTTATCCCCGGAGTACCTTTTATCCGTTGAGCGATGGCCCTTCCACTCGGGACCACCGGATCACTATGACCGACTTTCGTCTCTGCTCGGTCCGTCGACCTCACAGTCAGGCAAGCTTATGCCATTGCACTCAACAGGCGATGTCCGACCGCCCTGAGCTTACCATCGCGCGCCTCCGTTACTCTTTAGGAGGCGACCGCCCCAGTCAAACTGCCCGCCAGGCTGGGTCCCGGTCCCATCCAGGGACGCGGTTAGACAACGAAAAGAATAAGGGTGGTATTTCAAGGATGGCTCCACAACGACTGGCGCCGCTGCTTCAAAGCCTCCCACCTATCCTACACATACTATTTCCGGTGCCACAGCCAAGCTGCAGTAAAGGTTCACGGGGTCTTTCCGTCTGACCGCGGGTACCCCGCATCTTCACGGGGACTTCAATTTCGCTGAGTCGATGCTGGAGACAGTGGGGAAGTCGTTACGCCATTCGTGCAGGTCGGAACTTACCCGACAAGGAATTTCGCTACCTTAGGACCGTTATAGTTACGGCCGCCGTTCACCGGGGCTTCAATTCGACGCTCTCACATCTCCTTTTAACCTTCCGGCACCGGGCAGGCGTCAGACCCTATACGTCGCCTTGCGGCTTCGCAGAGCCCTGTGTTTTTGATAAACAGTCGCAACCCCCTGGTCTGTGCCCCTCAGTTCTAGTTGCCTAGAGTGAGGCCTCCTTCTCCCGAAGTTACGGAGGTAATTTGCCGAGTTCCTTCAGCATCGTTCTCTCAAGCGCCTTGGTATTCTCTACCTATCCACCTGTGTCGGTTTCGGGTACGGTCTATACGGGAGGGCTATTTCCAGGGACTTCCAGGCTGCATCACCAATCCGATAAGGTGATACAACTTTCGAAATCCGTCACACACTCCCAGGCCCACGAATATTAACGTGGTTCCCATCGGCTACGCCTTTCGGCCTCGCCTTAGGGGCCGGCTAACCCTGCGCAGATTAGCTTTACGCAGGAACCCTTGGATTTTCGGCGAGCGGGTCTCTCACCCGCTTTGTCGCTACTCATGTCAGCATTCTCACTTCCGATACCTCCAGCACACCTCACAGTGCACCTTCGCAGGCTTACGGAACGCTCCGCTACCGCTCTTACGAGCCCACAATTTCGGTAAATGGCTTTAGCCCCGTTACATTTTCGGCGCAGGATCGCTTGATGAGTGAGCTGTTACGCTTTCTTTAAAGGATGGCTGCTTCTAAGCCAACCTCCTCATTGTCAAAGCAATCCCACATCCTTTCACACTTAGCCATTATTTGGGGACCTTAATTGGTGGTCAGGGTTGTTTCCCTCTCCACGACGGACGTTAGCACCCGCCGTGTGTCTGCCGATTAGTACTTCTTGGTATTCGGAGTTTGATAAGGTTTGGTAATCCGGTGAGGACCCCTAGCCCAGTCAGTGCTCTACCCCCAAGAGTATTCGATCGACGCTCTACCTAAATAGATTTCGCGGAGAACCAGCTATCAGCAAGTTTGATTGGCCTTTCACCCCTAGGCACAGGTCATCCGAGAGCTTTTCAACGCTCAACGGTTCGGGCCTCCAGTGCATGTTACTGCACCTTCACCCTGCCCATACCTAGATCACTTGCCTTCGGGTCTAATGCTACGTACTCGGTCGCCCTATTCAGACTCGCTTTCGCTACGCCTACACCTAACGGTTTAAGCTCGCACGCAACACTAAGTCGCTGACCCATTATACAAAAGGTACGAGGTCACTCCGAAGAGCTCCCTCAGCTTGTAAGCATCCGGTTTCAGGTACTGTTTCACTCCCCTCATCGGGGTACTTTTCATCTTTCCCTCACGGTACTGGTTCACTATCGGTCGGTAAGGAGTACTTAGGCTTGGAGGGTGGTCCCCCCATGTTCAGACAGGATTTCACGTGTCCCGCCCTACTCGAAAAGGTCTTCATTTTACAGCTACGGGGCTATCACCCACTATGGCGCAACTTTCCAGATGCTTTGCTTTATTTCAGACCAGGCCTGGTCCCCGTTCGCTCGCCGCTACTAAGGGAGTCTCAATTGATGTCCTTTCCTCCGGGTACTTAGATGTTTCAATTCCCCGGGTTAGCTTAATAACACCTATGTATTCAGTGTATTATATCTCTCTATTGAAATGTAAGACCAGCAAGCAACCGGAGTTGCGTGATAGTCAAACATCTCGGAGATGGGTTTCCCCATTCGGAAATCACGGGATCAAAGGGTGCTCTCGCCTCCCCCGTGCTTATCGCAGAGTGCCACGTCCTTCATCGCCTCTTACCGCCAAGACATCCCCCGGATGCCCTTTTGACGCTTGATCTCATATTTGAAACTCATGTGCAGAGGTGAACGCCCCGTACTAGACGGCACGACCACCCATACAAATGGGTTTCTGATCAGACATTGTTGGTTTCTTTAACAGACTGACCCTTTATGACAGGCTCACCTCGTTACTCCATCCGGTTAGTGAGGAGCTTGCTGTCGATGAACAGCGAGGCGGATCAATCTTCCTTTACGATTACAAACATCCCGGAGACAGGCTCCGGAAACTTAGACACTTTCTTCATTCGCGATGCGGTTTTAACGCTAACCAACCACCAGAAAATGGTGGAGCCTAGCGGGATCGAACCGCTGACCTCCTGAATGCAAATCAGGCGCTCTCCCAGCTGAGCTAAGGCCCCGAAAAGGGTGGTGGGCCGAGGAGGACTTGAACCTCCGACCTCACGCTTATCAGGCGTGCGCTCTAACCGCCTGAGCTACCGGCCCCAATTATAGGCTGCCCGGTAGCACCAGGCTGTGTGTCTGCCAACCGGCGCGACACAGCGAATGAAGGAAGAGAAACGAAGACGGCACAAACAACCGCATAGTTTTTGCTGGTCAAAGCCAGCTGTCTTTGAACGTTGCCATAGAGCGTGAGCCCAAATGACAAACATCCTTAGAAAGGAGGTGATCCAGCCGCAGGTTCCCCTACGGCTACCTTGTTACGACTTCACCCCAGTCGCTGAACCTACCGTGGCTTGCTGCCTCCGAAGTTAGCTCACAATCTTCGGGTAGATCCAACTCCCATGGTGTGACGGGCGGTGTGTACAAGGCCCGGGAACGTATTCACCGTGGCATGCTGATCCACGATTACTAGCGATTCCAACTTCATGCCGGCGAGTTGCAGCCGACAATCCGAACTGAGACAGCTTTTGGGGATTATCCCATTGTCACTGCCATTGTAGCACGTGTGTAGCCCTACGCGTAAGGGCCATGAGGACTTGACGTCATCCCCGCCTTCCTCCGGCTTAGCACCGGCAGTTTCCCTAGAGTGCCCACCCAAACGTGATGGCAACTAAGGATGAGGGTTGCGCTCGTTGCGGGACTTAACCCAACATCTCACGACACGAGCTGACGACAGCCATGCAGCACCTGTGCACCGGCCCCGAAGGGAGAGATCCATCTCTGGAAATCGTCCGGGCATGTCAAGCGTAGGTAAGGTTCTGCGCGTTGCTTCGAATTAAACCACATGCTCCACCGCTTGTGCGGGCCCCCGTCAATTTCTTTGAGTTTTAACCTTGCGGCCGTACTCCCCAGGCGGAGTGCTTAATGCGTTAGCTGCGTCACCTACAGGCATGCCTGCAGACAACTAGCACTCATCGTTTACGGTGTGGACTACCAGGGTATCTAATCCTGTTTGCTCCCCACACTTTCGCACCTCAGCGTCAGTATCAGTCCAGTTAGCCGCCTTCGCCACTGGTGTTCCACCGAATATCTACGAATTTCACCTCTACACTCGGTATTCCGCTAACCTCTCCTGATCTCTAGACTCCCAGTTTCAAATGCAGTTCCGAGGTTGAGCCTCGGGATTTCACATCTGACTTAAAAGTCCGCCTACGTGCGCTTTACGCCCAGTAATTCCGAACAACGCTAGCCCCCTTCGTATTACCGCGGCTGCTGGCACGAAGTTAGCCGGGGCTTCTTTACCAGGTACTGTCATTATCATCCCTGGCGAAAGAATTTTACAACCCTAAGGCCTTCATCATTCACGCGGCATGGCTGCATCAGGCTTGCGCCCATTGTGCAATATTCCCCACTGCTGCCTCCCGTAGGAGTCTGGGCCGTGTCTCAGTCCCAGTGTGGCTGATCATCCTCTCAGACCAGCTATAGATCGTAGCCTTGGTGAGCCGTTACCTCACCAACTAGCTAATCTAACGCGGACCGATCTTTCACCGATAAATCTTTCCCCCGGAGGGCGTATACGGTATTACCTTTCGTTTCCAAAAGCTATTCCGTAGTGAAAGGCACGTTTCCACGCGTTACTCACCCGTCTGCCACTATATCGTTCGACTTGCATGTGTTAAGCCTGCCGCCAGCGTTCGTTCTGAGCCAGAATCAAACTCTCAGGTTGAGAATTGACTTCTGACGATGCGTCATATGCTCCGGGAAAACGGAGCGACGCCTAGCTGTAAAGCTTGTTTGCGTATTGACGGAAAACCCTTGTCACATTGTTAGACTGAGCGAACCCGGCCTAACGCGATAAGAATTTTCTGTTTTGAAACGCAAATCGTCATAGTCATATGTGGCCCTAAATGGACCGCAAGTCGCCTATGCCGCCTGCGTTTCTCTTCCTAATTCCTGCGATGTCAAACAGCTGGGCCGGAGCCCGATTTGGCGTCTGGAGCAAGGCGCCCCGTCGACCGGAAGTGGCGGCTTATACAGCCACCGAGTTTTGCGTCAACACCCTTTTTTCGACTTTCTGCAGAGCAATTTCAGCGAACCGAAATGGCCCTAATTTTGAGCCGAAAAGTCACCCTGAGCCGTTTGACCGGCCCCGATAGGTGAGGCATTTCCGTGAAGCGCCGGTCTCTATAGACCTGCCCTCACCCCGTCAACACCGTTTTTCACCAAAACTGCAGAAAAGGTTGCATTCGCAACTTTCCGTATTTTTGGCTACGCAAAGCCGTTGAGCCGTTTCACCGGCCCCACAGAATTGAGGCGTTTACGAAGCAAGCCCCCATATAGAATCTGTTTGGGGGGTTTGGCAAGGAAAAAGTTCGCCTAATACGCACATTTTTGCAGGTCAGGCGTTAACCATGAGGACACCCTTTCCAACAACAGCTTAGCCGCTGCGAATATAGGCCTCCATCGCCTCGGCTTCCGCCAGAACGGCATCAATCTTATACTTCACCAAATCCCCAATCGAGATGATGCCCATCAGCTTTCCACCATCGACCACGGGAAGGTGGCGAATACGTCGATCGGTCATCCGACCGAGGCAGGTATCAACATCTTCCGATGGTGATGCGGTGATTACGCCGCGCGTCATGGCCTGTGACACCGTCATTCCAACCGTCTTCTCACCATTGCGCGCAAAGCGCCTGACAATATCGCGCTCTGAAAGAACACCGATCAAGCCGCCAGTATCATCGACGGCGACGATCGCCCCGATTCTCTTTTGATCCAAAACATTCGCTGCCTCGGCCAACGTGGCCGTGTCAGGGATGGTCTCCACCGAGTTGCCTTTGTCATTGAGAATCGTACCGATCAGCATGCATCACCTCCCTGCGCTGTATATATTTATAATGACCATAGCACAGCTTAGCCGAATTTAGGAAAAGCCTTAGATTTTGTTTCAAACCGAAACAGGTAACCGCCGATTCTGCGCCAAATTGGGTGAATTCGGGATGAGGTGACTTCCCCTAAGGCGCGAAAACAATCTCAAAATACACCTGAACTGGCACGTGCGTTGCAACCATTCCGACAAACCTCATTTGTTGGAGAGACCGCTCTCATGAAAGCGCCCAAATATACTCGAACAGTCTGCATTGGAGGCCTGGCCACGCTTGCCGCAGGGTCTTTGATTCTCGCCGCGTTGCCTGCGAGCGCTCAAGAAGCCTCATCGGTCTCTGAGTTCGAACGTCCTTATGGATACGGGTACGGACAAGAATCACGTCCCTTCTCGGCCAATACACGCGACCGCCTTGGCAACCGCGTCATTATCAATGGCTTGATTGAAGGCGGTTCTGGTCTCGGCACCGGGCTTTATACCGGCTGGGGTCAAACCGACGGCGCCGCCGGAATGATCGGCACGGGCACGGCCGTCGGCAACCAGCTCAATGTCATCACCAATGGATCGAACAACACGATCATCATCGATTCAACTCAGATCAACAATGGCGACCAAACCGTCGTGCTCAACGGGGAGCTAGACCTAGATGATTAATCTCATGACCCTTCTTCCGCTCGCCCGAGCAAAAGTCACCGGCGCAGCGCTGGCGTCTGCAATGGCCCTGACCGGATGCATCTCGCCCGTCGCTGGCCCAGGCGGCAATTACACGCAGCCGATTGGTGGGTCTCCGGTTACAGCAAACCCAACGCCTTATTCTAAAGGATTAGTTTGCATGGGCCATTATGCGCGCCAGTCTGGCGTACGCGCGCCGCGCATCGCAGTTGGTCGAATTCTCGATTATACCGGTAAAGCCGATATCGAAGGCGGTCGGCGGGTGACCCAAGGCGGCTCACTCATGGCCATGTCCGCGCTAGCAAAATCTGGCGCCTTCCTGGTTGAACGCTTCGACACCTCTGTCGCAGAGCTCGACTTGAAATATAAGAATAACAAACTGATTGGTGATGCGCCCGGACAGTTCGACAAGATCCATGCAGGTTCAATCCCTGGCTCTGACTTCTATCTGGTCGGCGGCATTACGGAGCTGAACTACAATATTCGGTCCGTTGGCGGTGAAGCCTTTGTCGGCGCGACCAATGTCGAAGACCCGAAAGGGACACTCGGTGGCAAACTGTTTGTCATCAATGTCGGCCTGGACCTGCGCTTGGTAAAAACCGACACGCTCGAAGTGTTTGATGTGATCTCCTACCAAAAGCAGATCATCGGACGTGAGCTGTCTTTCGGTATTTTTGATTTTGCTAATGGAAACGTGTTCGATATCGGCGCAGGCACACGCGCTCAAGAGCCAATCCAGCTTGCGGTTCGTTCTGTCATCGAACGCGCAGCGCTCGAAATGATGGCAAACCTCTATGGCGCACCGAGCGCAGATGTGTGTGCGCTGACCCGCGGCGCAATCTCGACCAATGGCGTCACCGGGGATTACAGCCCCTTCCGCGCACAGGTTCAGGATTACAATGGCGGGTCTCGCGGATCTTCTAATAAATGGCACGACAAGCGTGACAGCGGCTATGACGCCGATTTGGACGCCGATGCCGAAACCGACACGGCAGCCTCATGATCGTATCGCGCCAAACAGGGAAACCTACCATGCCCCAAGCGGCAAAGATAATGGTCAGCTCGATTGCGATCTTGGCCGTGTTCGTCGGGCCAGCTTTGGCTCAAGAGCAACAATCGAACGTAGAAATCGATCAAGTCCAATTGAACGATGTCTGGTCGAACATGCAGGTCGAAATCCCGGAATATGCCTGGGAAGCCACCTCGACCTCCAGCGCAGTTGGCAACGCAGCGACCGGTCTGGTCACCTCGGGTAGTATTGATTTCGATGTGAGACAACAACTCGAAGGCGACGTTCGTGCGGCCAATCAAATCAATGGTGGGTCAGCCGGCCTCGTCGTCGGCACCACGACCGCTTACGGCAACTCCGCAACCGGCGGCACATGGGCGGGCAATAATTATTATCGCGCCGATCAAGTTTCGAACGGAGATGTCGCCGCGGATACGCGCGTTGATATGGACAATGCCGGCACAATCGCAACCGCGACTACGGCAATTGCCAATGTCTCCGTTCCAACGGACGAGTATGGCACGAATGCCGCGTTCCAAACCCAAGAGAGCAATGGCTCGGTCCGTGCGACTTCTGACGTCGATATGTGCTGCGATGGACACTCAGCGACATTTGCGACAACGGCAGGTGGCAATGCCATGTCTTCGACAGGGTCAACGAGCACCAATATCAATGGCGCGGTCCAAACCACGGCCGCCGGCGAAAGCATTGAAGCCGCAAGCGATGTTTACATGGGCTTTGGCCATAATGTGCTCGCCGCCACCACCGCGTTCGGAAACTCTGCCAGTCAGCACAATGAATGGGGCTATGCTTCATTGGGCCGCGAGGGGTCAGAAGTTTTCCAAGGCAATGATTCAAATGTCGATGCGCAAACGTATGTAACGATCGAAGAGTTTTCGGGCTATGCGACCGCTAGCGCATTTGGCGTTGGCAACACTGCGTCGACCTCGAACCTCGGATCAGATACAGGCCTTTACGCGATCCAAAACAATTATGGCACGGTGACCAGCACAGCGAATTTCAATGGATCTTCGTCTTCAGGCGGCGCAGGTCTAGTCACCTCGACCGCAATCGGCAACGCAGCAACGGCAACGCTTTGCAATGTCTGCGGGGATGCATCGCTGCATGGTCAAACCGTACAACACAATGCCGGGTCGGTGATTGCGCGCGGCAGCGCGACCGTTGGACAATCTGGCAGCGTCTTTGGATCGGCCACAGCCGTGGGCAATTCAGCGACCTACCAATCTAACGGCAACTAATTCCGGGTGAGCTTGCGACAAAAAGAAAACCCCGTCTCGTCTTGAGGCGGGGTTTTATAATGGTGCGTTTCGGTCACCACGATCACTTCAGAATGAACGTGACTTTCAAGACCACCCGATATTCTTTGATTTCGCCTTTGTCCAAGACCACGGACTGATCTTTGACCCAAGCCCCCTCGACATTCTTGAGGGTTTTGTTTGCGCGATTGATCCCCTTCTCAATCGCATCCTGAAAGCTCTTTTTAGAGCCCGCAATAATCTCTGTTACGCGTGCTATAGCCATTATGGCCTCCCTTTATGTTGAACCTGGCCCTTAGACCGGGTCTGATAAAGGTGCCGATTGAGGAGAGCGGTGGCAAGCGAATGCGCCTGACAGTTGAAAAGGTTAACCCTAAGCGGCGAGCTTTTCAGGTTCGTTTGATCCGCCTTTTGGCGTTGCTTCAACAGGAATCCAGCAAACAACTTCAGTACCGCCGCCGGGCTGGGATTTAATTCCGACATTACCGCCATGCAGCTGAACAAAATGCTTCACCAGAGACAGGCCGAGCCCTGCCCCGCGTCGGTCGCTGGATGTGAAACTGTCAAAACTCGTGGCCTGATCCTCAGCTGGGATACCGCGTCCATTGTCTTTGACCGTCAATTTCGCCGTATCGCCCATACGCTCAGCTGAAATTGTGATTTGGCCGCCCGGGTCGGTGAAGCGCAAGGCGTTGGACACAAGATTGAAAAGGATTTGCCGGATCCGCTTTTCGTCCGCTTCAATCGTGCCAAGCGCTGCATCGATATTAGCAACCACCTCAACTTCGGTATCTGCGGCATTCGTCACACCAATCGAGACCGCTTCGTCAATCAGCGTTTTCAAGTCGATTTTGCTGATATCGAGATCCATCCGTCCAGCTTCGATCATGGCAAGATCTAGAATATTGCCAATGAGATCGTTCAGGTGGTTTGAGGCCTCACAAATCGCGTCGACTTTGTCCTTTTGCGCCTCATTGAGATCGCCAATCCGTTGCATCTGCAAGAATTCACCATAGCCAAGGATGGTCTGAAGCGGCGAGCGCAATTGGTATGAGACGTTTTTGACAAACTCTGTTTTGAGGCGGTCCGCGGTTTCAAACGCTTCCGCACGATCACGCAACGCCGTTTCCACAGAGCGCTGTGCGGACACATCCGCGAAGGCAATGAGCGTATTGCCGTCCGGCAGAGGCTTGGTGACATAGGTAAGGATCGAGCCATCCGAGCGACGCATCTCTCCGGTTGTCTCCTGGCGCGCACCAGGATCAGTGATATGGCCTTTGATGGCCTTCCACGTTTCACGATCATGGAAGAGCGGGACGCAAAAATCTGCGATATCGTCATAGTCCGGCTCGTCCTTGAGTAGATCTTCTTCGACCCCCCAAAGCTCGGCAAACGCACTGTTCCAAAGCTTCAAGCGCCCATCCGTCCCGAACACCACCACAGCTTCGTGTAAGCTGTCGAGGGTTTTGCCTTGGGTCTTGATCATGGCGTTATACTTGGTCCGGAGATCGAGTTCGCTGGTAATGTCCTTAAACAGGATCAACAATCCGCCCATTGGATGACGCTGGCGCGTCACTTTCAAGGTGCGGTTATCCGGCAAGTGCCACTCGTCTTCTTCGATGCCACTAATATCGAGATAGTAAGACAGCTCCTCGGCGCGCCATTTGGCATATTCCGATTGCGCCGGCAGTTTGCGGCGTTCTCTTAAGCGGTCCAGCAATTGGCCATGGCTCGGCATATCGAGCAAGAAGCCCTCATCCATGTCCCACATCTTCGCAAAGGCGCGATTGTGGAAGGTGAGCTTGCGCTCGCCGCTAAAGATCGCGACTGCATCGGCGACATGGTTCAGCGTCTCATCATGCGCACGGACGTGCTTGTCGAGCTCGTCGCGGGCGCGCTCTTGTTCGGTAACATCAAACGCCATGGCGCCAACCCCACCCGAAAGCGGGAATGAGAGAATGCGCATGGCGCGGCGCTCGCCTTTGACGCCGATATGCCGCGTCTCGTCGAGCTCTTTGCCCTCGGTGAGAGTCTTGCGAACCTGTTCAACAGCTTTCTCATCGAGCATCACTTGGCGCTCAAGCACGCGATCGAGATTATCGCCATCGACCACATCGACATAAGCGGGGTTCGCCCATTGTAGGCGCCCTACCCCTGAAATACGCCAGGCCGGAAATGGTGCTTTGCCGAGCATGTCCAAAAAGGCCGTTGGATCGCGGGCAATCACTTGGCGCGCTTCTTCCAGGCGGCCGCGCGCCGAGCTTTCTTCCAAGCCTTTAATCGTAGAATCTGTGATCCAAACGACCACGCGGGCGCCTGCTGTGCGTCCATCGGCTTCAAGGAACCGACCATTCTGTCCGATGATGGTCAGCGAAAAGGGCTGCCCTTCTTCGGCGAGTTCACGCAATCTGATCCGCAGCGTCGTATCGATCCCCGTCGCATCGCGCGCCTCTAGATCTGCAAGGCCTTCAATGATCCGAACAGCAGGGTCGATGGCGACCGCATCATCGGTAAATCTTAAGAGACTGGCGAGCGCGACCGGTGACCCATGAATGTCCGGCGGGGTGATGTCATCAGCGTCGACATCAATATCCTCGCCTTGCCATACCAAGATCACGCCCGGGTGCGCGCCGAGCACGGATTTGATTTCGGCCAGCGATGATTCAGCCTCATTGGCTTTGTCTTTGTAACGCTTGGCCGCGCCGCGCGCGCCATCAGACGTTCTGAGCGCCCAGAGAATGAAAGCCAGACCAAGCGCCAAAGCGCCAACAGCAATAATAAGCGGGATCTGGTCAGCTGTGATTTGCATGCCGAACTCCATTCTCGCCAAGCGAATCACTCACAGGCGCACAGGTATAACAGTTAACCGAATGCTAGCTGAGCGTTAAGTCCGGGTTAACAATCTGCCGGACTTGGTTAAGGTTTCTCTATCGTTCTCAGAAAAACTCACAAAAAAAGGGCTGGAACGCGGTCCAGCCCTTTATACTCATTCTGAAGCGCGTGCTTACTTAAACATCGACGCTTTGCGGAAATGCTTCACCAGCAGATAGTAAACAACCGCGCGGTACTTTTTCCGAACCGACCGACCATAGGTCTCCATGACGGCGTCGATGCCCTCATCCAGTTTCGGTGTATCCTTGAGCCCGAGCTTTTTAATCAGGAAGCTCTTCTTCACAGTTTCCAACTCTTTCTTCTGTGTCGCTGACACGGTCGAAGAGTCATTGTTGTAAATGGATGGCCCACACGCAATCGTAACGGCTGTGAGCAATTTCATGTCCGGCTTCATGCCGCACTTTTCTTCGAGATCTTTCGCATACTTGGCGATCAAATCGTCTCGCTTACCCATAATATTCCTCCGTGGGATCGAGCCGCGACACGTTTGCGGCCATGAGGTTCAAATTCGATACTCAACTCGTCAATTTCTCTGTCGAACCGGACTCGACAACGCGGTCAAGGGGGTAGCCGCAACGGCTCACTTAGCGGTCCGAATCCATTTCGCTAATCCAGGCCTCGATAAGGGCCACGCCTTCTTCATGTACAAGCGCGCGGCCAAGCTCGGGCATGGCAATTCCGGCTTCGTTTGAACCCATGCGGTATGCGAGGATCGATTGCTCGGGCACGCCTGGCTCGATCACCACGAGCGCCATCCCTGATCCGCGCCCTGCCGCTGTCGGACGTTTACCAACGCCCCACTTTACGGCGTCCTCGATCTCCCAATCGAGCCATAGCCCTGAATTGGAGGCTGACCCGCCCGCCTTATGACAGTGTGCACAATTGATATCGAGATAGGCCCGCGCTTGCTCAGAGATCGATACTTCAGGATCAAACGCTTTTGCCATTCGGGCAGGATCAGGTGGCACGTCATCAAGCCAACCGCGCGCAACCCAGTCAGAAATTTGGTTCACGCCGAACGGGCCTCGGTGATTCAGATTCCGTACTTTCGGTCCAATCGGGCTCACCGCATCGCCATTTTGATGGCAGGTCTTGCATTGGTTTTTGTTCGGCACCGCATAAGTAAACTCAGGCGCATTCTCGGCCGCTTCTCCGGCCTCAATCTCCAGCCGCATCCCAATAGGCGCATAAGTCGCTTCAGTTTGATCTTCATTCCACACGTAAGGCAAAGCTTCCCACCCGTTCGGCTTATGAATTAGCAAACGAGTTTCGAGATAGCGTTCGCCATAAGCGAAGGATTTTATGAGCACAGTCCCGACCGGAAACGCGAGGACGTCAATTTCGGTGTAACCAATGCGCTCGCCGTCGGGCAGGAAGACATAGCGGTGCTTTTCAGTGTGATCCGAAAAGAGCGGATTGATGAGGTCGTACTTGACCACGCCTGCAGTTGGCACGCGCGCGGCGCTGTCCTCGAACAGTCCATACTCTGAGAGCGCCGCGGCTGGTTTCTCAGCGAGGATGACCTTCAAATCCGGCTCCACGCTTTGCGCGCACGCCGCCACCAATAAGGCAAGCGCGATCGCGACCGACCGGATCATTCGCTGTGTGAAAGGGTGACGGCGGGCAACCGCTCGCCGACCGTGCCTGTTGGTCGGTCGTTGCTCGGGGAAAGATTGCTCACCTCTAGCGGATAAGCGCCGAGACCAAGGCTGACAAATCCGACCGTCTCGGCCTCATCGATGACCAGGCCGAGATCGGTCGGCTCCTTGTCATGCCAGCGATCAACGCCGTCAGATACAATGTCCGGCAGTTTCCCGCCCATCAGCATGGCGAGCATTTTCAGATCACCTTGCGGCTCGTAACCGCCATTATCGTAAGTGTTATCGGTGATCAGCACGTTCCGAACAAGCGGATTGTACCGCTCATCTTCGAATTCTGGAGAGTAAGCGACCAACAAGACATGCGCGGTGCGATTGTCGCTTAGCTCATTTCCAAAAATCTCGACGCGCTCATTGGCCTGGACAATGATCCCTGTGCCCGAAGGCACACTCGCGACGATGTTGCCGGGCGGGGCGAAGTTTCGCGTATTGTTGTCGAAGATCTGATTGTTAAACAGGCGGGTTGAATGCCCGCCCACTTTTGGCAAATCAGGCAGGTCAAAGACGAGCAGCCCGCCCGCATTTTTCGTCACGGTATTATTATAGACGTCCGCCCGCGTAGAATTCTCAATTTCAATTCCAGCCACATTAAACTCTGCGAGGCTGTCTCTGACGATGATATTATCCGATTGGCCGACATAGATCCCAGCGTCAGAGGCACCTCGGACCGTCACGCGCTCAACCAACACGTCGACACTCTCGACTGGATAAACGCCATACGCGCCATTATTCTCATCAGGACCGCCTGACCACTCGACGGTCAAATCTCTATAAATGATCCGATCGGCGCCTTTTGATTTGATTCCGTCACCTTTGGTGTCCCGCATGGTGAACCCTTCAACCACAACATCATCAGAGGTGATCAAGAGCCCTTCACCTGCGCCTTCTTGGCCGGAAAAGTCCAATATCGTTTTGTCTTGCCCGGCGCCGCGAACAGTGACGCCCGCGACGTCCAAGGAGAGACCATCGACCAGCTCGATCGTGCCTTCTGGTAATTCGACGACTCCGCCCTCCTCGACTTCGATTAACAGCGTTTGGAGCGCCGCGGCATCCATTGGCTCGGCCAAAGTTTCAGTCGTGGTTTCAGTTGGCGTTTCATCTTGAGGACCTGCCCCGCAAGCACTTACAAGCGCTAAACCCAATGCGCTTACCCCAGCGCGTGTCAGCATGACTTTCCTCCCCGTCTGCTGAATTCGTGACGGCAGTGTCAGCATTTTGAGGGCGTCTGGCAAGTCTCGAGGCCCAGGATTACGTGGATTCAATTCTGTAGATCGATTGCAGCCCGCCGACTCATCAAGTCTCAACATACTTTCTCATGGTCGAATGTCAGACCGAACAAAAAAATCTCCACAGCTCTAACAGAATGGTTATGTGGTATTCATGTAACAGTGGGTTATATGGTGCATCAACGTAGAGTGGAGGCCCTCATGATTCGTATGCTTTCGATTGCCGGATTGGCCGCCATGGCTCTCTCCACTTCGGTTCACGCCCAAGTGGATGATGACGAACTCGTACGCCTACCTGGACAAGGTGAAGTGCGCAGCGCGGACTTGCGCGAGCGCGCCAAAGCTGACCGCCTTAAGCCTGGTGCCGGCCTCTTTCTGACCTTTGATGAAGATGAGGATGGTCGGATCAGCGCGAGTGAAATCGATACCGGGATCCCAATTGCGTTCGAGAGCGCAGATAAAAATGCCGACGGTTTCCTCACCGCGTTGGAACAACAAGACTGGGCCGAAAGCTTGCCGACACGCGATGACAGTCTCGCCAATCCGTTCCGCTTTGATCCGAATTTGGATCGCCGCGTCGACTTGGAAGAGTTCACGCTCGTGATCAGCAATCTTGGTCTCGATTATGCCGATGAGACCAGCGGCGACATTCTCGTAGCAGACCTGAAAGCGCCGAAAATCCAACGAGAAGACCGCCGCGAACGCTTCGAAGACGTCACGCGCCCTCGCCAAGGCGACCGTAATCCAAATCGACGCAATCAATCGGCGAACAATTAGCCCGCGCGCTCGAAAGCTTGTTTTAGCCAATCCTTCGTCTCTGCGTCGAACTCTTCGAGCGCGGTGAGTTTGATTTTGTGCGTGCACATGCCTTTCATCGCTTCGAGTCGGCCTTGCGGTTCAATGCCCTTCAGATTGATCCCTAAATCGATCCGCGTTTTTGTGCTTGGCTGAATAAGCGCAAACTGCTTCTTACGGCGCAAGCTGACGCTGGTCTTTTTCGGGGCGATCTCAAGCTCGGATCCAAACGTTGTGACATAGTCTACAATCGCATCATGGATGGGTTTCAGAGCTTCTTTGCCTTGATACTGCCCCGTAACGAGGTCCGCGTCGTCTGTGTCTAAATTACCAAGACATTTTTGCGCGATCAGGTTGGCAAACCCGTGAGTCACGCCGTGCGTACCTTTGAGGAGCTTCATAATCTCCCCGTGCTTTGCTGCGCCACTTTCAGCAACAATTCCTTGCCATTCCGCAAGCGACTTGCCGGTCTTTTCTGGCATATTGTCGATCATGGTTTGAGCGAGTTCTTGGGGTGACTTCGCCATTCTGATCCCTCCTCCGTTTTTTTGGAGAAGAGTAAGCGCGATCTTGGTCTAAAAATCTACTGCTCGACCCGCTTTTTCCCAATCACCATAGCGAACGCGTTCTTCCTTAGGACCACCTTTTTCAGAAGACCGTTGAGCTTCGAGCGCCTGTTCCTTGGCTTCTTGCGCAGCCCGCCGGGCTTCGGCTTCAGCCAAGGCCCGCTGCGCCGCCGGAGACAGATCTTTATTCGTGACGTTTTTTTCATCTGACATGAACAAGACTCCCCGTTCTGTTAACTAATACATATATCTTCTGCTCCAAAGACGTATGTCTTCAATTCACAGGTGCAAGGAGCAACTCCAAAATGGGCACAGCCAAAACCTTTATGCTACTGGCCGCTTTGACCGCATTGTTTATGGCGGTTGGGTACTTGGTTGGTGGGCCAATGGGGATGGGCATCGCGTTTGTGATCGCCGGAGGGCTGAACCTGTTTTCATACTGGAATGCCGACAAGATCGTGCTGCGCATGCAGGGCGCGCGCGAAGTCGACGCCCAGGATAAGAGCCCGGTGATCCGCACCTTTGTTCAAGATACGAAGGCGCTCGCCGCCTCGGCCGGTATGCCTGAACCGAAAATCTATATCATTGATACTCAACAGCCCAACGCATTCGCCACCGGGCGGGATCCGCACAATGCGGCCGTCGCCGCCACAACGGGCTTGCTGAGCATCCTCTCGCGCGAAGAGACGGCAGGGGTCATGGCCCACGAGCTCGCTCATGTCCAAAATCGCGACACGCTGACGATGACCGTGACGGCGACGATTGCGGGCGCGATTGGGATGCTCGCTAATTTCGCGCTGTTTTTCACCAATCGCGAGCGCGGCGGCATGCTCACTGGGCTTGCAGTAATGATTTTTGCCCCAATGGCCGCAGGCCTGGTTCAAATGGCGATCAGCCGCTCTCGCGAATATGAAGCGGACCGTCGCGGCGCAGAAATTTGCGGCAATCCCCTTTGGCTCGCATCCGCTCTCGCTAAGATAGATCGTGGCGCCCGCGCGACGATTAATCGCCGCGCCGAAGAGAATCCCGCTATGGCCCACATGTATATCATGAACCCGCTTGCGGGACGCCGCGGTGATAGCTTGTTCTCGACCCACCCGGCCACCCAAAACCGGATTGAAGCCCTCCAAAGATTGGCGGCTGAGATGGGCACGCCGCGACCAGATCCGCAGCCGCGCCGCGCCGCCGGACCTTGGGGATAACCAGACTTTGATTTTTACAGATTGCACACGGCCATGAGCGGCGCCCAAACCCGGAAGGCCGCGGCTGAACTCTTAATGACGGTGCTCGAAGAACGCCGCACCCTAGATGAGGCGCTCACCACCACTGAGAGTTTTGATCAACTCAGCGGCCCAGATCGCGGCTTCGCCCGTGCGATGGTCAGCGCCGCGCTTCGCCATCTTGGTCGAATCGATCTTGGGCTCGCTCCGTTTCTGGATCGCCCCCTTGATACGGCCACACCGCCCTCGCGCGCATTGCTTCGCATCGGCGCAGCGCAAGCTTGGATCTTAGAAACGCCTGATCACGCTGTCGTCGGCGAAACGGTGGGGGCGGCAAAAATCTGGCCGCGCGCTCAACGCGCCACCGGATTTCTCAATGCGGTGCTGCGAAAGGTCGTCGCCAATCGAGACGCCTTTGACACCGCGCCCGTGGAAGCCAATTGGCCGGTCTGGCTTCGCACCATCGCGGCCCAAGATCTTGGCGTGAAAGCGGCTGAGGCGTTGGCGCAATCACAAACCAACCTCCCAGAGACTTACCTGACGCCAAAAAATGGGGACGCCGCCGCACTTGCCGAACACGTCGATGGCGAGGTCGTGGGCGGCTATTCGGTGAAAGTTTCTGCCGCTTCCATCGAAAAACTACCCGGATATGAAGCTGGCGACTGGTGGGTACAGGACATCGCCGCCACACTTCCGGCACGCTTACTCGCGGCGACTGAGTCAGACACCGTTTTAGATATTTGCGCCGCGCCAGGCGGCAAGACTATGCAGCTCGCAGCGACCGGCGCGAATGTCACCGCGATTGATCGCTCAAAACCGCGCTTAAAGCGGCTAAAACAAAATCTCTGGCGCACCGGGTTCCATGGCCAAGTGGAGACAGTTCTGACGGATGCGGCAGCTTGGGCGCCGCCAAAGCCCGTCGATAAGATCTTGCTCGACGCACCCTGTTCAGCGCTCGGGACTTTGCGCCGGCATCCTGAAGGCGCTTGGATCAAAAATGCATCGGATGTGGCACGTTTTTCTGAGGTTCAAGAACGCCTTTTGCGCGCCAGCGTCGATATGCTGAAACCGGGCGGCACTGTGATTTATTGTGTTTGCTCGCCGTTTTCCCATGAGGGGCTCAAAGTTGTTGACCGCGTACTCGCAGACGCACCGCTGTCTCGACACCCGATCCGAGGCGAAGAAATTCCAGGGTTCGAAGCCTGCGTGACGGCGCTTGGCGATGTGTTAACCTTGCCAAATGGTCAATTTGGGCACGACGCTTTTTACATCGCTCGCCTGACACGCGATTTCTGACAAAAAAGTCATGGAATCAGGCCATTTTGCCTCAAACATGCCTTTTCAGGTTCATAGGGAGTTCACCTGGCGTCGCTCACATTGAGCGTAGTCTTATCCCGTGCATAAGGAGCACATCCAATGACGACTCAAATTGCTACCGTTTCGGTACCCACCAAACTTTTCGCTGGCGCACTTGCTGCGATGACCCTCGCCGTGACCGGATGCCAAAGCACCTCCGGCGCCAATACAGTCAGTGCTAACTCCGTTGGCTATGCGATGACTGTCCGACCCGGCGTCGTGACCAATGTGCGCGCCGTTACCATCAAGCCGGATCGCTCGATCATCGGCACCGCAACAGGTGCAGTTTTGGGTGGCCTCGCGGGGTCTGAACTTGGTGGTGGCGACAAAGCCCAAACCGCAGGCGCGATTGGTGGCGCGGTTCTCGGCGGCATCGCGGGGAACATGATCGGCACCGCTGCTGGCACGCGCCAAGGCATTGCCGTGACCGTTGAATTCAACGATGGCAACGTCAAAGCATTCGTGCAACCCGCTGACACCAATATTCAGCCTGGTCAGCGCGTAAACGTCGAATTTCGTGAAGACGGCGCCTATGTGGTTCCTGTGCAATACGCGCCCGGATATTAATCACGCACCGCTATTTGTGTAATCGGAAAGCCGCCGTCAGCCTTGTGCTGACGGCGGTTACGTTTTAGGCGTGCAGCATGAGTGAAGTGTTGATTTCTCCGTCGATTCTATCGGCGGATTTCGCAGAGCTCGGCGCAGAGATTCGCCGAATCGACGAAGCTGGCGCGGATATGATCCATGTTGATGTGATGGATGGTCATTTCGTTCCTAATTTGACGTTTGGCCCACCGATTATCGAAAAACTCCGACCACATTCGGAAAAACCGTTTGATGTGCATTTGATGATTGCGCCCGTCGATCCGTATATCCAGGACTTTGCCAAAGCGGGGGCCAATATTCTAACGGTGCATCCTGAAGCCGGCCCGCACCTGCACCGAACCCTCCAAGCCATTCGCGCCGCGGGTATGAAACCGGGCGTAGCCTTGAACCCTGGTACCCCAGCTGAAGCCGTGGATCCCGTAATCGACGATATCGACCTCATTCTCGTGATGTCGGTGAATCCAGGCTTCGGCGGCCAGAGCTTCATCGACAGTCAGCTTCGGAAAATCGAGGTTTTGCGCCGAAAGATTGATGAGAGCGGCCGAGACATCATTCTGGAAGTGGATGGCGGCTTGAATCCGGAAACAGCGCCGAAAGCCATCGCCGCGGGTGTGACCGCGATCGTTGCAGGGTCAGCCGTGTTTCGAGGTGGTCCTGATCACTATAAGAAAAATATCTCAGATCTTCGCCTCGGGGCGACAATCTAGGATTGGGCGACAGCTATGAGCGACGCAATGTCTGAAGAACCGCTCAAAGCCAAGCGCAGCGACGATGAGGACGCTGCGATCTGGGAACGCTTTGCGGGCCGCCCAGGCGAGGACGCTAAAGTTTCGGCCGTTCATCGACTTCGAATTGCCGGGAGCGCTCCAGACGGCTTCGGACTTCATATGCGCCAGATCATCCCGCCGGATGAGCTTCGTGGCGAAATGTTGATGCGCGGAATTTGGCGGATCGGGATGGATCGATTGGAGCTCCAAGACGGCACCGCGCCATGGTCTAGCGCCATGCCATCGCGACACTATGCCAATCGCCTGCATCGGTTTGATTGGTTGCCAGATCTGTTTACACAAGGGGATATTGGCGCAGACCGCGGACGTTATTTGGTCGATGATTGGATCGAAAATTATGGTCGGTTCGACGGTTTCTCATGGCGCATGGGGTGTGCAGCTGATCGCGTTTGGAACTGGATGCGTTGCGGGGCAGCGCTTTTTGAAACCGGACTTCCAGAGGCGTGTGATACGCGGCTCGAAGCCCTCGGGCGCCAAGCGCGGCACGTCCTCGCTTTAGTTGATGCCGAACTTGAACCGAAAGCGCGCTGGCGTGGAAGCACGCTCGCCGTGGCCCATGCGATTAGTTTGGGCCGCGGGAAAGGCTTGGACGATGCTTTGATGCGCTTAGAGAGCGAATGCACGGCCCAATTCTTCCCGGATGGAGGGCATGTGAGCCGATCACCTGCAAGAGCGCTCAGCTGCTTGGCCGATCTTATCACCATCAATGATCTCTTAACCCGCAGCGATCGAGACATCCCAGAGTTTTTAGAGCGTTGGATTGCGCGAATTGGCGGCATGGTTGCCTTTTTCAAAGCGGGCGATGATGCCCTCATTCCGTTCCATGACGGCGATGAGCGCTGGCCTGAAGCCGTCGACGCGGTGCTAGAGCATATGAGCGCGCCTCCGCGCCGATTCTCCGTCGCCCCGAAATCAGGTTTCCACAAATTGCAGAAAGGCGCGACGGTTCTTGTATTGGACGCCGGCGCCGCGCCCGAGCCTCCGTTTGGCGATAAAGCGCATGCGGGCGCACTGGGCTTTGAACTACATGATGGACCGGCGCGGTTGGTGACATCTTGTGCCTGCAGCCCGGAAATAGATATTGCATTTCGCGCTGCCGTTCGGCGCACCAGCGCACACTCGACCTTAATCTTAGATGGTGAAGATTCCTCCCGGTTTAAAACCAACGAAGATACAAGATTGCTCTTCCCATATGGTCCGGAAGGCATTTCGGCAAAACGCTTAGAGGAAGACGATGAGATCTGGCTTGATGCGCAGCATGGCGGATACAAAAAAATGTTTGGGCTGCTTCATCGTCGACGGCTTTTCATGTCAGGTGATGGTAAACGGCTGACCGGCGAAGATTCCCTCGCACGGCCTGTATCGGCGGGGCCGACGGACAGCGAAGCACCGATTTCATATGATTTGAGATTCCATTTGCACCCGACCGTGGATGCACTGATGGCAGGGGACTCTATTGTCTTAGAAAGCAATCTCGGCTCTAAGTGGCGGTTCAAAACAAGTCATTCGCAGGCAAAACTCGAAGAGACCATTTATTTGGGGCGAGGAATCATCGAGCGGAGCAAGCAAATTGTCTTAAGTGGCAAGGCTTTGCCGGATAGTGATGGATCGACGCCGCCAAACTGTATTCGTTGGGCGTTCTTGAGGGTGGAAAAGACATGAAGCCTGAAGTCGAAGCCAGACGCGCGATGGCGCTTACCCTTGGATTTGACGTGTCTGCCGCGTTCTTGGCGATGATGATCGCTGTTTTCTCGCGATGGTGGGCAACCGAAGGCGCTCCGCCGAATGCAACAATGACAGCTTTCGTCGCAGCGACAGCGTTCGCCGCGGCTGGGGCGATCGCTTTTTTCCTTTTGCGTGTTCATCGACAAGTCTGGCGACATTCAGGATGGCCCGATGCCTCTAAGATAATACAAGCGGTGGCCCTGACAGCCCTTGTTTTCCTGCCGCTAATGTTCATCTGGAATCGGTTGGTCGGATTTCCGCGATCGAGCCTTGCCCTCGCATTATTGATCTGGGTTACAATCATCTTCCTGGGCCGCATGGTCGCCCTATCTCGTTCGACACGACGGCCTTTTCAGATCTTTCGCGGCATCCGCGCCGATGCGCCCCCAGCCATCTTGGTAGCAAACGCCAATGAAGCCGCAGACGTTCTTCGTGACTTGCAATCGGCAAAAGGCGGCGCGCCCGTACGAATTCTGGGGTTAATCGAAGCAGACGGCGCTGAGCCCGGACGCGCCATCCGCGGCGTTCCCGTGTTCGGAGGGCTGAATGAGCTCGGCAAAATGCTCGACTTGTTGAGTGTTCGGTACAATGAATCGCCCTGGGTCGCCGTCGCGGGCACGGTCAGAGAGCGCGAGACGATGAACGCGGTGCTCGATACCGCAACACAACATGGATCGCAGGTCATGGCACTGGGCGCTAATCGCGAAGGATTGCATCTCCAACGCGTTCGACCTGCCGACTTGCTCGCGCGTCCAATGCGCAAATTGGATACCGAACCGCTGCGCGGTCTGCTTGAAGGAAAGCGCGTTTTTGTAACCGGCGCTGGCGGTACGATCGGATCTCAATTGGTCAAGCAGTGCGCTGATTTTGGGGTCGCTCAACTCACGCTTTATGACGCGTCAGAGTTCAATCTCTATGAAATCGACCTCACTTTGCGGGAGCTCAACGCGGATATCGACGTTACGTCTCAGATTGGTGATGTCCGCGACAAGAACCTTCTGCGTCAAGCAGTTCGCAACGCCAAGCCGGATATTATGATCCATGCAGCGGCGCTGAAACATGTCCCATTGATGGAAATGAACCCGTGTGAAGCAATATTGACCAATGTCGGGGGCACCATAAACGCCGCGGAAGTAGCGATTGAGTGCGGATTAGAACGTCTCGTTTTCATCTCGACGGACAAAGCTGTCGACCCGGACAATGTCATGGGCGCGACGAAACGGTTAGCTGAGCTGGCATTGGCATATCGGGTGAAAGGCACGTCATTGGCCGTATCTATGGTACGTTTTGGAAACGTGCTGGGGTCTTCCGGTTCCGTGGTACCGCTCTTTGAACGCCAAATCGCTTCAGGAGGGCCATTGACCCTGACCGATGACCAGGTTTCGCGCTACTTTATGACCGTCGAAGAAGCCGCATCGCTTGTTCTGCAAGGCGCGGCGCATAATGGTCGGCCGGGTGAGGCGTCACTTTACGTGCTTGATATGGGCGATCCTATCCGCATTCGGACCCTTGCCGAGGCGATGATCCGAATGAAAGGCATGGTGCCGTACCAGGACATTAAGATCAAAACCACCGGGTTGCGTCCCGGGGAGAAGTTGCACGAAGAGCTGACTTATGCCGATGAACGGCTCATCGAGACAGGTATTAGCGGCCTCAACAAAGTCACCCCACAAAGCCGAAAACAAGAACCGGTTGGCTTCTCGGCCCGCATTCAAAAGCTATTGAGCGTTGCGGGCGAACGTCAGGCGGACGAGGCATTGATCCTCTTGGCGCAGCTCGTCCCGGCTTACACACCTCCAAACACTGCAGTCGACGTGATGCGCGCCAGTTGACGGTCCGCGGACTCATGATACGCGAGCGAGCGTTGTCAGTCCCTTTTGCCTGAAAGCCGTTTCATGACTCACGCCACCAAAATTCGTCGCGCCCTGATCTCTGTGTCTGACAAGGAGGGCCTGATTGAGCGCGCCCAAGCCTTAGTCGGGTTTGGTGTTGAATTGGTCTCCACGGGCGGCACATCTCGTGCCTTAAAAGCCGCAGGCCTCGACGTAAAAGATGTGGCCGACCTGACGGGTTATCCCGAAATGATGGATGGCCGTGTAAAAACGCTCCACCCGGCTGTGCATGGTGGCTTGCTCTTTCTAAGAGATAATGACGCCCACAAAGCCGATGCCGAGGCGCATGGAATCGAGCCGATCGATCTTGTTTATATCAATCTTTATCCCTTCGAAACCACCGTAGCGTCGGGGGCCGGGTTTGAAGATTGCATCGAGAATATCGACATTGGC
The DNA here is from genome assembly GCA_965279045.1 of Henriciella sp. Classification (GTDB taxonomy): domain Bacteria; phylum Pseudomonadota; class Alphaproteobacteria; order Caulobacterales; family Hyphomonadaceae; genus Henriciella. Next base: position 30,611 of record CBDIHJ010000045.1, on the reverse strand, counting down.
GGCCCGGCCATGTTGCGGGCAGCGGCGAAGAATGGGGACTTTGTATCTGTTTGCACTGATGGCGGCGACCTTGATGAAGTCCTGGCCGAAATGGCCAGCAGCGGCGGCCGGGTCTCGCGCGACAGCTCACGACGTTTGGCAGCCAAGACCTACGCGCGGACAGCGGCTTACGACGCAGCCATTTCAGGCTGGTACGCGGCTCAACTTGAGGAAAACGCAGCCGATTGGATGGGCGTCGGTGGCAAGCTGAATGAGGCGCTTCGCTACGGCGAAAATCCGCACCAAAAGGCCGCCTTTTATGTGACCGGCGATGCCCGTCCTGGCGTCGCCACGGCTGAACAAGTGCAAGGCAAGGCGCTCTCTTACAACAATATCAATGATACGGATGCCGCATATGAATTGATTGGTGAATTGGGCGACGAAACGCCAGCCGTGGCAATCATCAAACATGCGAATCCTTGCGGCGTCGCGCTGGGCGACACAATTATTGACGCTTATCGCGAGGCGCTCGCCTGTGACTCGACTTCTGCGTTTGGCGGAATCGTCGCGCTCAATCGACCTCTAGACGAGGCCACAGCGCGAGAGATCACATCGATCTTTACCGAAGTGGTGATCGCGCCCGGCGCCGACGCCGCCGCAATTGAAGTGTTCAAAAAGAAAAAGAACCTGCGCCTATTGCTCACGGATGGCTTGCCGGACCCAGCCGCGACGGGAAAAGTCATAAAGTCGGTCGCCGGGGGGCTTTTGGTCCAAGACCGAGACTTTGGCCGGATCGACAAAGATGATCTGAAAGTTGTGACCAAGCTCGCGCCGACGGAGGCGCAGTTAGAAGACCTCCTTTTCGCTTGGCGCGTTGCCAAACATGTGAAGTCTAACACCATCGTTTACGCCAAAGATCGGGCGACTGTTGGAATTGGTGCTGGGCAAATGAGCCGGATCGACTCAGCTCGGATCGCCGCGCGTAAAGCGGTAGACGCGAAAGAAAAAGAAGGGTTTGAGAGCCTCCGCACAACTGGGTGCGTTGCAGCTTCTGATGCCTTTTTCCCGTTCCCTGATGGTATGCTCGCTGCAGCTGCGGCTGGCGCCAGTGCGATTATTCAACCCGGTGGCTCGATCCGCGACGATGAAGTCATCGCCGCCGCAGATGATGCGGGCTTGGCCATGGTTCTAACCGGCATGCGTCACTTCCGGCACTAGCGTATCTTGCGCGCCGGGTTAGCCTAAACGCATGAATTCCCTACCCGCACCTTTCGACGAGTATGGCCAACACTGGCTGAAGATCCGCGTCTACTACGAGGACACCGACTTCACGGGGATGGTCTATCACGCGAATTATTTGCGCTTTTTCGAACGCGGAAGGTCTGATTTTTTAAGAGATGCGGGCGTCAGTCATCAAAGCTTGCTCGCGCGCGAAACCCCGGCCGCATTTACGCTCACCAATATTGAGGTTGACTATAAACGCGCAGCCAAAGTCGACGATCTATTGACGATCCGGACCCGCAGCCTCGGGGTCAAAGGCGTGCGGATGCACTTCCAACAGACGTGTTTGCGCGGCGAAGACGTGATTGCGGAAGGGCGCATTACCGCCGTCATGATCCACACGGATGGACGCCCAATGCGACCGATCCCTGAAATCGTCGCGCAACTCAAGCCGTTTGAATATCAACCAGAGCGCTAAGAGCTGACCGGGCAGACCCCCTCATTACGGCTCATATCCCGCATAATGCTCTGGTAATCACTTCCGACCTGCATCAGCTGATCTTCTGTAAATCCATCAATCTCACCTGATCTGATCTGCTCTTCGACGCGCTCGGCGGCGTCTTCTGCCCCTAAGACCGTGCCGTCACGCGCTTCAATAATGGCGCTTGAAACTGATTTATGGATATCAATTTTGGATGTGTCGGCCGCTAGGGTTTCGCCATAGCAGCTGCAAAATGAACTTAAATCCGCACCCGACTCATCAGCGATCTCACCCAGAATTTCAGGGTCGCCGGAGAAGACGTCTTGGCACAATTCAGTCAGGATTTTTTCATTAGGGGGCGCGCCCCAGCAGGCCGTCAGGGCCATCGCAGATGTGGCCGCAATGATAATGTTCTTCATAGCTCTCTCCCTCACCTATCAAGGTCAGGGAAAGCGCTATGAATTGCAACCCTGGTTTACTGAACCACGTCATGCCACTCGGCATGTTTTTCGAGTGTGGCTTTGGCGAAGGGACATAATGGAATGATTTTGAAGCCTTCTGCCCGCGCGTCATTCACGGCGGCTTCGACCAGCTTCTTACCCACGCCCATACCCCGCATAGAGTCCGGCACGCCGGTATGATCGATAATAATCCTGGACTTTCCGGCGCGAGAATAAGTCATCTCGGCCTCATCACCGTTGACCACGGTGACGTATCGTCCGCCATTTGGACCATCTTCGCGCTCAATTTTGACTTCTGACATACCGAATTCCTTTCTGTTGCGAGGGAGATAGGGCTCGCAGCGGTGCACGGCCATGTCGCGCGACGAAAAATGAATTATACAGATTGTGCATAAGCTCGGAGCTGTGCTGACACATACTGACAGCAGAGCGCGCTACACTTGTGTAGACGGTGGAGACTTAGATGGCGAAGAAAACAGCACGCGAAAAACTGGTCGCAAAGAAACAGATCAAAAAAGTGGTCATGGAAAAACCGTTTGGCGGAATCAAAGCAGGGGAAACCATGCTCGTCGCGACCCCGCAGATGGTTGACACTTACATTCGAGAGATCCCCTTCGGTGCACACCGCACCATCCCAGAAATGCGCGAAGAACTTGCCGTTCGCGAGGGCTGCTCTGGCACGTGCCCGATGTCCACCTCTATCTTTGTCCGCATGGTCGCGGAAGCCGCCTTAGAGGACCTTGGAGACGATAAAGCGGTGTCAGAAGTTAGCCCATTTTGGCGGATCCTGACCAGCGAAGACAAAATAGCCAAACGACTCGCAATCGACCCCGCCTGGATCGATGAACAACGTCAACTCGAAGCCGGATCGAGTCGATAGACGTCTAAAGCAGGCGCTCTACTCGTGCATTTCGAGGAGCTGGATCAAGTTTCCGCACGTATCGTTGAATACAGCGATTGACACCGTTCCAGCATTGGTCGGTTGTTGAACAAACTCAACGCCCGCGGCCTCTAAACGGGCAACCTCTGATTCTAGATTGTCGACTTGAAAGGCTGTGAACGGGATCCCGTCTGCCATTAAGGCCTGTTGAAAGTCCTTTGATGCTGGGTGCGCGTTTGGCTCCAGTCCAAGCTCCACCCCCTCTGGCTCCTCCGGAGACACAACCGTAATCCAGCTATGCTCCCCCATTGGGATATTGTGCTTCACTTTGAACCCCAGGGTCTCGGTATAAAAGGCCAAGGCCTTTTGCTGATCGTCGACCATGACGCTCTTAATATACATCTTCATGGCTGTTCTCCTTCGATAAATGGACGGATCCACGGCTCGACCAGCGCCTCGAGCGCCTCGACGGTCAGAGAATGGATTTTGGTACGGCCCTTCCAGCTCGTCGCAATCAAGCCAGCTGTCTCAAGCACGTTGAGATGGCGGGTGAAGGCTTGGCGAGACAGCGTCATATCGTATTCCGTGACCATCCGCCCACACAGCTCGAATAGGGTTTGGTCATCGCGTTTTCGAAGCTCAGTTAGGATCAGTAAACGTGTATCATCCCCGAGCGCACGAAAGATCAGACTGAGTTTCGGATCATATGCGATGCCCATACGCCCAATATGCAACAATATTGTTGCATGTAAAGCCAAAACGCTTCTGGTCTCATCAATTTACCGATGACACTTCGACCGCTGGTTTGTCGCCTCTTTTCTCGTTAAAGCGACCCCATGAGATTGCCGCCGCGCCCGAACCTTGTCTGGAAAGATGATGGCACCCCCGTCGACCCCCGGATTGATGATGTCTACTATTCGGTCGAGGACGGTTTAGCTGAGACGCAAACTGTCTTCCTCAAGGGGTGCGGTTTACCCGAGCGTTGGAGCGAGACATCAAGTTTCACGATTGCTGAGCTTGGCTTTGGCACTGGGCTAAATTTTCTAGCCACATGGCAAATGTGGCGCGCTCACCGCAGCTCAGAAGGCTGGCTGCACTTTGTCAGTTTCGAAGGCTACCCGCTGGACGCCGAAGACATCTTGAGGGCCATGACCCCTTGGCCAGATCTCGCGCACTTGACCGCCGAGCTTGTCGAGAAATGGCCATCGCGCGCGAAGGGCGTGCGCCAGATTATCTGGCCAGAAGACCGTCTTTCCCTCACGCTGCATATCGGTCTGATTGAAGAGACGCTCCCACAATCTCAGTTTCGCGCCGACGCTTGGTTTTTGGACGGGTTTAGTCCGGCAAAGAACGCCGCCATGTGGGCAGAGACACTTTGGCCTTTGCTCGCCAGCCGATCCGCACCAGGCGCACGCGCGGCAACCTTTACGGTAGCCGGCACGGTTCGCCGTGGTCTAACCGCAGCTGGATTCGATGTCAGCAAACGCCCCGGCCATGGACGTAAACGCGAGCGTCTGGAAGCCACATTGGTGACTAACGTCATGCCGACCGTTGAGGTCCACACCGCTCCTAAAGTCGCGATTATCGGTGCGGGCATCTCTGGTGCTTGTCTCGCAAACGCGCTCGCCAATCGGGGTGCGCAAGTCACCGTCTTTGATCGCGCTGACGGGCCGGCTCATGGCACCAGCGGCAACCCGCTGGCGTTGGTTATGCCACGTTTAGATGCCGGCGACACACCACAAGCGCGGCTCTTAGTGGACGCTTACTTAACCGCGCAAGCGGTCTATCTTGGTCGATCTGGTGTAGAAGTCGCCGAAACCGTTCAACGGCCGCGCGACGAAGGGGAACGGCAACGCTTCGAAAAAATGCTCGCCGATCCGCCCCTAAGTTTGGAGCAACTCGAAGCTCTGTCAGGTGGCGGATTGCTGCACAAACGCAGCCTTGTCCTCACGCCGTCCGAATTGCTGCCCAGCCTGCTCCAAGATCTTGATGTCAGATGGAAACAAAACGCGGAGATCGATATCGCCAATCAAAGCGTCAACGATGAACCGTTTGACCACATTGTATTGGCGGCAGGGTGGCAGATCGAAGCACTGTTTCCCGAATTGAGTTTGACGCCGCGCTTGGGGCAGGTCGAATCGGTGATCAGCGATGTCGACGCGCCGCCGAGCGCTCTAGCGAGCGGTCATTATGCTGTAGCTTCGGGCCCAACCCGACTATGGGGCGCTACATTTGCGGATCATCCTGGCGGCACGCCGGAAGCCGACGAGACGGCCCGCCAAGAAAACGTCGAAGCCCTCTCATCCTTGGCTCCTTATTGGTGGCAAGACTCAAAACGGCTCCCGATAAAATCTCGCGCTGGCGTTCGCGCAACCACCCCCGATCGGTTACCACTCATTGGCGCTGCGCCAGATGTCGGTCGGCTAAAACAAGACCATTCCGTGCTTGAGCGGGCTCAATGGAAAATCCCATTTGATGATTATGCGGTTCCCGGGCTGTACATTGCGGGGGGCTACGGATCTCGCGGCTTCACTTGGGCACCATGGGCCGCTTCGATCCTGACCGCACAGATATTTGAAGACCCCTTACCAGCACGCACAGAAGCCCTGATGGCGATTGTGCCAAATCGGCAAATCTTGCGCAGACTAAAGCGCGGACAGTTTTAAGACCGCGGTCGTTTCAAAAGCGAAATTCGCCTCAAGATTGGGTCCCCTCAAGTTTTTTCGCCCATAATTTGTACACATGTAATTCTGACAGCGCTGACTAACAGTTTTGACAGCGTTTACCTTCCTCACGGGGGTGGCTTTGGCCAAGCGCTTGCAGTTCACTCCCGGCTTCGGGTCTGGGTGTGATTCCATGATTGGGTCCGATTTACGCACGCGAATTAATTCAGGGGAAATAAAACGTGTCTCAGCAGAATGTAGAGTTGGCTGACCTCGGTATTGAGGCCAGTGAGGTTCGGAAGAACTGGAATGAAGAACGTTTGTACGAACAAGCGGTTCGAAGTGGGGAAGCAGAAGTCGCAAAAGGTGGCGCGCTGTTGGTGAAGACCGGCAAGCACACTGGCCGCTCGGCAAAAGACAAGTTCACCGTTCGAGACGAATCCACAGAGAATTCCGTCTGGTGGGACAATAATGCCTCTATGACGCCGGCACATTTCGATGCCCTCTGGAACGATTTCCAAGCGCATCTTAAAGGCAAGACGCTGTACACGCAGCAACTCTTTGGCGGCGCCGATTTAGATCACCGCGCGCCTGTGCGCGTGGTCAACGAGTTTGCCTGGCACTCACTCTTCATCCGTCATCTTCTGCGAATCCCCACCGAAGCAGAATATGAGACGTTTGCGCACGAGTTCACGATCATCAACAGTCCGAGCTTCCGCGCCGATCCGGCCAGACACGGCACGGTTTCTGACACCGTGATCGCGGTGAACTTCGCCAAGAAACTGGTCCTCATCGGCGGCACGTCCTATGCGGGCGAGACCAAGAAATCAGTCTTCACGATCCTCAATTACATCCTGCCGACCAAAGGCGTCATGCCAATGCACTGCTCGGTTAATGATGGTGGTAACAATGATGCCGCGATCTTCTTCGGCTTGTCAGGCACCGGCAAAACCACCCTGTCTGCGGATGCCAGCCGGACACTGATCGGCGATGACGAGCATGGTTGGTCCGAAAACGGCCTCTTCAATTTCGAAGGCGGCTGCTACGCAAAAATGATCAATCTCTCGCCGGAGAATGAGCCTGAGATTTATGCCACCACAAGCATGTGGGGCACGGTCCTCGAAAACGTCGTGATGGATCCGGAGACCCGTGAACTCGACTTCTTCGATAACTCGCTCGCCGAGAATTCGCGTGGGGCATACCCGATCTCTGCGATCGAAAATGCGTCTCTCAGCGGTCGCTGCGGTCAGCCTAAAAACCTAATCATGCTGACCTGCGATGCGTTTGGGGTCATGCCGCCTATCGCAAAACTGACCCCGGCTCAGGCGATGTATCACTTCCTCTCTGGCTACACAGCGAAAGTTGCTGGCACCGAAAAAGGCGTCACGGAACCAACGGCAACCTTCTCAACCTGCTTTGGCGGCCCTTTTATGCCACGCCACCCAAGTGAGTATGGGAAACTACTCGGCGAGCTGATCGACAAATACAATGTCAATTGCTGGCTGGTCTCGACCGGTTGGACAGGCGGCGCACACGGCGTTGGCCACCGTATGCCAATCAAAGCCACCCGCGCGCTGCTCAACGCGGCCCTCGACGGATCGCTCAATCAGGCTGACTTCCGCGAAGACGAGACGTTCGGCTTCATGGTCCCGACCGCGCTGGATGGCGTCGACGCAACCATCCTCAACCCGCGCGACACTTGGGCGGACAAAGCGGCTTATGACAAGCAAGCCGAAAAACTGGCGCAAATGTTCGTCGATAATTTCAAGGTTTACGAGGCTCATGTTGACGCAAGCGTCAATGCCGCCGGGCCTCGACTCAAAGTTCCCGCGTAACGCACGTACGAGATAAAAAACGAAAAAGCCTCCCAGGAATGGGAGGCTTTTTTTGTGGGCGAGGACATGGTCCTAACTTCCAGAGAGCGGCTAGCGGATTGACTAGCGCAATGGAGCTGGCAAGTTAACCAAGACGATCCGGAGGCTCGTATTGCGTTACTTCATTCCGTTTTTGTTGGTGTTTCTGTTGGTGCTGTCGAGTGAGGCGCAGACCAAGCGCGCCTTTATTGTCGGCGTACAAAACTATGATGAGCTACAAGACCTCACAAAAACGCTCTCTGATGCGGATGGGTATGCGAACGTGTTTGAAAACGAGCTCGAGTTCGACGTCACTTTGCTCAAAGACCCAAATTTCAGCGATTTTCTCATCGCCCTGTCTGATTTCGAGGCCAGCATTGAACAAGGCGACGAGATCGTCTTCGTCTTCTCCGGGCATGGCTGGTCGGATGGTGCTCGAAACTTCGTAGCAATGCGCGACGCGCCTTTTCGATCGACTGAGGTTGTGCTTGAGCGGCTAACGTTTGATCTCAACGAAGCCATCATCAATAAATTTCGCGCCAAAGATCCCAGCCTGGTCTTAGCCATCGTCGACGCCTGCCGAGACAATCCGTTTGATCTCGGGACCAAATCGGTCACCAAAGGCCTGGTTCCGCAGCAAACCATTCCGGGCACGCTTGTGGTTTACGCCGCAGGCGCCAGCCAGCAAGCGCTCGATCGACTGGATCCTGAAGACGCCTCCCCCTATTCGGTGTTTACGCGGACCTTGCTGCCAAAACTTGAAAACGGGAAGACCCCGTTGATGCGCGCTTTTGATGAAGCGCGGAGCGAGACCGCCTACTTGGCCAGCCAGATTTCTCACTTGCAGCGCCCGGCCATCTACTCCGACATTTCCCTCGATTTCTGTTTTGCCGAAACTTGCGAAACAGACAGCGCACCGCAACGTCCTGACGAAGCCACTCAGAAGTCCAACTTCCTAGAGGCGTATCGCGCTCAGCTGCAGGAGCGCGCAACATTCGGAGATTACACGCCCGATCCGCCAATCGCGGTCGGTGACATCCAAATCCTCGAAAGCGCAGATCTTGATGGGGATGGCTATCAAGATTTTTACGCTATGGTCGAGAACATCAATTTTTGCGGGTCTGGCGGCTGCATGCACGAGGTCACGCTGTATGAGAACGGTAATTACCGACAAATTCTCGCCAATTCGGGTGGCAGTTTCATGGTGCTTCCAACCGCTCAAAATGGCCTGCGAGATATTGCCTTAGGGTCCGGCCGCACGCTGGATCGCGAGACGATTTATGAACTCCTGCGGTTTGATGGAGAAACCTACAAAGCCGAATTGAAGCTCGGATGCAGCCTGCTCGTCACGTATTGCGGGCTATCGCAAATGTTCGAAGGCATGGCGTTCGATGACGATGGGCAACGCATGCGCTTCTTCCCTATTGAAGATGAGGACGCCGTTCGAGGTCGCATTGATAAAAGCCAGCTCTTTGAGAGTCTCGAAGTTGCGGTCGACGGCGATACTGGGGATCTTGTTGGAGATATGGTCGACTATGTTGCCGGCGTAGACGCCTCGAACCAATTTGCGCTCGTGCACATTTGGAAAGGCCAATACGGTGTCGCCCGTTTGACCCCCGAACTCGACCCTTAACCCATTGCACGACAGCCTTAGCGCACTATGCTCTTCGCAACAGCGAGAGAGGGTTGATTGTGCCACGCAGTGTCTTGAATTTTCTGTTTTATGTCTGGGGATTTTGTTTGCTTGGCGCCTGCGCCATCGCTCAAACCCCGTCGGTTAGTGCGAGCTTTGATCAAGGCCGAGTTGTCACCGGTGAACGAGCTGTACTCGACTTTCGCGACCGTATTGCGCCTGAGAATGCAATGACACGAGATCGGTTGGAGACTCTGCTACCGCGGCTCATGGCGGAAACGGATCTTGATATGTGGCTCGTGATCAATCGCGAATACGCGGAAGATCCGGTCTATTTCAGCTTGGTGCCACAACCCGCTTTTGCCGCACGGCGGACCACAATCCTTGTCTTTCATCGAGGCGATGATGGCTTTGAGATGTTGACCGTCAATCGCTATCCGCTGGGGGCGCCTTATGAAGCTGCCTGGGAAGGCGGTGATCTGGATGAACAATGGCGCGCCCTCGCTGCCCTGATCTCTGAAAAAGACCCGGAACGAATTGGCATCAATGTCTCTTCCCATTGGCCTGTGGCGGATGGTCTTACCCATGGTTTGCACCAAAAGCTCGTGTCCGTCCTTTCACCAGAGCTGAGCGGCCGCTTGGTCAGCGCGGAAGATCTCGTCATTCGCTGGATCGAAACGCGCAGCGAAATGGAGCTCGAAGCCTATGGCCATATTGTCGGTTTGGCGCGGTCGGTCATCTCCGAAGGCTTTTCCTCTCGCGTCATCACGCCGGGTGTGACCACGACGGACGACGTGGCCTGGTATCTGAGACAGCGCTTTGAAGAGCTCAATCTCGCCCCCTGGTTCAACCCCTATGTGAATGTGCAACGCCCTGGGATGGGCTGCGACGCTGAGCAAGACTTTTGCGGCGAAGAAGGGATCATCCGCCGCGGCGACATCATCCACACCGATGTTGGCATCTGTTATCTCAAACTCTGCACCGATACTCAGGAAATGGGCTATATTCTCAAAATCGGCGAAAGCGACGTTCCGCAGGGTTTGAAAGCGGCCATGGCGGTCGGCAATCGCTGGCAGGACTTCCTCACCAGCTCCTACGAACTTGGACGCACCGGCAACGAAGTGCTCGCAGCAACGCGCGACAAGTGCGATGCTGCGGATATGATTTGCTCCACGTACACTCACCCACTCGGTTTCTTCGGGCACGCGCCCGGCCCAACCATCGGTATGTGGGACAATCAAGGTGATACGCCCATTCGGGGGGATTGGCCGGTATATGCGAACACCTGCTATGCGATCGAAGGTAATGTGAAAGCCGAGGTCCCCGAATGGGGCGGTCAGCTCGCGCAGATCAAACTGGAACAAGATGCGTGCTTCAACGGTGAGACCGTTGACTATCTCGCAGGCCGACAAACGGTTTGGCATCTGATTGAATAGATCGGGTGTCCCGCTGGGGCTTTATTTGTAATCCTTCTGACAACGCGGCGACTATTGCTCTGAACCTTTAGATTTGGAGCTTAAAATGACCCTCGCTTATCGCAACACATTTATGGTGGTGTTTTCGGTCGGGTACGCTTTGCTGCTGGCCATGTTCTTCAGCACTCAATCGGACGCGAGCGCAGCGGCGATCGACGTCGCACCTTATGCGGTAATTGGAATTGGCGGTTTGCTCGTCCTGTTATTCGCACCGAATAAATTCGACCCCAAGATCGATTCGAACCGGGGTCTGAAAGCGTCACTCTTTGGCTGCGGTCAGCGGCTCTCGGCGGTTCAGATCGCAGCGATTGTTGCGACGGGCTTCGCCTTTGGCGCCATTCTTTCAAAAACCGTTCGTGCCTTCGTTTAAGACCGGGTTATTTGGCCGCATTGAGCACAATCACGCTGCCATTGCGGCCATAATCTGGTTCTCCGCGTTGATTGCGGCGACGATTGGAAAAATAGTCTTCCTCCATGGCGCAAGTATCATGGCCAAGATTTTCGACCGTCCCGACACCTTCGCGCTTCAGAACCGTCTCTACATATCCAACGAGATCAAAGTGCGAGCGGTCATCGCGCCCCGCAATGAAGAGCCGGTCGGTCCATTCATATTCACCCACAAAGGTGTCGCGAAATTCGGGTCCGACTTCATAGCTTGCTTGTTGGATGGCAGGTCCAATCGCCGAAACGGTTCTTGCGCGATCGGCTCCCAGGGTTTCCATCGCCTCCAGCGTTGCCTCGCAAACCCCTGCAATCGCCCCCTTCCAACCGGCATGGGCAGCCCCGATCACGTGCGCTTCCACGTCCGCAAAAAGCACAGGCACACAATCGGCGGACAGGATACAGAGGGCGAGGCCAGGTACTTTCGTGACCATTGCATCAGCTTGTGGCCGCGAGTGCCATGGTTCAGTCACTGTGACCGCTTTAGCGCTGTGAACCTGAAAACAGGAGAGCAGCTTTTCGGCGCCCACCGCATCGCGAATCAAATCGCGATTGTCCCGAATGGATTGGACGTCATCATCCGAACCCTGGCCAATGTTCAAGCTTTCATACAGCCCCGTCGAGACACCGCCCTTACGACCGAAAAAGCCATGGCGGATATCGTCTATTCCCGACAAACACTTCGCGCTTGCATATGGCGGTGTGGTCATGGCTGCTTAACCCTCCACCGGATGACAGACGGCTTGCAGATTATTGCCATCTGGATCGCGAACAAAAACACTGTCACGAACCGCCTTCGCCCATGGCCGGTCAACTATGCCTAAAGTGATGTGTGCAAACATCAATCTGCCCCTCAACCGAGTGATTGAGGGGCAGATTAGGGAGTGTTCTGGTCTGGGTCCAGCGCTAACGCGGCGCGCGCTTGGCCAAAATGCGTTGCAGCGTGCGTCGGTGCATATTCAATCGGCGCGCCGTCTCAGACACATTGTGCCCGCACAATTCATAAACGCGCTGAATGTGCTCCCAACGGACGCGATCGGCAGACATCGGATTCTCCGGCGGTTCGGGAAGCCCGTCACCAGAATTCACCAAGGCGCGAACAATGTCTTCAACGTCGGCGGGCTTCGCCAAATAATCCACCGCGCCGGCTTTCACCGCCGCAACCGCCGTGGCGATGGCGCCATAACCGGTCAGGATCACCGCACGGGCGTCCGGGCGATAGCGATGCAGAACTTCGACGACATCCAGCCCTGAACCATCCTCGAGCCGCAGGTCGAGCACGGCAAAAGCCGGTGGGTTGAGGCGCGCAATGTCACGTGCTTCTGAAACTTTTGAAGTTGCCGAAATCAAAAAACCACGTTGCGTCAGCGCCCGCGCGAGGCGCTGCAGGAACGGGCCATCGTCATCGAGCACCAAACAGGTGCGGTCTTCAACGTTCTTCAAGCTCTCATGTAATTTGACTGTAACTGGAGATTCCATGTCTTGCTCCTTCAGTCCCTAATCTAGGTTGTTTTCCGTATTGTCCAAAGGTTGTAACTCAGTACGCGGCCAAACAGCCTGTACGATCGCGCCGCGACGAGGTGCCGCGCGGTTGCGTGTCGCAATGCGTCCGCCAGTCCGTTCGATCAGCGTTTTTGCAATAAAGAAGCCAAGCCCCATATCCCCACCGCCGAGATGGGCCTCGCTACGCTGCGAGACATAGGGCTCGCCGAGTTTGGGCATGACTTCGTCGGCAAAACCCGGTCCATCATCGCGGATCGTCACGACAAACTGATTTTGCGTCCAATTCGCCACGACACGGACTTCCGCGTCCGCAAAGCTCACCGCGTTCTCTATAAATGCACCGAGGGCATGTAAGACTTCAGGGCTGCGACGAATGACAGGAACGCGTTCTTCGCCGCCCTCAGCGGCTTCATAGGTCACCAAAACCGCAACGCCGAGCCCTTTATGCGGCGCGGCCGCCTCTTCGACGAGCGCGCTCAGCGGCATTTGCGCATGCACCATATCGCTTGCTTCTCGCGCCTTGCCGAGGCGTTGCAGGATGTCTCGGCAGCGTTCAGCCTGCTCAGCCAGCAGGGCGGCATCTTCTTGATAAGGACTGTCTTCAGGCAGGACGGCTAGCAATTCTTTCGCCACCAAATGGATGGTCGCGAGCGGTGTTCCAAGCTCATGCGCGGTCATCGCTGACATCGCGCCCAAGGCCGACAGCCTTTGCTCGCGCGACATCACCACGGCTGCAGCGTCTAGGGCTCGAACCATTTTTGCTTCATCTTCATTCACTCGCTGCGCCGACAGGGCGAAGAACAAGATACCAATACAGAGCGCCGCAAAATGCCCGACTTCAAACAGCTCCGGGAAAATCAAAGCCTCCCCTTCCCGCCAAGGCAAATCATAGGCGAATAGCGGCATTACTGCTGCCATACCGATGGCAAGCGCCGAAATCAGTGCTGTAAAGCGCCCTCGTAAACTTGATGCCGCAATGGTCACCGGCGCGATTAAGAATAGCAGGAACGGATTGGAAAGCCCGCCGGTAAGACTGATGAGCAGCGCAAGCTGGATCACATCAAATCCAATTTGAAGCGCGGCTTCCCAACCCTTCAAGAGTTGTGGACCGACAGCGGCGAACGATAGAAACACGTTGAGCCAAGCCGAGGCCGCGATCACAGCCAAACAAAGCGCCAGCGGTAAACTAAAATCTAGGATGAAGTAGACACCCAGGACGGCCAAACTTTGGCCCGCGACGGCTAGCCATCGCAGGGTCATCAATGTGCCCAGGCGAGTTCGCCCTTGAGCCGCACCGACGGTGGACAGACCTTCGGGCAAGAGACTGACCAGCGCCTCATCCATACCGGCGCGGCTGGCATTCAAGTCTTCCAAAGTGGCTCCTCCAAGTGCGGCGTCACGGCCCTTTATCACAATCCGTGAATGTGCACATAACGCCTCATGAAGACATTGCAGTCGATTTCGTTAGGTCTTGCAGGACTTGCGCTGGCAGCCTGTAATCCCGCCCCTCAAGGCCCAAGCGCAGGCGGCGCTGCCGCTGGATGTATGACACGTGCTTACGATACCATTGGCGGGCCGATTAGCCTGATCGCGCATACAGGTGAGCGGGTCACGGAAGCGGACTTTCTCGGCAAGCCGACACTCATCTATTTTGGCTTCACCTATTGCCCTGATATTTGTCCAGGTACGCTGGTCGCGGTTGACCGTGCCTATCAGGCGCTCCCGGAAGGTCTCGAGCCCCCGCAAACACTCTTAATTACGGTCGATCCCGAGCGGGATACGCCGGAGGCCTTGGCGGCCTACGTTTCGACCGCTGCCTTCCCGGATAATCTATTGGGACTCACTGGGACAGAAGAAGAGATCGCCGCAGCGGCGGATGCCTTCATCGCACAGTATGAGCGGATCGAAACGCCAGACAGCCTGGCTGAGTATACAATGGACCACACATCCCTCTTGTATCTCATGGACGAAAATTGGCAGCTTAAGACCTTCTTCGCAGAAGCGGATGCTGATCCGGATTACATTTCGAACTGCCTACAGCAGCATATCGGCTAGAGGCCGTTCAATGCACACTCTTTAACCTGAGAGCCTGCCAAATAGGTGCTCAGGATCGCTACAGCAGCTGACCCTGTGCCCACGCCAAGCTTGGCATAAGCCCGGCGGCGGAAGGTGTCCGCCGTAGCCGCGGTTATACCCATGCGTTGTGCGATGTCGCGTTTCTTAAGGCCCGCAGCCACCCACATGAGCAATTCGATTTCTCTTGCAGAGAGTCCCAAATGTTTGCGGGCGTCTTCACAAGACCGACGTGCGCGCAGCACGAAATTTCCGACTTGAAATTCGTTCGTATCGCTCGTGCGATTGCAATCTGTCTTGTTAACCATATCCATTATCATCCGCAGGCGCTTAAGCGTTTTTGCTGGTGTGACAACGGCAATAAGCAGCAATTCCTGCCAGAATACTGTTTTCAATGCTGAAATTTATAAGTAATTCGATAGAAATCGTCAGTACTCACCGGACAGTGCCGTCAATCCTGTCGATTCCATTCAGTTTACAGCAATTCTTGGCCCATATTTGGCGCGCTGAAAAAACCTGGGCGTTAACCAAGAATGAGACAAAAAACTTCCCGAAAGCTGTTCAACTCTGGCCCCGCTGCAAGTTTTGAACCGCTTTAAACCGGGCGATAAATCGGTGCGCCCAAGATCAAGTTGCAGGACCCCATCACCCTGCAAATCGCTCATCGCATGCCACAAGAGCAGGTTGTGCGCACAGTGTTGGCGACCCAAGTCGGTGGTGACGCCAGCTTGATACGTTGCCATCACACCGTGCTTGAGAACGAGCAAGCCAGCGACAGGCTCGCCGTCGAAGGTCGCCGTATAGAGCCTGGCATCCCCCTTATTGGTCGCCGCATACGCTAATAGAAATCCGGTTGGGTAAGATTTATAGCGGCGAGATCTTTGCTGCGCGGTTTCCGCCTCTAGGAACCATCGGTGCTTTTGAGGGTCTAGGGCTTCGCTGATCACTTGTAGGGGGGATCGCTCGGCCTTGTTCAGTTGATTGCGCCATTTTTGATGCATGCGGCGGCGCATCTCCTCTGGCGCGCTCAAGTCTAACAGCGCGAGCTCTGCCCCTTCCGCGACTTTGAATCCACCGATCTGATCCATTCCGACCGGCGCGTTCACAACCAGAGGACCGCTTTTCGTCTGCCGAAGCGTCCTCAAGAGCTCCGTTGCGCTCTCTGGATCTGTCGCAACGGGGCCGCGCGAAACCAAGTGAAACGCGCCAATAACGGGGAGTTTACGACTTTGGATCAAACAGGTGCCTTGCTCCGAGTTCACGCGCTGAACCGTTAAACCGAGGGCCGTGCAGGTGCGTTCAAACGCCTGAGATTGATTCAGTGGCAAAGGCAGGTTTGTCATTTTTTACACCTGCGGTTGAAACGCTTCACAACCAGTTAACACTTTTCCGACGCGCGAGCGCGCACCGAGCGGCCCAGTTTATGCAGCACGAATAATCGTATGTGACGTTTAGATTGGCTTTACTAAGTGTGCAGCTTATGTTGCAGTGCACCAAATACGGGATTGGGATGTTATGCTGTACACGTTTGTCGAGATGAACCGCGCTGCTTTAGCGCCCATGCGTTTACTCGCCAAAGGCACCATGCAGGCTCTAGAAAACCCGCTCAATCCATTCGCGAATACGACTATGGGTCGATCCGCTCATGCCGCAAGCAGCGTGTTTGAGCGCGCCACGAGATACTATGGGAAGCCAGAATGGCAGATCCCGACCACGGAGATAGGCGGCAAAGTCTGCGCCGTAACACCTGTGACCACCTGGTCGACGCCTTGGTGCAGCTTGGTCCACTTTGAAACGGAAGGGGCACCGAAGGATCGCCCTCGATTGTTGATCTGTGCCCCATTGTCTGGCCACTTTGCAACGCTTCTGCGCGGGACAGTCGAAGCCTTTCTCCCGACCCATGAAGTTTACATCACCGATTGGACGGATGCGAAGATGGCGCCGGTTTGGTTTGGGCGCTTCGACCTCGACGATTATATCGACCATGTGCGCTCGGCATTGCAGCACATTGGCGGCGGCGCGCATGTCGTGGCGGTTTGTCAGCCAGGCCCTCCAGTCTTGGCGGCGATCTCTATGATGGCCGAAGATGGCGACCCAGCCCTGCCCGCAACGATGACTTATATGGGCTCTCCCATTGATGCGCGAAAATCCCCAACCGTCCCGAACCTTTTGGCCGAAGAACGCAGTTTTGAGTGGTTCCGCGAGAAAATGATTTACACGGTGCCAGCGCCATGGCCGGGTATGTTGCGCCGCGTCTATCCAGGCTTCGTTCAGCTGACCAGTTTCATGCACATGAATTGGGATCGTCACGTCGACGCCCAGGCGCGTTTCTTTGAGCACTTGGTCGAAGGCGACGAGGATAGTGCCGACAAGCACCGGTCCTTTTATAATGAATACCTTGCCGTGCTTGACCTTACCGAAGAGTTTTATCTCCAAACCATTCGCCGCGTGTTTCGCGAGCACCGTCTTGCCCGCGGTGTCTTCCGCTATCGCGGCGAGCGCCTGATCGATCCGAGTGCGATTGAAAACGTCGGCCTCATGACCGTCGAGGGCGAAAAGGACGACATCTCAGGCATCGGTCAAACCCAAGCCGCGCATGATCTCTGCACCGGTATCCCGGACAAGATGCAGACCGACTATATCCAACCAGGTGTGGGTCATTACGGGGTGTTTAATGGGCGGCGGTTCCAAGACGAGATCGTGCCACGCATTAACGCGTTCCAAGATCAAATCCTCGGCATGACTTAACCGGCCGCACGCCCGCGCGTCACCAAATATATCAAAGCACCAGAGCCGATTAGAGCCACGCTGACTGCAACTTCCTGCGGTCGCTCGAGCGCAACAAAAACCAGCGTCCAAATCGTCAGGGTCAGATAAACGATCGGGACGAACGGGAATAATGGCACGCGGAACGGTCGCGCTAAGTCGGGCTGACGCCACCGCAAGACAAACAGACCTAAAACGGCAAACAGACTGTTCAACGCAAGCGTAAATCCTGCAAAGACAAGGACTTGGTCAAAAGTCGCCGTGATGACAAAAAGCAGCGCCAGTCCTGACTGCACCATCACCGCGACGGTTGGCATCCCATCCTCGTTCGAGGTGGCAAGTTGGCGAAAAGTCGGGATGTCTTGCCCAATCACCTGCAAGACGCGCGGCCCGGCAATCGTCATCGCGGAGACGGTTGAGATAAGCAAAATGCCCAAGACCCCACCGGTAAACATCGCTGCTGTATCGCCAAACACATAACGTGCGGCGATTACGCCAACCTCCACTTCTCCGACCATGAGGTCCGCGGGCGTCGTCAGCAAGAACACCGCGTTTAAAAGAATGTAGAGCAGCATCACGCCAAATGCTCCAGCGAAGAGCACCCGTGGCAAACTCTGCTGCGGGTCTTTCAGTTCGTCTGTCAGATAAGTCGCGACATTCCAGCCGGTGTACGCGTAACTCACATAGATGAGGGAGACCGCGAAGGCGCCCGACGTGATGGCCCCCACATCTCCCGCCTGCGGGAGGAGGCTGATCGGCTGATACCCGGAGACGAGGGCTAACCCCGCTAAGCTCAATACCAAGATTACGAGCACTTTGATCGCTGTGAAAAAGCTCTGAAAACGTCCACTTGTTTCGCGCTGACGCGTGTGGATCAGGGTTAAGATGATGATCAATGCTACGGCGAGCCCGCGTTCGCTCCAATTTGTGACTTGGTCGCTGGCGTCCGGCAGGAGAGATGATGTCGTATAAGCCCCAAACGTCATGGCGGCGAGCGCCACGGGAGCCGAAAAGCCGACCGTGGCCGAAACCCAGCCCGAGACGAACCCCGCCGAGGGGTGATAGATCCGTCCAAGAAAGTTATACTCGCCGCCGGATCGCGGTAGCGCCGCTCCGAGTTCGGCATATGATAATGCACCGCAAATCGCGACCACACCGCCAACCACCCAAAGCATGATCAAGGCGAACCCTGATTGCAAAGTCATGAGTTGGAATCCCAAACTCGTGAACACGCCCGTGCCGATCATATTCGCGACCACAACAGCTAAGGCCGTCATCGGAGAGAAGTAAGTTTTCATCGCACGAGGCTTAATCAGCTCACCCCAAGGCTGTCTAGTTTCAAGCAGAATGCAAAGAGGTTTCGAAGTCCAACGATCAAGTTTGAGACTCTCAGACAATTTTCAATGTCGGATCTTTGTCGTTAAATTGAAACACAAAGAGTGCTCGCAATCTTTGGATCAACCGACTCAATGGCGCTCCTGATGACCCCGCACCCCACCTCAAACCAATACACTTTCGGCCCCGAACAGCATATGTTCGTGCATGGTGAACCAGAGATGGCGCGAGACGTTCTTCAACGGATCTTTGACGCCACGCCACTCGAGAGTGAACACAATCTAGGCGAATTCGAAACGCTGTCCTGGTATGGCGATCACTGGATGATCTCTCAATCCATGATGGACTCGCTGGCGATCCGACGCACACGAGCTCAATCGGAATTTGCGGCGCCATTGGTTTTTGTGCATCGCTATAAATATGGTCATTTCCGTGGTGTGATAGGAGACGTTAATATCGACCGCGCACCTGGCTCGATCTATATTCTCGACTTAGAGCGTCGCGTGGAATCGCTTCAGGTACCAATCTTGGTCCAAGGCTTTTATATTCCAAAAGCGATGATTGGGTATGATCCAGATATCCATCCGCCAATGATCCAATTTCCCGTAGCGACCCCTGTCGGGGAATTGATCAATCGAGAATTCAGCCAAACGATTGATCAAGTCCTGTTCAACAACACGCTAAACCACTCCTCCTTGATGCGGTTCGCATCGACATTGATGGTTTGCATAAAGACCGATCAAGGGCGCCCTTGGGTTCGGCGAAACGCGCGGCAAGCCCTCGCCGGGCTAATTAGAGCCCATATTGACCAGGACCTTCGGTCTCCGTCGTTAAAAATAGAAACAATCCAAAGAAAGTTTGGCATATCTCGAGCGACCTTATTTCGGCTCTTTGAGCGTCAAGGCGGCGTCCGAACTTATATTCAAGATCGGCGAATGTTTCGCGCGGTCATGGACATCGCACGGCGCCCTCAACCGCGAGACATTATTACAGAAGCGGCGGAAAAATGGGGCTATTCTTCGACCTTAGATTTCAACAAGTCTGTGCAAAGGGCGTTCGGCGTTTCAGCGCAATCGCTCGTTGGGACGGCTCCGGAGGGCTATGAGTTTGAACCCCCTCCTCAACTGTCTAATCCGCTATAACATGAGGTGAACTTAAACCCCGACTATCTCCCCCCTACCCTCGCATGCGACTCACGGTTACAACCCCTTCAAGACTAAAGGAGTCACCATGCCGAGCGCCCCCATCAATTCTGACAGCCATCTCTATTTGATTGATGCGAGTGCTTACATTTTCCGCGCCTATCATGCCTTGCCGCCTTTGACGCGGGCGTCTGACGGTCTTCCGGTCGGCGCCGTGTCAGGCTTTTGCAACATGTTATGGAAGCTGCTCGAAGACTTAAAAGGCGATGAGCGTCCGACCCATTTTGCCTGCGTCTTCGACAAGTCCTCATACACGTTCCGGAACGACATGTTCCCCGAATACAAAGCCAACCGCTCAGAACCGCCGGAGGATTTGCGCCCGCAATTTCCGCTGGTGCGTGAAGCGGCGATCGCGTTCCACACGCATGCGCTGGAACTCGAAGGCTATGAAGCTGATGATCTGATGGCGACCTATGCCCGCCAAGCCGAAGCCAAAGGGGCGCGGGTGACCATCGTCTCGTCCGACAAAGACTTGATGCAGCTGGTGACGGATAAAATCTCCATGCTCGACACGATGAAGAACAAGCATATCGGGCATGAGCAAGTGGTCGAGAAATTCGGGGTCGGTCCTGACAAAGTTATCGATATCCAGTCGCTGGCCGGCGATAGCGTCGACAATATTCCCGGCGCGCCCGGCATTGGCGTGAAAACCGCCGCCACACTGATCACTGAGTATGGCGATCTCGACACGCTGCTAGCACGCGCCGAAGAGATCAAGCAGCCCAAACGCCGCCAGACCCTGATCGACCATGCCGATCAGATCCGCATGTCACGCGATCTCGTCACGTTGAAAGAGGATGTGCCGGTTGAGGTTCCGCTCGAAGAGCTTGCTGTCGCCGATCCCGACCCAAAGACGCTAATCGATTTTCTCGAGCGAATGGAATTTCGGACGATCACGCGGCGAGTTAAAGAGACGTTTGAGCTGGAAGGCACGCTCGAAGGAGCCACCGAGGACGAGCCCGTCCAAATCGATCGTAGCACCTATGTCTGCATCCGCGACTTTGACACGCTGGAAGACTGGATCGCGCGGGCTCATGCACAAGGCTATGTCGCCGTCGATACCGAAACCGACGCGCTCGACGCCCATGAGTCCGGTCTGGTTGGAGTTTCCCTCGCCTTGGGCCCCGGAGAAGCCTGCTATGTTCCGCTCGCGCATGTCGATCCGGACAGTGATCCAGCCGCCGCCTCTGGCGATATGTTCGGGGCCGATCCACCGCGTCAGATCAATAAGGACAAAGCCCTCGAGGCGCTAAAAGCCCTGTTCGAAGACGATTCCGTGCTCAAGATCGGGCACAATTTCAAATATGACGTCACCGTTCTGGCGCGTTATGGCATTCAGGTCGCGCCGATGGACGACACGATGCTGCTGAGCTTTGTCATGCATGCCGGCATGCACAATCATGGCATGGATGAGCTTTCAGAACGCTATTTCCATCACTCGCCGATTGCCTTCAAAGACGTCTGTGGGACGGGCAAAAAGCAGATCTCGTTTGATCGTGTGCCTCTGGACCGCGCCACCGAATACGCCGCCGAGGATGCCGACATCACGCTGCGGCTCTGGTTGGAGTCGAAAAAGCGCCTGCACAAAGAACGCGTTACCACCGTCTATGAGACCCTGGAACGCCCTCTGGTCTCGGTTCTGTCTGACATGGAAGGCCATGGCATTAAAGTCGACCGCGACACGCTCTCAAGGCTGTCGGCGGAGTTCAACCAATCCATGGCCCGCTATGAGGCCGAAGCTTATGAGTTGGCGGGCCGCGAGTTCAACCTGGGCAGCCCCAAACAGCTGGGCGAGATCCTGTTCGATGAAATGAGCCTTGAAGGCGGCAAAAAGACCAAGACCGGCGCTTGGCAGACGGGTGCTGACATTCTCGAAGACTTGGCCGCTGAAGGTCACGACTTGCCGCGCGCGGTGATCAATTGGCGGACCGTCTCTAAGCTGCGCTCAACCTATACTGAGACCCTGCAACAACAGATCAGCCCGCGCACCGGGCGCGTCCACACAAATTATGGCATGACTGGCGCGCAGACCGGGCGGCTCTCATCAAACGATCCGAACCTGCAGAACATCCCCATCCGCACCGAAGAAGGCCGCAAGATCCGCGAAGCGTTCATTCCGGAGCCCGGCAATGTCTTGATCAGCGCGGATTACAGCCAGATCGAACTACGCCTCCTCGCCCATATTGCTGGCATCGACGCCTTGAAAGACGCCTTTCACCAAGGCCTCGACATTCACGCCATGACGGCATCGGAAATGTTCGACACGCCGATTGAAGGTATGGATCCAATGATCCGGCGGCGCGCTAAAGCGATCAATTTCGGCATCATTTACGGCATTTCCGGCTTTGGTCTCGCCCGGCAATTATCGATCCCGCGCGACGAAGCTTCGGCTTATATCAAGACGTATTTCAAACGCTTCCCCGGCATCAAAGCCTACATGGACGAGACCAAAAAATATGCCGCGGAGCATGAAAGGGTCGAGACGATCTTTGGCCGCGTCCTGCACCTGAAAGGCATCAAAGCCAAAGGGCCACAGCGCGGCTTTGCTGAGCGCCAAGCGATCAATGCGCCGATCCAAGGCTCGGCGGCGGACATTATCAAACGCGCCATGATTCAAATGCCGGGCGCCTTGGAGAAGGCGGGGCTGAAGGCCAAAATGCTATTGCAAGTGCATGATGAGCTGATCTTCGAAGCGCCGGAAGATGAGGCGGAAAAGACAATCGACGTGGTCCGCGCGACCATGGAACGTGCGCCTCTACCGGCCTTGAATCTAAGCGTGCCGCTGGTCGTCGAAGCCGATACCGGAAAGAACTGGGCCGAGGCGCACTAAGCGCGTTTTAAACCCCAGCTTTTCCCATCGGGCAAAGATCCACATCGTCGACGATCTCGTCGATCAGAAAGCCCACATTGCGGGCATAGAGCATATGACCGCCTTCATATTGCAGGACCGCGAAACAGCTTTTGGTGTCGCCATACTGAAAACAGGCCAGATTATCTTGCACCGAAAACTGGCCGTAAATCAGCTTCCCATCGAGCTCTCGGCTGGTGACCCCGTCCGGATCAATGCAACCGCGCCAAGCAGTGGAATAGCCATGAATTCGACCTGAGAGTTCTGTCCCAAGCAAAAGATTTTCAATCTCAGGCCCGTCGAGCCGTTTCATCTGCATAGAGGACGACTCTTTTGCCGAAACGGAAAACCCAGCCATGGCAGCAACCGCCAAGGCGATGATCGTAATCGCAGTCGCTCGCAACATTTCGCGTCTCCCATCAGGTGGCTTGGTAGAGGAAATAGATGAAAGCGCGCGAGCGGCGAGCTCTAAAAATCGGCAAGGCATGAGATCGATGTTTTAAGCCTATCTTGACGTTTCGCCTTCTCATGGACTTCAATCAGATTGCGTATTCAAGCTGGGATCAAACTCATGGCGATGTCGAGATCTTTCGGAGTCTTCAGGGACACGTTCCTTCGCGAAATTGATCAACCGGTCTCTACAGAGGATGTGCGCAATGCAGCGGCGCATTTGGCTTTACCCGGGACAAAAGCAGGGGTGGAGGACCGCGCGCGCTTAACCGCCATGCTTGCCCACCCGGCTTATCTGGCGCCTGAACGCGTCGCGGAAATCTATGATGCAGCGGCTGAAGGGTGGAGCGGACGGCCCATCGATGCTTCGGCAATCTCATCCGAAAACCAGCCCACACTCAGCGCCCCCGACGATCTATGGGAGACCTATCTGGGAATTGTTGAAGATGCGATTGCTGGACGACTTGATGCGCTTTCAATCACGCAGCGAACGGCAGATATGACGGGTTTAATGACGACGGACTTCACCGAGCGACTGATCTCCGCGGTCAACCTCTATCCCGGGGTCATCGAAGCTGCGCAGCAGCCGCTTCCCAATATGATCACAATGGATCAACTGGCCGCACAGCCTCAAGGGTCTTTGGCCCGCGAGTTTCATGACCTCATCGTCGACAATAAGTTCGATCTGGAAGTTCTTGATCGCGATGAATTGGGGTTGAGTGATTTACCGACCCCGCTTGCCTATTTGAACACACGCATCCTGCAAGCGCATGATTTGTGGCATATCGTGGCCGGCTACGAGACGACCTCCTTGCATGAAGTCGCGATATCCGCGTTTCAGCTGGCGCAGTTTGGGCACAGCTATTCGGCGCAATTCCTCCCTATTCCCTTCGGAGCCGCGACGGTTGGCGCGCAGAGCGGGTTTAAAGTCGTCGCAGACACGGTTTTTTCAGCGTGGCGCCATGGCCGGGAGACCCATCCCATGATGCTGATAAATTGGGAATCAGAGTGGAACCAGTCCACCCAAGACATCCGAAAATCCTTTAGCATTGACCCCTATGATAGCCCCTATCGTCCTGATTTGATCGAAAAAACTGCCCCTCTTCTCAAGGTAGCTCGGATCATCACAGCGCCGATCAGACTGATCATGCAGCCCTTTCAGCGCGCCTAAAATTCGGGCGATCTGTCAGAAATACCCGTCCGCTCGACACCACGAACGCCGACTCCGTGCGGATACGTGGTACGCGCACGCAGTGCAACAGATTGCGTGACCGCGAGAGAGCGTCGGACAGTATGAATTCATTTGATTACCTTGTGGTCGGCACTTATCTCGTCGCACTTATCGGGTTTGGTTACCTTCTGAGGCAGCAAAAAAGCGAGCAAGACTATTATCTCGGCGGTCGCGAGCTCGGGTGGTTGCCCCTGACCTTATCAGTCATGGCCACGCAATTGAGTGCGATTAGTTTTGTCTCGGCGCCTGCCTTTGTTGGGCTCCGCGAAGGCGGCGGGTTGCAATGGCTGACCTTTGAGCTGGCGGTCCCGTTGGCCATGCTGCTGGTCATGTTTGTGATTGCGCCGCCGCTCTATCGCGCCGGGATTGTGAGTATTTATGACTTTCTCGATCGGCGGTTTGGGCGCTCTACGCGCCTGCTGATCAGCCTTTCATTCCAAGTTGTCAGATCATTTTCAACCGGGATCATGGTCTACGCTATCGCGCTCATTCTCGAAGCCGTGCTCGCCATTCCGCTTTGGCAATCTGTAATCGCCGTTGGCTTGATAACACTGATCTATGCGACGTCCGGCGGGATGAAAGCGGTCGTCTATGGCGATGCCATCCAAATGGTGTTGATCCTCGGGGGAATCTTACTGGTGACCGGCTACGCCATTGCCGACCTCGGCGGCTTTGGGTCCGCCATCGCAGAAATCGATCGCGATCGCTTGCAAGCCATCGATGTCGGCGCCCTCGGCTTCGATGGCGAGGGATTTGGTCTATTTCCCATGCTGTTTGGGGGCCTGGTGCTTTATGCCTCCTATTACGCGTGCGACCAAAGCCAAGCGCAGCGCATATTATCGGCGCGCAATGAAAGCGATGTGCGGCGGCTCCTTTTTGCCAATGGTTTGATGCGTTTCCCGATCGTCGTTCTGTATTGTTTCGCGGGATTGGTGATCAGCGCATCCTTCATGCACGATCCGGACCTTCTAGCGCAGGTGCCTGCCGATAAACCGGATTACATGATGCCGATCTATATCATTGAGCGCTTGCCGCATGGCGTCATCGGACTGCTCATCGTGGCGATGTTGTCAGCGGCCATGTCATCTTTGAGTTCCGCGGTGAACTCGCTGGCTGCGGCGACAGAAAAAGACCTTGCCATGCTCGGGCTTGAGCCGTCTCACCCGGACCAGCAAGTTCAGCTGGCCCGCCTCCTCTCGATCGGTTGGGGTTTGGTGATTTTGGTGCTTTCATTCTTTGCAGGGTCCATCGCGCCAACTGTGATTGAGGCTATCAACAAAGTCGGATCAGCTCTTTACGGACCCATTCTAGGCGTGTTCCTGATGGCGATTTTGCAGAGCCGTCGCTCTGAATTGGCCGCGAATACTGGGCTCTTGGTTGGGCTCGCGCTCAACCTCTATTTCTGGCTCTTTGTACCAGATCTTTTTTGGATGTGGTGGAATGTCATCGGCTTGATCGTCACCTTGCTTACCGGAGGCTTGGTCACGCTCCTCTTGGCGCCGCCTTCGCGGGATGAAGGGCGGGTGCTGCCGCAGGTTTCCGCGTCTATCGCTTGGAGCTATAGCGCCTGGTTGATTGCCGCATTCTTGATCATTTTAGGTGTGAGCTGGGCCGCCCCGCTCGCCTTTAGATAAACGGCTCAAACTGCATTTATCTCCGCTCTGAGCACTTCCTAGGCATTCAATTCGCACCTTGATGAGTCTCGCTGCAAAGACGCTGAGGGGATGAAACGTTCTGAGTAAGGAATTGTCAGGCCACATGAATCCCGGCCTGTACTACGGGATCGAATAACCCCTCACTTGCATAGGCTGAGAACGGAATTGGCAGGCTTATGAGCCATACAATACAGACCCTTCTGGCAGACTGGATCGATCTTCAGATTCAATCAGCCTCGGGTGTGCCGGTGCTGTTTTTATCAGGGGCACAAGGCATCGGGAAATCGACTGCGCTCAAACATGTCGAACACTATTTCGATCATCGCATCGCCGTTTTGGGTTTGGATGATTTCTATTTGACCCAAGCCGAGCGCAAGGCGCTAGCAGCCAAAATCCATCCGCTGTTCGAAGTCCGAGGCCCACCCGGTACGCACGATATCAAATTCTTACGTGAGACGATCGAAACGCTTCGTACCGCGAACGCGAGCAGCCGGACTGTGATCCCAAAATTTGATAAGCGCGTTGACGATCGTTTCCCAAAATCGGCGTGGACGATCTTCGAAGGACGCCCGCGCGCGGTTTTGGTCGAAGGGTGGTGCATCGGGGCATTGCCTCTCGAAGGCGCCTCCGACGACGCCCCCTTGAATGCCGTCGAGGCGTCCGATGTTTCTGGAGACTGGCGGCTTTATCAAGAGGCCCAACTGGCCGGTTCTTATGCGGCGCTCTGGGATCAGGCGGATGCGTTCTTTCATCTCTGTGCGCCGAGTTTTGAACAAGTCTTTGACTGGCGACTTCAGCAAGAGGCGACGACACACCGCGTCGCGATCGAGGATCTGTCAGCCGATCGAAAAGCCTGGGTTGGGACGTTCATCCAACACTACGAGCGCCTGACCAAACGCATGCTCGAAGGTCATCGGCGCCGCGGATACGCATTGAACGTAGATGTCGATCGCAAACCGAGCATTGACCAAGAAACGCCGTTGATCGTCTTTTCCGATCTCGACGGCACGTTGTTGGATCATGAGACTTATTCGTTTGACGCCGCGAAGCCAGCCTTGCAGGCGCTGCGCGATCACAACTGCCATCTGGTCTTGGCAAGCTCCAAAACGGCTGCGGAAATCGATGAAATTCGCGAGCAAACTGGATTTGCGCACTGTCCCGCAATCGTTGAAAACGGTGCTGGGCGGCTCGAGCCTGGGCAAAGCGCGCAATCGCTCAGCGATGGAGCTTATCACGAGATCCGTACAGTCTTAGACCAAGTCCCTCGATCCCTCAGGCAACACTTCGAAGGCTTTGGAGACCTTACCGCTGCACAAGTCGCTGAACTTACAGGCTTATCCGTGCCAGCCTCGGAGCGAGCGAAGACACGATGCTTTTCCGAACCAGGACGATGGCTGGGGCCGCCCGAAGCCTTAAAGGATTTTCTTGAGCACCTTGCCGAACGCGACCTCACCGCGCGCCAAGGCGGCCGGTTTTTGACATTTTCATTCGGTGCGACAAAAGCGGATCAAATGTTCAAAATTGCGTCTAGATTTGCACCAGCGCCGATATTGGCGCTTGGCGACGCGCCGAATGACATTGAAATGCTAGAGGCCGCTCATTACGCCGTGATCATCAAGAATGAGGGCGGAACAGGCATACCGAAACTGCAACACGAACCGGCAAATCACATTCATCGAACCGAAGCGGCGGGGCCAACGGGCTGGAATTCAGCCGTATTATCCCTGATGGATCGCCTCGGATTGGACCGCGCAGAGAAACAGGAATTGGGCAGTGGCTGATTTTCATCAACATGGACGCGTCGCAACGCTCCACAATTTGCGAACGACCAAAACGGAAGAGCTGGAAAGCCAACTCCTCGAATTTTCTAAACAAAAGAAAGTCTGGCTGATTTTGCCGTCTTTGTACTCGGAGCTGGAAGGGGACGCCCTGCCCGCAATCCGTGATAAACTCGCTGAAGTCCCGTACATTGATCACATCGTCATCGGGCTCGACAAGGCCACCGAAACTCAATTCGAAAGCGCCAAAGCGTTCTTTTCGAAACTCCCACAAGACCATTCAATTCTGTGGAATGATGGTCCGCGTTTAAAGGCAATCGATGAGCACCTCGCCGCCGGAACGCTGGCACCGCGTGAGATCGGAAAAGGTCGAAACGTGTGGTACTGTTTTGGCTACGCTCTGGCTTGCGGTCGCGCAGACGTGGTGGCGCTGCACGATTGCGATATCCTGACCTATAGCCGCGATATGCTGGCCCGCCTGCTCTATCCGGTCTGTCACCCCAATTTCTCGTATCAGTTTTGTAAGGGCTATTATCCGAGACTCGCCAACGGCACTTTGAAAGGGCGCGTGAACCGGCTGCTCGTCACACCGCTTCTGCACGCGCTCTCAGAGCTGTTCGGACATTTGGACTATCTCAGCTATCTGAAAAGCTTCCGCTATGCCTTGTCCGGCGAGTTTGCGATGCAGACGAGCATCCTTAAGGACATCCGCGTCCCGTCCGATTGGGGACTCGAAATTGGGGTCTTGTCGGAAGCGTATCGCAACCTGAACGCACGCCGGATCTGCCAAGTCGATATTGCTGACAATTACGATCACAAACATCAACCGCTATCGGAGAATGACTCCAATGCCGGGCTCTCCAGAATGTCGCGCGATATTAGCAAAGCTCTGTTCCGCAAATTGGCCATTCAGGGCGTCGTCTTTCAAAAAGAGACGTTCCGGACGCTAAAGGCCACGTATTACCGAACTGCGCTCGACTTGATTGAAGCCTATGATGCGGTGGCGACAATGAATGGATTATCGCTCGATCGAAACTCCGAAGAGCGTGCGGTTGAACTGTTTGCGTCAAATGTCGCCGAAGCGGGCGCGCAATTCTTAGAGACGCCGGTCGAAACACCGCTGATTCCAAATTGGACACGGATCGAGGCCGCCGATCCAAGCATTATGGGACGCTTGCGGGAAGCGGTGAAAGCAGACGCCGCTTAAGCCGTTTCGCCGGTGCCAAGTGAATTCGTGATCCAGCGGCATTGATACGGCGCAAAATGAATTTCTTCGCCAAACGGTTCAATCATGTCTCCGCTTAAGAGGTCGACCCAGTTTTCCCCTGAGATCAAGTTCAAGGACCGCGCGGGGATATCGAGGCTTTGGTCTGAGATATTGTGGATCGCAAAGATCGATTGATCGCGTTCGAGATTCTGGCGCCAGAAACCGAAAATCTTGTCTCCGAGCTGCATCGTAAACTGGGTTGCATTTGGATGGAATGCTTTTTGAGCTCGGCGGATCTCACATCGACGGTTCAGTTCGGTCATGGAGCGCGCATGAATGCTTGTTTCGTCGGCCAAGTGGGCGCGTAGCGTTGGATAGTCCCATCGATGTCGATTGATCGCTCGGTTGACGCCCGACTTACGAACCCCCTCCGTGTCATTCGGCGTGGCGAGCAGCGCGTGAATGTAAATCGCTGGGATTCCTTCCAAGGCGAGCACAATCGTTTGCGAACACATGAAACGATCAAAGTGATGCGCATCGCCCTCTGGCGTGCCTTTCATCATGTCGTAGAGGGTGATGTTGAGCTCATAAGGCCGCTCGGACCCATCCGGCATGGTGCGCATATTGATCAAACCGCCAAAATCTTTTGTGGTTTGTAGCATCAGCTCAATGTCATCGGCGGGCAACAAGCCTTCAGCGGGGCGCATTCCGATGCCGTCGTGACTGGCACTAAAGTTGAGATAGGCGCACCCGAGAGGCGCCGGCGGCATCGACATTTGCCACTGGTTCAAATACTCGGACGTCCCGGTCAGCAGCGCGTGCACCAATAAAGGTGGCAGCGAAAAATTATAGATACTGTGCGCCTCATTGCGCATCCCGAAATAAGAGAGGTTTTCCTTGTTCGGGACATTGGTTTCGGTCAACAGCACAACCGATTCCTGATGATAATCGAGCAAGACTCGCATCAACTGAATGATCGCGTGCGTTTCGGGCAGGTGGACGCATTTGGTGCCCACGGTCTTCCAAAGAAACGCCACGGCGTCGAGGCGGATAACGCGAACACCATTTTCAATATGCAGCCGCGTGATCCGTAAGAATTCTAAAAGGACTTCAGGGTTCTTAAAATCGAGATCCACTTGGTCGTGACTGAATGTGCACCAAACATGTTTGACGCCGTTCGCAGTGTCGACCTCGCGTAGTAGCGGGCTGGTTCGCGGGCGCACCACTTCGCTGAGATCTTCATCTGGATCGCCTTCTACGAAATAGCGGTCATACGGGGCTTGGCCTTGCAGATAGGCACTAAACCAAGGCCCTTGCGAAGACACATGATTGAGCACCAGATCCGACATCAGTTTGAATTCTGAAGAGATACGATTGATATCGGCCCAATCGCCGATGACCGGGTTCACGACCCGGTAGTCGGTGACCGAAAACCCTTCGTCCGATGAAAAAGGGAAAAAAGGCAAAATGTGCACA
>CBDIHJ010000044.1:0-133853 GCA_965279045.1 Henriciella sp. | reverse complement strand
CCCATAATCAAGCCGACTAATTCACGATCATGGGTGGTGACGCGGATCAAGTCGATCGCGGCCGTCGAGAGTATAATCCAGGATACAAAAACGCCCGTCACATAGAACACCGCGCGCAAACTCACCCTTAATGTCCAATCTGGGTGCGCCATCGGTTTAAGAATGCCCCCCAGCGCACCGACCAAAACGGCAAAACCGTAGATCGGAATAATCGTCGCAATGGTTCGCCAAATATCGCCCTCGGAAACCGCTGACTGAATAGACAGCGCCAGTCTCGGCCCAAGAAAAGAACCATTATTATTGGCGATCTCTGGGGTGGTCAGCAGCGCACCGAGCATCATTGAGATCAGCAAGGAGAGCGGAAAAAAGGCTCCCGGCGCGAGCAACATACCCGAGCGTCCTTCGGGGTCATCCTGTTTCAGCAATGTCGACAACCGCCATGGCGTAAAAACACACGCAAAGAAGGTTGGAACCACGGCAAGCAATGAGATCGCAAGATTGGTGGTCAATCGAATCCAACGTGCCCATCGCATTTGGCTTATCGAGATCTATGCTCGGCTCAGACATTCAGGTGGCTTTCAAACTTAGTCGCTTTGACGAGTCGTGTTCGTCAGGTTTGAATGAGCCATACGCAATTGAATGGTTTTGGCCAGTCTGCAAGTACAAAGCGGCGCCGCAGCAAACCCGCTTTACCGCAGTGCTTATTGCTCCGAACCTCAAAGTTCTTTCGATCCGGTTCTGGTCCCCTTGCGTACTCTTGGTGATGACTTTTGCTTTAGACAACGCCACACAACTCGAACAAATAACCTCAGACGCTTTTCGCGTCCAAGTCGACGAAACCTGGTGGAATTTCACCAGTGCATTCGGGGGATGGGCCGCGGCGACCGCTTATTCTGCAGTGAAAGCGCATAGCGAGACTAGGGGCGAACTTTTGAGCCTCAACGCTGTGTTTCCACGGGCAATCAAAGCCGGCACCATCGAAGTCCAGCTCACGCGCTTAGCAAAGCGAACGCAATCTGATTTCTGGCGGGTTACATTGGTCCACGTCGATGCCCCGGAGGATCCTCTGGTAGCGTTCGATATCATTATGGGGCGCAAGCGATCGCTGGATGATGATAGCTATGAGAGGATTATGCCGGACGCACCGGACCCAAGCTCTGTCGAGATCATGAACATGGAAGGTATGGGGCCGATCTGGCTACAACACTACGAGCAGCGCGCCTTTTTAGGCACCCCCTTCTCCAAAAACCTTCATCCGAAAAGCTGCGCCTGGATCGCCCACAAAGACGGCCGCCCGATCGACACCAAAGCCTTGATCGCGCTTTCGGACACACCAATGCCACGCGTGTTTTTTGCGGCCTCAACGCCAAGATTTGGCTCGACGATTTCGTTTTCCGTCAGTTCGACATGCGGAGAAGACGCGCTTTCCGGGTTAGACACCAACCGGGTCTTGCTCGAAGCGGACAGTCGCCATGTCGGTCGAGGAAGCTACGATCAAATCGTCAATATCTGGTCCGAATGCGGAACGCTCATATTCGTTTCGAACCAAACAGCCGTGTTTCGCTGAGCCCACTCAAGTTTGTGTCTTCAAGGCGTGACGACTACCGCTTACGGGTCTGAGCGTGTATGGAAATCGCATCTGGGAGCACAGACCAATGACAAGCGATTTTGAGCGGCTTTATCAAGACAAGCTCTGCGATCCGGAAACCGCCGTTTCAATGTTTGCTTCGGGTGAGAACTTGTCCATGGGCATGGCTTTAGGCGAACCGCCAGCCTTATTGAATGCCTTGTCTAAACGCCTCGATCGGGGAGAATTGGAACAGCTCAAGCTTTGGTACTTTCACTCTATGCCCGCGGCGGCCCAAACGGTCCTCGATTACCGGCATATGGATAAGCTCACACCGCATTGCATGTTTCTTGGCCCCACTGAGCGCGCGCTTGTCGAAGCCGGAGAAGCGGAGGGGCGCAAAGTCATCAACTTTGTTCCGTCGCCTTCTCGGACGCCCCGCGTCTCTTGTCTCAGCACATCGCATTAGATCGATTTGTCACGGTCGTTTCGCCTATGGACCAGCACGGCTTCTTTTCATTCGGGGCCAATATTGATTACGCCAGCACCGCGGCGCGCGCCGCCAAGCAAACCGTGATCGAAGTGAACGAACACATGCCGCGCGTGTTTGGCGACTCCATGATCCATATTAGCGAAGTCGATGCGATTGTCGAAAACCATACCCCGCTATTCGAAATGCCTGAGCGGGCACAGAGCGTCGAAGAGGAGAAAATCGGCGACATAATCGCGGAGATGATCCCGGATGGCGCCTGTCTACAAATGGGGATTGGCGCTCTGCCGAATGTGGTGTGCCAGCGCCTGAAAGGGCACAAGGATCTCGGCATTCATACAGAGCTCCTATCGCCAGGCCTGGTTGATTTGATCGATGCAGGCGCCGTGACCAATCGCATGAAGAAGACGTTTCCAGGGCGAACTGTATTTACGTTCGCTTTGGGCAATGCCCGCATGTATCGCCTTATCCATGACAATCCGTCGATCGCCAGTCACCCGGTCGACATCGTCAATGATCCGAGACACATCGCCAAGAACCCAAATGTGGTTTCGGTCAATGCGACGCTTGAAATAGATCTCAGCGGCGCCTGCAATTCGGAGTCCTTGGGTCGGCGACAATATAGTGGTTCAGGCGGCCAGCTTGACTTTGTCCGTGGGGCCCGGCGGTCTCAAAACGGACGCTCGATCATCGCCGCACGCTCGACCGCTCAAAAGGGCCAGGTCTCTCGGATCGTCCCGGAGCTTACCGGCGCTGTGACGACCCCGCGCAACGATGTCGATACGATTGTCACCGAATTCGGTGCCGCTCACCTGATAGGCCTCAGCGGCGAGGACCGCGCGCGAGCGCTGATCGCAATCGCGCATCCCGATCATCGTGAAGCCCTCACTGCCCAAGCCAAAGCTGCAAATATCATCGACTGATAAATGCGCTGGGCCAATGCACGTGGAGCTGGCTTGAAGGTTCCCTAGTTCGACTTGGCGATAAACCTCACATTCAAGCGCTCATAGGCCATCCAACGCTTAAATTGGGGATGCGTTTCGTACCTCGGCACGCGCGCGATGACCTCAACTGCAGCGACGCGCATCGCCAGAGTTTCGAGCAAGCGGCGCATAATCGCTCTAGCCTGCGGGGCGCCCAGGCAAGCATGATGCCCACTGCCAAACCCAACATGAGGATTCGGTGAGCGCGAAAGCTTAATCTGTTCAGGATCCTCGAAGACGGAGTCATCAAAATTTGCAGAGGCCCAGCAAAGCCCTATGCGCTCATCCGGTGCCACAGATTGATCGCCGATGTCTGCACCGTTTGGGCAGACCCGGCCAATAAAGGTGAGCGGTGTTATGATGCGCACGAATTCCTCAACCGCGAGGTTCACCCGCCGCTCATCGCTGGCAATTTCCAGAAACTGAGCAGAATGATCCGCGAAATAATCGACCATCACCGTCACTGCATTAATGACCGTGTCCCGCCCGCCCGCGAATGTCAGATTGGCTATGCCGACCATTTCGTCTCGCTCAAGCGGACGACCATCAATCGTCATCTGAGTGAGCGCGGAAAAGAAATCGTTTCCGCTGGGCGATGGCTCCGCCTTATCTAATTGAGCCTGGATATAAGCTTCAAGTTGATTGCCTTTCGCGACTCCATCGCCCTCATTGAAAACGCTGGTCCCCCACGTGACCCAGGTGTCCGCTTCGCCGATTGGAACACCGAGCAAGAGCGTGAGCGCTTTCGACTGAAGCGGCAAAGCAAAATCATGCACCACGTCGAACTCGCCTTTCTTCAGCGCGTCCTCGACTTCCTGATCGATCAGCGCGTGCAGCGATTGCAAATACTCCGGTTGTAGCGGTCTTCGAAAATGCGGCTCGACCAATGCGCGATACCGTTTGTGCTCAGGGGGGTCTGTTTCGATCGGCAACTGACGCACGGAACGTACCTTTTCCTCCGACGGAATGGGAACGCGGCAAGGTGCATTCGAGCTAAACGTCTGCCAATTCTTAGCCGCTGTTCGGACGTCGCGATACCGCAATAAGAGCGGGATCGTTTCGCCGTCCAGGTCCACATTTAGAACGCCGGTACGTTCGCGCGCTGATCGGAACGGATCTTCAATTTTTGGCTTCGTCATGCCCAACGCCTCCGCTTCGTTGGCTAGATAGCGCGCGCAAAATGGCACAAAAGAAAATGCGTGTAACGCAATGAAATCTTTGAGCGGTGAAGGTCTGTTGCCTCCCGCCACGAGACCCATGCTTCTGACGCCTTGGGGAAGTGTGGGAGGTACATATCATGTTCAATAATGATGCTTGGCTGGATCAAATTGTAGAAGACGTCATCGATCCTGATCGCGAGATCGTCGACCCCCATCACCATCTCTGGCCGAACCCGGAGGTGCATTACAATCTCCAGCACCTGCTTCGAGATACCGGATCCGGACATAAAGTGACGCAGACAATCTTTATGGAATGCGGCGCCGCCTATCACACGGAGGGTCCATCACACTTACAGCCAGTTGGTGAAACTGAATTTGTCGCTGCCGCTGCCGCTCGTTCAGCGACGCTGGATGGCCAGGCGAAAATCGCTGGGATCATTTCGCATGCTGACTTAACGTCCGAGCATTTAGACGAAGTGATTGACGCACATGAAAACGCTGCGAAGGGGCTTTTTCGCGGCATTCGTCACACAGCCTCCTGGGATCCGTATCCAGAAACTCTGAGTATTCCAGGTCGGGCCGAACGCGGCCTCATGGCGCGGCAAGATTTCCGCCGTGGGGTCGCGCGTCTCGGAACGCGAGGGCTGACCTTTGATACCTGGGTGTTCCATCACCAAATTCCGGAATACACTGCGCTCGCGCAAGCGGCACCAGACACGACAATGATCTTTGATCATTTCGGAATGCCCATTGGCGTCGGGACCTATGCGGACCGAAAAGAAGAGATTTTTGCGCAATGGCAAGAGGATGTCGTCGAACTCGCTAAGTGCCCGAATGTCTATGCCAAGCTTGGTGGCCTTGCCATGCCGGATATGGGCTTTGGATGGAACCTTCGTGATAAACCACCCTCCTCCGATGAGTTCGTCGAGGCCCAAAGCCGGTGGTACGATCATGCAATCCAGTGTTTCGGACCGGAGCGTTGCATGTTCGAAAGCAACTTTCCCATCGACCGCCACTCGATCAGCTATCGCACGCTGTGGAACGGGCTTAAGAAAATTGCGTCGAAATATTCCGACGCCGAACAGGACCTGATGTTTAGCGGTGTGGCCCGCCGCGTGTATCGCTTGTCACCTCCCGCATAAGATTTCCGAACACGCTTTTCGTTGAGCGCCCGAATATTGAATTGTTCGACGGCTTCGCGGTTTTCGATTAAAGCCCGCAAGATGACAGATCGACCTCTTCAGGGCGTCCGCGTCCTCGACTTCTCGCGCGTGGTGGCAGGCCCCTACGCGACCCGCTTGATGTCCGACCTTGGAGCGGATGTATTGAAGATCGAACCTCCGGATGGAGATCTGACACGTCGGCTGGGGCCGAAGACCAAAGGCACACGCGGCTATTATATTCAGCAGAATATTGGCAAGCGAAATCTTTGCATTGATCTCAATGCCGAAGGTGCGAGGGAGCTGATCCTTAAACTCGTTGCTGCAGCCGATGTCGTGGTTGAGAATTTCCGCCCGGGCGTCATGGAGAAGTTCCGCATCGGGTGGGATGACTTGAAAGCGGTCAATCCAAAACTGGTCATGGTCTCCATATCAGGGTTCGGACAGAGCGGGCCTGAGCGCACACGCGCCGCCTATGCACCGATCGTTCAAGCCGAGGCAGGCTTGTTGTCGCGGCAAGCCGATATGGCAGGCGGCCAAGCGGCGGATCTGCAAATGTCGATCGCAGATACTTTTACCTCTTTGCACGGCCTTATTGGTTTGCTGGCGGCCTTGCGGGTGGCAGAGCAAACTGGGGTGGGACAACACGTTGACGTGTCAATGATCGCCTCACTTCATTCCAGCGACGACTTTGCGCCCTGGGCCTTAGACGACGAATGGCCGAAACCCGATGGAAACGTGATCTGGGACGCCGCCGAAGGTCATAAAGTCTTGCTGTCTGGGGACCTGCGATGGATCTGGCATGTCTTATCGACGCAAGAAGGCGTCGTAGACCCAACCCCTGAAGGCGCAGATTTAGCGACTAAGATCGAATGCCGCAAAACCGCAATATCCGAGTGGGTCGAGTCGTGGACACGATTTGATGAATTCGCCGCCAAGCTGGATGAACTCAATCTCGCGTGGGGACTTGTCAGACGCTTTGGCGAGGAAGCTTATCAGCAACCAAGCGTCCAAGCCTTGGGCATTGTCGTCGACATTGAAGACGAGTTAGGCCAGCCACGAAAAACGATCCAATCGCCTTACCGTTTTTCACACTCACAAAGTGGCATCGACTCCTCGTCACGCGCGCCAGCGCCGGGTGAACATAACTCGGAAGCTTTGCGGGATTGGATCGGAATGGGTGCCGAACAAGTTCAAGACCTTGAGGCTTCAGGCGTGCTTATTAGGTCTGTCGATTGAGCTGATTGAAGAAGCTGAGTTTCGTACATTATGAAGCAAACTCAGCGTGGGTAGAGGGTTGCGCCTATCAGACGAAGCAAGCTTTCGGGATATCACTTCGGTATCCTCCACATGCACAAACGAGATTAAAAAAAACGTCTCCCTTTGGCGATGAGGAAGACGTCGCCAATCTCGTTTCCGGCGAACAGGTCGCAGCGTCAGCGTGTTAGGAAACCACGCTCTTTTAAGAAAGTAAGGGTCGCTGTTGTGAACCCGGTATCCGGACCTTCGAATAACCAAAACTCGCGACCGCTTGGGAGGGTTATAGCGCGTTCGTCAAAGTCGTATCCATGTCCGCTTTCTTTGAGCACAACAACACGTACGTCGGAACCGGTGCTTTCAAACGCTTCGACGTTTTCAGCGAACGGCACAATTGGGTCTTTTTCGCCAAAGACGGCAAGATATGGAAGATCTCCAAGGTTCTTCAAAAAGGGTGTGGGATCATAACTGAAACGTCTGAGCCAGAGTCTTGGCATATCTTCAAGCCTGCGGGGAATGTCATCCCCGCCAAAGCCCTGATCAAGCCAACCTTCAGCTTCAGCCGCGCGACGGATCGGGTCGAGCTTTGCAAATGCTTCGTGATCTGAGAGTGAAGCGTCTACAATGATGCGTGAGACGTCGGCCAGAATGTCCTGCTGGTCTTTGGAGAGACCAACCGCTTCGCCATAGGTGGCGGCTGAGCTGATTTGTTGTTGAATGATGGATGTCGATGGGCCGATCCAGGTGATCAGAAAAGCAGGTTGAACACCGCTTGCCCGCTCACGTTGTCGCTCCGCAGCGGCCTGAATGGTCCAGGCGCCCGCGGATTCACCAAACAAGCCAACACGGGTCGCGTCGACCTTTGGTTGAGCAGCCAAGTGTTCCAGGGCGGCAATTGCATCATCGGTAAGCTGTTCAAACGTGAAGGTTGCACAATCACCTTCCGAGGCGCCAGCACCGCGCTTGTCATACGTTAAGACAGCGATGCCATAAGTTGCGAGAAAGCGAGCGCGTCCATTTAGTCGTGACGCACAACCTCTGCCGCGGACCATAACCATTCCGGCGACTTGTTCGCCAAACTCTGGCAGGGTCAGCGTGGCCGCGATCCGTGTGCCATCCGCCGAGGTAAAACTTGTTTCTGTCGAGGAGATGAGCGGCATCGGTGGCGGCGGCGATCGTTTTAAGTGGATTTGCCGACCATCGTCTCCGACGGTGCCAATCAGCTGCTCGAATCTCGGCTCCAACTCTAATGTTGCATCGCCCGCCAGAAGGTCTTCGATAATCAAACCATCTGGCGTGATGCGGACCGTTTCGGAGCTTGATGGGGTGTAAAAGAACCAATCCGGGAACTCTGTACGCGCAATGTATGTGTCGTCAGACTTTTCGATTTCCAGCTCAACCGGCAACACGGAGCCATTCTTGATGATCGCGCCGGTCCAATACCCGGATGGATCGAACGATGGGTTCTGGTCAGCCAAAGCCACGGGGGGCGCGAGAAGCGAGACCGCAAATGCGACACCAACCAAAACGAATGATTTCAAACTCATGCTTATTGATCCTTCGGACTGAGGTTGGGGAGATTTGCACTCCAGAGTTGAACGTCACGCTTGCCGGTTCGCCAGGCTGGGCGATCTGATGGAAAAACGATTCTCTGTGTGCCCGGTATCATCGACGCTGCATACTCAGAAAAGGGAGAATTTATTTCGCACCCTAGATTGACCGGCTCTGTCCATTCGCCGTCGACCAGTCGTGACTGAAACAGGTCGCTACCGCCGCACCCGCCCCGATCAGAATACGTGATGAGCATCAGTTTGCCATCCGGCGATACCCATACGCCATCGTCGGCTTTGGTTGAATTTATAGGTTCGGGAAGAAGCTCCGGCGCGAGAAAGCCGCCCATACCGTTGGCACGTGCAACATAAACATCCCGATCGCCAACTCCGTCTAAACGCTCCCCCCAAAAATAAAGATCGCCGTCTATCGTTAGGTTTGGGGCCGTTTCGTTATTAACGAAGCGAAGCGTTCGCACAGCCCCTGCGCGCACACGATTCAAATCGGGACCTTCTAGAGGCTTGGGAAGCGCACCGGGCGTGGTCAGATCCAATTGCCAAAGATCAAAGTTCCCTGTGGTCTCTTCACTAGCGCGCATGGGATGGGTGACCATCCAAGAGAACAGCAACGTCGATCCGTCAGGAGTTACGCTTGGATAATCTACTCGCGACTCGATCGGAAGGTCCACAAGTTCGGGGGTGGTCCAACCTTCTGGCGTCCGATTTGACCGCTTTAAGCGCTGTGGGCACTCCCAGATTGGGAAACACTCCGATTGGGCAAAGAACATGGTTTGACCATCGGGTGTGAAACCAGGCGTGAGCGTGATCTTGTTCTCCATTTGCAAGTCGGTCGGGAAAAACGGGTGGGCTTGCGTCGTCTCAGCGAAGGCCGGCGACGCCATCATCAGCAGTGCGGAAATAGATGTCGCCAGGCGACAAGAAGAGGCTTTCACGATTTTGCTCCAACGACCAGACAGAAAGTAAAACGCGCGTTCGATCTTGAGGTAGATCGATGCCGTTTGCTTTTCTGATCTAAATTCGTTGCCGTACGACGAATTTAGATCATTTCCTGGATGGTGCAGACGAAAACCATAAGGTGCCTCATGATTGATGGCTTCGATCGAAGAATACTTAGAGAGCTGCAGAGCAATAACCGGCAATCGATGCACGCCATAGGGAACAAAGTTGGATTGTCAGAGCCATCCGTTCGGCGCCGCGTCAGCAAGCTTCGGAAAGACGGCTACATTATCGGTGATGTCAGTCTCGTGGATCCCGGTAAACTTGGTATCACCGTAATCATATCTATCCGCTTCGAAAAAGAGAGCCAGGCGACTTATGACGGGTTCAAATCGGAGATGATCAAAACACCTGAAATCACTCAGTGCTACACTGTGACTGGGGACGAAGACTTCATCCTCATCGGTCACTATCCAGACATGGCGGCCTACGATGAATGGGTGAATGAACGCCTTCTCACCAATCCTGCTATTTCGCGCTCGACCACAAACGTTGTCTATCGGCGCATCAAGTTCGAAACGGCCTTGCCGACAGAAATCGCTTAGCGACCCAGAATTGCCTCGTGGGTCTCATTCGAAACATTGGCTCAGGATCAGGCACGGCGTCTTTGTGGAGCGGGTTTCAGAAGACTGATGCGCGTATATGCCTTTATGCGGACCGGCTGCGACGATGATGATACTGCATAGCAACCCATTCAGGAACACCGTCGCTATCCAAGGGTCTGGAAATCAGGAAGCCCTGCGCATATTGGCAACCAAGATCGCTCATAAGCTTCATCTGCTCGGGTGTTTCGATTCCTTCAGCGATCGTATTGATATCTAAAGCACGGGCCATTCCAACAACCGCTCGAATAAGTGCGCGCAACGCGGTGTCGTCTTCAACAGATTGAGTAAGTCGCCTGTCAATTTTCAGGGTATTGGGCATTATTTCCAGTAACCCAAGAATGGACGCATGACCGGATCCAAAATCGTCGACTTCCAGCTCGATTCCACTGCGTTTGATCAGGTCGAGATTATGCCGGATCACTTCGTCTTGTTCTTCAAGCAACACTGACTCAAGCAATTCGAATGAGACCGTTACTCCGGTTTTCTGCAAACCTTTAACGGCACGCACGATCGTTGGCTCACGAAGCCGCGCCGCGCTCACATTGAAGCTAAGTTTCGAAGGATGAAATCCGAGCGAGGCCCACTGCGCGACGACATGTTCGGTCCGCTTTACCATCGCTTCATCAATAGCAGAGACCACATTGATCTGTTCCGCGACTGACAGGAAACGATCTGGCGTCAACAGACCATGTAATTCCGATCGCCAACGCGCCAGCACTTCAAAACCGATCAGATCGCCCGTTCTCGCACAGACCTGAGGTTGGAAAAAAGGCTCGAACTCGTCGTTTTCAAGACCGGCTTCAATCTCGCCCGCAAGGCGTCTGCTTTCAATAATCGCGAGATGGAGTGAATTGTCGAACACTTCGAGGCGGTTACGCCCGCGTTGTTTCGCTCGATAAAGCGCCGCGTCTGCGAAGGACATTAGGTCACCCGAGGAAATCGACCCGTTCTCGGTCGTCGCAATCCCGAAACTTGCACCAAAGCGACAAACTCGGCCCATGAAATGAAACGGCACATGCAAATTGGCTTGTATGATCGCAACGACTTCCTCAGCGTCTTTAGCTGTAAAGCCGTTTTCGAGGAGGATCGTGAATTCGTCGCCTCCTGTGCGGGCGGCGAACCCGCGTTCACCCACTGACCGTTCCAGGATGTCGGAGACATGGCAAAGGACTGCATCGCCAGCGTCGTGACCGAGCGTATCATTGACATTCTTAAAGCGATCGAGATCAACCCGGATCAAGACAGCCAGTGGCGCATCCGTTGGCTCGCGGGCATCCGACTGTCTTAATCTGAGATGATCGTCCAAGCTCCTTCGATTGGGTAAGCCGGTCAAACCATCCACCAGCGCCAATTCGCGCATTTGGCGTTCCAGGAGCAATGCAGAATCGCGGGCCTCAGACAGAGCTGTTTCACGTTCGACCTCTTCGGTCACATCATAGACTGACCCGAACCAGGTCGTTGCGCCGTCCTCCAGGCGCTTTGGAAGAGAGCTGGCGCGAATCCACCTGACTCCGCCCTCCGGCAAAACAACGCGGTAGCGGACGTAGAAAGGCGACAACTCTTCGCGCGAGCTATCAATCGCGTCCCACACAACCTGAAGATCATCCTCATGTATGTTTCTAAAAATCTGTGAGCCATCAGCGTCCACATCATCTTGATCGACCGCGAGCAACTGCAGCACCCCTGCGGTAATGTATGGGAAAGTCGTCGTCCCATCTTGAGAAATTCTGAACTCAAACAAAGACGCAGGTGAGTTGTCAGCAAGTACCGTGAGGCGTTCTTTTGCTTCCCTTGCTTCTCTCGCCGATTGGGCCAGAGCCTGCTCTGCATCTTTGCGCCAGCTAATATCTGTTTGCATCCCACACACAAGATAAGGAAGACCTTCCCGAGTGCGATCAATGATAGATCCCGTGGCGCCAATCCATCGCCATGTGCCGTCCGCAGCGCGCAATCGAAAGTCAGCACGGTAGACATCTGTTTCTTCGTTCACCAGTGCATTGAACGCTTCCAGGGTCGACGCGTGGTCGTCGGGATGCATCATCTCAAGAAACACTTCAAAAGATGGCTCAAATGCGCCAGCCGGATACCCCAGCATCGTATACCAAATGTCACTGAACCATGTTTCCCCGGTATCCGGACATGTGTTCCACATCGCCACATGGGCGGCACGGAGCGATGCGTTGATGAATCGTTGAGTGCCGGCAAGGGCACCGAGGTCATTTCTGTGGCTATCAGGGGCGGGGTTGCGGTTGCTCATCTCTGAAGGCGCTGTCCTGGACGGTTCGTTTAAAATCACTTTGAAGTCGTTGGTGGAGACTCCTGCGGACCATTGCGCTAACAGAAAAGCCCTTAAATCTACTTTAGGTTGAGATTTAAATGCCATGAAATTGGTATGAGTTTGGCAACTTATTGGCCCGGCGCCGACAATGGGCATGAGATGGGCGTCTGGAAAATTCTGCGTTAAAGACGCCCTTGTGCGGTCACTCTTGTGTCAGAAAGCCACTCCGAGAATGCCACAAATTCTTGAACCCTATTCAAACCCTCGACCGGAACGAACGCTACCAAAATAGTTCTGCCGGCAGGCGGCAAAGAATGGCTTATGGTTCTTTTCCTCGATATCATGGATCGACTGTTCGTTGGCGAACTGCTCTGCAAACTTTACGCTACTGCCGACGTGCCAAATCGAGCGTCCATCGATGTGATTTGCTTGCATGCCAGAAACACTAGAGCGTTCCGCTCTTGGTGCGGGGGCGTCCCGGAAGTATAGTTCTATTCCACCGATCAGCGCCCAATACGGGTCGTTCATACGATAGGGACCGAACCTGCAGTGGTGATTTCCCAGGTCTTGCGCCCAAATATGCACAGCTCCCAACTTTCCGATGATCACCCAGCTGTGCAGACCGTCCATTTGCCGAAATTCATATCGCTCGCTCAAGCGGTACGCTGATGGGGCCGGCGTCGAGTCAAAGCGCGTCGCCTCCGGGGGAGCAAGTGGATTTTCAAACAAGCAATGAGCCCTTTCTCGCTATCTCCTTATCAGGAAATCACGACATACGGTGAACTTTTTTGGTCAAGACGGAACGCTTTGCGGCGCGCTCGGGCGCTGAGGCAAAGATTTCAGCCACCGACCGCTCTACCGAGGCGAACAAACGATTCTGGTTGCTTTTTTGTGAGGATTTCTAGAAAGAGCGCTTATCGACCTTTCGCCGGACTATCAGGCTTCGAAGGCGCGCCCTAAAGGCTACGCCGACGCATCTTAGACAACTCCCAAAAAAAGTATCGACATATCGCCCGCAATTCCGCGTGCGGTTCATTCTTATGGAGTTCTCTATGACCCCAGGTACTGTTAAATTCTTCAATGACCAAAAAGGCTTTGGTTTCATTCAACCTGACAATGGCGGCCCAGACATGTTCGTGCATGTCAGTGCACTGGAACGCTGCGGGATGCGTTCTTTGTCTGAAGGTCAAAAAGTGACCTACACGACCGCAATTGATAAACGCAAAGGCAAGGAAGCCGTCGATATGATCGCGGACGCCTAGATGATTCCCAGGGCG
Source organism: Henriciella sp. (assembly GCA_965279045.1). Lineage (GTDB taxonomy): Bacteria > Pseudomonadota > Alphaproteobacteria > Caulobacterales > Hyphomonadaceae > Henriciella. Next base: position 120,509 of record CBDIHJ010000044.1, on the reverse strand, counting down.
CAACAGACAAAATCGTCGTTGCGCCCTAATTTCCGTCAGGTTGGGTGAATGCAATCTGCCCTGCAACGATGCTGGCGGGGATACTTGCGCTGAGCTTTAAGCCATCGCTTTCAAATCGTTTTTCGATCCCTAGGTTCGGATACATGTCCAACATTTGAAACCCAAAGCCTTGCCGCTTGGGAGGATGTAAATTCGTAAGACCCGTCTCGCTCCAGCGGACATTTAGAGATGAACCATCAAAATCCCAGCTCACGGCCAGCTTGCCATTCGGAACAGACAAGAATCCGTACTTCAGCGCATTGGTGACGAGCTCGTGAAATATCATCGCAGCATCTTTAGTTGATTTTACGCTAAGCGTGAATTCATCCCCATCAATCTGTAGACGGTCAGAGTCACTTTCGAGGTATGGAGACAGCTCGGTCATCAGAACGGCTCGAATATCCAAACCCAACCAGTTTGCATCACAGAGCATCGTGAAATTACGGCTCATGGCCATTAGGCGTCCGGAAAAGGCCTTGTGGAACTCGTCCAGTGAGTTGGAGGTGTGGATCGTATGATCAGCAACGGATTGGACAACGGCCATGGTGTTTCGAACGCGATGCATGAGTTCCGCGGTGACCAGGTCCCGTTCCTTTCGAAGCGCCTCCCGTTCCGTGACATCCTTGCAGTATTGAACAACGCCGATGATTGCCCCTTCCGTGGAATAAAGAGGTTGATTTTCAATGTTCCATAGTCGGTCTTCTAGCCGGCCGTCGGTGAGTAATAATTTGTATGGCTGCAATTCGAGATGTGTGATCTCGCCATCCAGGGTTTTGCGCAATGCCGTCAAAAAAGGCTCCATGCGCTCAGCGGTATCTGGAAAAGCATCGAACAAATACAATCCGATTAGATCATCCCTCTTCCGATCGACCGCCTTGCAGTAAGCTTCGTTCGCATTTTTGAATTTCAATTCGCGATCAAGCGTCATCGAGGCTTGCGGCATGCGTTGATAGTTGAGGCCGAAATCCGTGGTAACCATACCCATGGAGCTAGGGTGACTCCTCTACAATGCGAAGGACTAATGTCGCCTCAGCTCGCCGAACATTTAACGCCGGCGTCCAAAATTCAAACGTACTACGTTTGCGAGCAACGCAACCAATGACATGACTCAGTCATCTCTCTTGGTGTTCGGGACGCAAATAACTGAGCTCAAACTGGAAGCCACATTGCACGTAGCCTAGCGCCATCAGGATGGCGGGTTCGGTTCGTCAACAATGATTGTGCTGGGGCTGCGCGGTGCAGGAACGAATGGCGTTTTATCTTCTTCTGAAATCGGGTCGCGGATGAGCATGCGGATCAATGTGAAGAGCAGGAAGAGTCCGTAAACCACAGCGATGTAGTAAAATAGTGCCGGGGCGTTGAGGATCGACATGATCGCCGCGCCGAAGACAGCTCCAATCACCGCCCCGACACCATGCAGGAGCAAGAGCCCGCCGCTGGTCGCAACCGCTTGGCCCTCTTCGGCATGATCATTCGCATGGGCCGCACATATCCCATAGGTCGGGATAATGAGCCCCCCAAACAGAAAGCCGAGCGCAAATAAGTGGGTGGTCGATTGTGAGCCAAATAGCGCAAGCGCGACGGAACACCCAATGCCTAGCGCCACGGACGCAAACACCACCTTGCGGCGGTCAACACGGTCCGAGATCCAGCCGAGTGGAAACTGCAGAATCGCCGCGCCTATGATCGACACACTCATGAAAGCGCCGACGGTCGCTGCATCGTAGCCGATGCGTTGTACAAAGACGGGTGCCAAACCCCAAAACGCTGCATTGGCGAGCCCCGTAGCCATCGCGCCTGCGGCCCCCACGGGTGAGACTTTATAGAGTTTCCCGAGATCCAGTTTTGCAGATTGTAGCGGTGCTGGCGCATCGCTCCTCGTCAGTGCGACCGGCACCAATGCGATCGAGATCAAAATCGACACCCCGGCGAAGAGTGAGAAATTGCTTGGGCTCGCGAGCCCCAACAGTGCATTGCCGGCGGTCAGGGCCCCGAGGTCCACAATTCGGTAGATTGAGAGCAATTGACCGCGGTTCGCATTGGTCGCTCGCTCGTTAATCCAGCTTTCGAGCACCATGGCGAGCCCTGCAAACGCAAAGCCCGTTATCGCACGCAAGCCTGCCCAAGTGATCGGTTCGACAATCAGCGCATGTGCCAATGCACTTGAGGACGCAATCGAAGCGAGGGCCACAAACGCACGTATGTGGCCGACATTTTTGATGATGCCTGGCACAAACCGGCAGCCGAGGATGAAGCCCGCAAAATAAGCAGACATGAGTAGGCCAAGCGTAGTCGTGGAGAAGGCCTCAAGATCTCCGCGAACCGCGAGCAATGTGCCTTGCAGGCCATTACCAGCGTATAAGAAGGCGGTTGCCAATAGCAGCGCCGCGATGGCCCCCAGCGACTTTAGCATGATCGACGCAGATCCTCAGAACCGACCATTCACTCAGCCTTCGCCATCTTTCGCAGGATCTCCAAGCCCAGTCGGTGGCAAATTGCGAACGTGCACATCGCGTTGTGGAAACGGGATTTCGATACCTGCTTTCTTGAGGGCAGAGAAAATCTTGAACCTCAAATCGTTTCGGACGAGCAGCGAGTTATTGGCGTCGCGAATAAAGGCCCGCAGCTGCAGGTTTAGCGAGCTGTCGGCAAAGTCAGCGAAGTACACAAAAGGCTCTGGGTCGCTCAGGATTTGAGGGTGATCTTGGGCACACTCTAACAAAACCTCCCGCACATGTTCTGGATCAGAATCATAGGCGACCCCCACCGGGACAATCACCCGTGCGGTGTCATCCTTATACGTCCAGTTTTGAACCGACGAGGAGATCAGCTCTGAATTCGGGACGATGATAGAGCAGCGGTCGAACGTCTCGATCTCGGTCGACCGGACATTGATTTTCTTGACGCGCCCTTCTCCGGAAGCCGTGATCACCCAATCATCAATCTTGATCGGACGCTCGAACAGCAAGATCAGCCCCGAGACGAAATTGTTGACGATACTCTGCAAGCCAAACCCGATCCCGACGGAGAGCGCCCCTGCGATGATCGCGAGGTTTGAGAGATTGAAACCTAGGGCCGAAACGCCGGTGAAGAAGGCGATCAAGAGCCCGACATAGCCGACCAGCGTTTTCAGCGAGTGGCGGATACCGGGATTGAGCCGGGTCATCGGCAAAATCCGGTTCTCGAGCACGCGTTGTGCTAAGCGGGTCACCACCAAGATCGAGATGACCAGCAAAAGGCCATAGATCAGGTTTGAGGGCGATATGCTGATTGAGCCGATCGAGAAGCCGGACATAAAATTCAGAGCCAGCGTCCGAATTTCCGCCCATTCCATGCCAAGCACGGCAAGCACGACGGGGATCGCAGCAATGAAAATAAGGACATCCACCGAAAACCGGGTCCAAAATCCGATGATGTCGTCAGCGGGGATCTCATTTCGGGTCTTACCGAAGGTGATCCGCTCGACAGCCAACAGAGTCCAGCTGCCAAGAAACTTTCGAACCAAATAGGCGAAACCGAGGAAGAGCGCGAAATAGGCCGCCTTCTCAAACACCCATCGCGACAGCGCTGCATATCCAAGCAGACTTGCGGCAACCATGATCAGCGCCGGCGCAAGAATAAGCAATTGCGCAAGCGCATGCCCCGCCCCGCTTTTCTGATTTGCGGGTCCACGCGTCTCGAGACTTGTCGTCTCTTGATTGGTTCGTCCAATGCGCCGTAAGCGCCGGTACAGTATGATCATGACCAAGCCGAAGATCAGCGCCGCAATCAGCGTTTCCAATCGAAGCAAAGCGCCAAATTCATTCCGTCCGATCAAAGCCACTAGAACTTGGTCGATGGCAAACAGAGCCGAGACAGAAAGCGCGGCGATGTGTGCGCCGGTCGCTGTCGCATTGGACATTTTAAACGTACGCCAATGCTCATTGTCTGGCGCAAACAAACCCCGCGAAATTGCATTTGCGCAAAGCAAAACAAACACCGCACGCGCAATTTGATCCAGAGTTTCGCGGTAAGTCTCACCGACAAATCCCGTCTCGATCATTAGGCGATGGACGGCAAAGACACTTATCGCCGCGAGCACGATCCGTGTTGAAGTTCGCGTTAAGGCAATCGCTGGCGGTCCGGCTGGCGTAATTTCGCGCTTCGGCAGTTGGCGCCAGAGCCGCGTCGCCACGCGATCTTTGATGGGAACATTGATCAAGAAGATGATGACTCCGCTTCCAATCAGGAGCCACACCAGCATTAAAGAGGATCGCGAGCTTTCTTCCTCGGAATTGGAGCTGCCTGATAACCAAGCCTGGCCTCTCGCCAGCGACTCGCTTAGCTCGCTCGAGGCATTGCTCAATTCACTTGGAAGGTAAGGCGGCGGAGCGCGCCCGAGAATACTGGATAGAAAAGCGTCTCTCAATTGCCGCGCGGACGCATCCAGCGTATTATCGATCTGTTGCTGGAGGGCGCTCGCCAGCACGGCCAGGCGATCATATTCTGCGATACGATCAGCATAAGTTCGCCGAAGGTCAGCGACCGCTTTTGGTTCATCGCCGTTCTCTGGAGACGGCCCAAGCACACCAAGGTCAACCTCGAGCTGAGACTTAGACGCTCGCACGCTGCGCTGTATCTCCTGCAATTCAACGCGATTTTCCTGTAGGATGAGCCGCGCCGCGGAGACTTGCGCTGTGTTTTCTGCCGCCGCAAGGTCGGCTTTCGCGGCTTCTACATTAGCTTGTAGACGGTTGAACCGGTCAGCGGTCCCATCGACATCTTGAGCAACCGCACCAAGGGCAAATCCGAAGACCAATACTATCAGCCCCATCCATCGATTCATGTCGTCGCTTCTCCATGCTTTCTGAGCGTGACCTTAGTTGCCTTGGAAACAAATTCTACTGCGCCCTTGACAATTATGCATTGAGGTATAATGTTTAGAGCACGAAAGAAAAGTGGTCTAACTGATTTATGGCTCAGCCAGCCAATGATATCGCGCCCAAACAAAGCGATCGCGTTCTGATTTCCATTCGGCAAATCATTCGCGCGGTCGATGTCCAATCTAAGCGGCTTGCCCGCGAAACCGGATTGTCATCGCCGCAGCTGATCGTGTTGAGAGCGATTGATGAGCTTGGCGAGGTAACCACCCGCATATTGTCTCGGCATGTGAGCTTGAGCCAACCAACGGTAACGACCATTCTGGATCGCTTAGAGGCGAAACAGCTGGTCGAGCGTTACCGCAGTCAAACAGACCGGCGCATTGTCCATTCAAAGCTGACGAGCGCTGGGGAAAAGACCCTAAAAACGGCACCGCCTCTTCTTCAAGAGGCGTTTATCGAAGCGTTCGATGCGCTTTCCGATAAGCGCCGACAAGTCATCGTCTCTGCCGTGAGTGATCTCGCGCAGATGATGCAGGCCGACGAGATTGATGCCTCACCGGTCCTGACCACCGCCGCAACCGCTCGGACTTAGTGTTCGACGCCGGACGACGGCAGCATCTTAAACCACAAAGCTCTGAGCGCTCCGCGTTGACGCGTCGAGTGCCGGAGGAACACGAAAGGAAATACCCATGACCAATACGGTTCTGATGACCCGAAACGAAACTTTGAACATTGATACCGATGTGAAGGCGGAAAACCGAACCGCCATCGCGCAAATGCTCGGCAAAGTACTGGCATCGTCTTATGTACTTTACCACAAGACCCAAGGCTTTCACTGGAATGTGACCGGACCGATGTTTATCAGCGTCCACGAACTGACGGAGCGCCAATATAAGGATCTGGCAAAAGCGATTGACGATATAGCAGAGCGCATTCGAACGCTCGGCGCCCCGGCCCCGATGGGCCTCGCAGGATATGTCGGCGATAGCCAAGTGCTTGACCAGTCTGAGTTTCCGACCGTTGGTCAAATGCTTGAAACGCTGGCACGTGACCACCTGACCGTCGCCGACGAAATGCGTGGCATTGTCGAAGCGTCAGACAAGCTGAAAGACGTCTACACCGCCGACCTCTTAACCGCGCGGATTGGTGAGCACGAAGAAGCCGCCTGGATGTTGAAAGCACTGGCAGCGTCATAAACGCGCCGCTCAACAAAACCCGATAAACAAGGACACACATTCAATGTCGATCGAACTGACACAAAATGACGCCCGTCAGGGCAACACAAAAAAGAACATGCCGCTCGTGTTGGGCGTATCCACCGCGACGGCAGCCGCCGCCATGCTCGCGATTTTTGGTATCGCCATATTGTAGAGTTGGGGGAGCCGCTTGGGAGGCGGTCGGGGCCAGTCCTTTGAGGACTGGCCCCTTTTTTTGGACTATAGCCAATTGGCTTTTCGAAACAGGTATAACAATCCCGCCGTCACGACCCCGAGGGCGAAACAGAAAATCGCAAAAGCGAACGAATTCTCGACCCCCGGCATGCCGCCAATATTGACGCCGAACAAACCGGTAAAGAAGCCGAGCGGGAGAAAGATCGCGGAGATGATGGCCAGCACGAACAGACGCTGATTCATCGCTTCACCGCGCTGTTCAACGATTTGCTCTTGGATCACAACCGCGCGTTCGCGCGCCAGATCAAGATCTTCAGCCAGTCGGGTGGTGATGTCTTGTATTTCTCGCAATCGCAATTTCGCGCTATCGCTCAAGAAGGGCCCCGCCTCTCGTACCAGCGCTGAGAGCGCCTCCTTTTGAGGCGAGATATAGCGCCGCAAAGACAGCGCAGAGCGCCGAAAATGCGCGAGTTTCTGCTTAGGAGCCGGCGTGTTTTGATCGAGCCAGTCTTCTTCCAACTGATCCGCTTGTTCTCCCAGGTCTGAGACGATTGGTTCCAGCCGAAATGTCAGCCGGTCCGCAATAAACGTCACCAAGTCGCCATGGGTCTCTGGTGGAGCTCCCGCTCTGTAAATTTCGGCAAGATCATCAATCGCGCGGATCGGATGAGCGCGGGTCGTGACGACAAAATCATCGCTGGCCCAAATTCGGATCGAGATCATGTTAGTCGGTTCGGCGCCCGGATTGAGATTGGCACCGCGCAAATTGAGTAAAATGCCTTCGCCATACTTCACAGCGCGCGGCCGTGTATCTTCCTGTAGGAGGATGCTGATTACATTTGGATCCAAGCCACAAATTTGTTCGAGCCAATTTCGTGTGTCTTCAGCAAGCCGGTCCAAATGAACCCAAATCCGAGCCCCCGGAGATCGGTCCAAACCCGCCGAAACCTCGACCCAAGACAGCTCTCGAACGCTGCCAGCTTCCTGAACGAGAAAACCGACTATGAGTGGATTTACATGTGTTTCCGACAACGCGTCACACTCCTATAAGCCCCATAGATCGTTTGGCGAGGCTGACTTTAAATGCACCCTGCCCGCTCACCAACCGACCTGGCATATACCCGCGTCTCAAACCGAATGTACAGCAATCGCAAAGTCGCTCGCCAGTCCCATCGCGAAGACCATCCGTGCCGTGTGCGCTTCAAGCCTGTAACAAAAGCAGCCGACACGAGTGAAATGCCGATGATTTTACAGCTGTTTATTCACTCAAAAGTGGTGCCCCCACACGGACGGCTAACGCTCCTTAAAGTTAAATCTTTTCTTCTCTTTTCAGAGGCATACGAATTCCTAGTGTTCAACGTTTTTCGCTGTTTGTGTAGCGAGTGTGTAGCAGAATCCTGTTGCAAGCAAACTTCGCGCTTTGTTTCTACAGAAAGAAAAACCCGAAGGATTTTGGTGCTAGACTAATGAATCCGCCAACACAAATCCCACCGTCATAGCAACAACGAGCAGAGCTCCGATCAGTTTTGGTGGGGCCGGTAAGGGCAGATCGAACCAGCGGCAGCCATAACCGATGCCAAAGCCTAGTATGATCCCAAGTATCGCAGACGTCATGAGGCAGCTCCTTTCGTATCGCCGGTGGGACCGCCGCAAAGGTCTCGATTTTTGGCTTCGCGATGAGAGGCAGTTTGGTCCGCTGCGATGTAACCGAGAGTCATCGCCAGAACGAGCAAAGCACCGATGAGCGCAGGCGGCGCTGGTACGGGGATGCCAGCAAGCCTTGCCCCAGCTCCAATTGCCAACGCTAGTAATAATGAAAGCGCGATCTTCATGACAAATTCTCCGTCTTAAGCGTGGTCGGCGGCGTGCTCGCCGAGCCGGTCACATAATGTGTGACCACAGGGGGATGGTCTGGATTGAGAAAGCGTTTGACCGCCTCTTGAAGTTTTTTGTCTTCTTCAGTGATGCGGTCATGATGGCGCATATGCTCCGTCCACGAGGCTTCGAACCAGGTTTCAACAAAGACCGCGTTGTTCGTGGTGTCCTGCATGATCGACCAGCTAAGCGCACCGGTCCGACGACGGGCTTTTGACAAAGCGTTCACTGCGTCGAGAAAATCCTGGTGATGCCCACCTGCCACGATATAGCGGATTTGGATCATGACTGGACCGCCGGTATCCTCAACGCCATCGGCAAGGACCGGAACTGACCATTCGCTCGATGTTCGCAGATCCATTGCCTCGCCTTGACCGAGTTTGGCTGCCAGTGTGAGCGGGATGAAAAGCAACAATCCGGCAGCTGCGATCAACAAAGCTGTATCAATCGAGAGATGGGTCGCGACCTGACCCCAAATGATTGAGCCGAGCGACATTGAACCGAAGAACACGGTCAGGAAGATCGACAACCCGCGCGCTCGCACCCAGTCTGGTAGGGATGTTTGGGCTGAGACATTCAAGCTCGATAAGACAGTGATCCAACAAAGCCCTGCCAGGGCTGACGCTCCTGCAGCCGCGATCGGGTTCTGAACCAGCGCGAAAATCGACAGCGTCACAGCCGTTCCAACCGAGCCCATAATTACCGAGCCGTTTGTACCCAGCGCGCCGCGAATTTGAGGCAACAAAAGTGCCCCGACCACCGCGCCTGCACCAACACTCGTCAAAAGGATTCCATAAAGCCCGGCGCCACCATTGGGCATGTTTTTCGCGATCAGGGGCAGCATCGCCCAATAAGCACTTGCAAAAATGAAGAAGGCTGCGGCGCGCACAATAGTTGATCTGAGCGGCGCTGAATACCACGCGTATCGAAGACCGGACCAAATCGCACTTGGCACATGTTCCGGCGGCAATTTGGCTTCTTTCTTTGCTGGCGGCGACCACCAGAGTAGCGCGAAGATAATGATCACGATGCTGATCGCATTGATCAGGAATGGATAAACGAGACCCGCAGCGACGATCAGGAATCCGGCAATCGCTGGACCGATTGCGCGCGAGACATTGATGCCCATAGAGTTGAGCGCAACTGCCGATGACAAGTCTTTGCGTTCAACGAGTGACGGCACAATCGCCTGCCAGGCTGGCGCCATAAAAGCGGCTCCCGTCCCCATCGCAAAGGTGAAGACAAGGAGCAAAAGCGGAGTCATGGCGTTTAATCCAACGAGTACCGCGAGCCCGGTTGCGATTACAGCCATAAAGGCGTTGACGGTGATCAGCATCCAACGCCGATCAACAATATCCGCGATCGCCCCGGCAAAAAGTGCAAATAAGAAGATCGGCAAGGTATTCGCGGCTTGAACGGCCGCCACCATTGCCGGAGAGGGCGCCAGCTCGGTCATCAACCAACCGGCCCCGACATCGTGCATCCAGGTGCCTGTATTTGAGATCACCGTTGCGGTCCAAAGCACTGCAAAGGCCTTGTAACCAAACGGCGCCCAGGCTGACGCTTTTTGCTTTTTCGGCGCGGCTTTGTCGGCTTCAATGTTTGCAGCTTGAGCCATTAGGTGCCTCCTCTTTCAGGGGCGTCATCTTTCGGCATTTGAACCACGTCATGCCATTCAGGGTGCTTTTTCGCGGTGGCGCGAAAGAACGGACAGATGGGGATCAGATAGACGCCATCCTCGCGGGCCATTTCGACCATGCGCGTAGCAAGCGCTTTGCCCGCGCCTGTCCCACCCAGCGTTTCATCGACAAATGTGTGATCGACGCTTCTTTGGCGCGGCGTAACATTGGTGAATGTCATCTTTCCGGTGCCTTCGCGCCCTGGCATGGTTAGGATTAATGATCCACCTTTAGCTGTGTCCTCGCGGACAATCGTGAATGTGTTTGACATTGAACGTCTCCTTAGACCGCGAAGCAGGAGCATCCGAGCGCCCCCCAGAACTGCCCCTTGGCGCTGTCGGCAACTGGCAATGGCGTCGTCCAGGCGATTTGATGGTTGTGACCATGCATCCCGCAGCCGTGATTGCAGCTATCGTGGCAGGCGCGGCCATGAGCGGCGACGGCTTGCGCTTCCGGTCGTTGAGCTGGGCTCGGCACATGATTTACCGGGCTCCAACTCGGGCTGGCTGGCGGCGCTGGAGGGGCGAGCTTTTCAAAAACGCCGTCACCGAAAACGATCTTTCCACCGACCATGGTCATGACTGATGTAATCGAACGGATCTGTGTTGGCAGAACCGACATATAATCATCCGACAAGACCGCGAGATCGGCATACATCCCCGGCGACAGCGTACCTTTGACATCATGCTCACCCGAGAACCATGCTGACCCGGTGGTCCAGAGTGCCAGAGCCTCTTCGCGGGTCAGAATATTGTCTTCTTCGTACAGGCTCAAACCGCCGAGCGTCTTGCCCGTGGTCATCCAGTAAAGCGCCACCCAGGGGTCATAACTCGCCACGCGCGTCGCATCCGTGCCGGCCCCAACCGGCAAGCCGGCTTTGAGCATTTCGCGCATGGGCGGGGTCGCTTCGGCAGCTTTCTCACCATAGCGGTCTACAAAATACTCACCCTGGAACGCCATTCGGTGCTGAATCGCGATCCCGCCGCCGAGCGCCTTGATGCGCTCAATGTTTCGTGGGCTGACGGTTTCAGCATGATCGATAATAAAGCGTGTTTTAAACGGCTGTTTTTGATTGACGCGTTCGAACACTGTCAGGAACCGGTCGATGGTTTCATCATAGGTTGCATGGATCCGGAATGGCCACTCATTGGTGGCTAATAGTTCAACCACACCTTCCAGCTCTTTCTCCATGCGTGGATCGAGATCGGGACGCGGCTCGAGGAAGTTTTCGAAATCGGCAGCCGACCAAACCAGGTTCTCACCAGCCCCGTTCATCCGAAGCATATCATCGCCGGCACCGGGCTCTGTGATCTGAACCCATTTCTCATAGTCTGAGAGCTCCTGGCCGCCATTTTGAGCGAACAGGTTATAGGCGACGCGCACGGTCATCTGGTCGTCATCATTGAGGCGTTGGATCACGTCATAGTCTTCTGGATAATTCTGACCGCCACCGCCTGCGTCGATGACTGACGTAATCCCGAGACGGTTCATTTCCCGCATGTAATGGCGCGTTGAATTGATCTGTTCTTCAAGCGGCAGGCGCGGTCCTTTTGCCAGTGTAGAGTACAAGATCAACGCGGAGGGGCGTGCGATCAGCAAACCGGTCGGGTTACCATGGCCATCTTTCTGGATAACGCCGCCCGGTGGGTTTGGCGTATCCTTATTGATCCCGAGCACTTCAATTGCGGCGCGGTTAAGCAGCGCCTGCGCATAGAGGTGCAAGATAAAGACTGGCGTGTCCGGCGCGGCAGCGTTGATCTCGTCCAGGGTCGGCATGCGGCGTTCAGCAAACTGGAACTCTGACCAGCCCCCCACGACGCGGACCCATTGAGGCGCAGGTGTCCGATCTGCTTGCTCTTTCAACAGACGCAGCGCATCTGCCACAGAGGGAACACCTTCCCAGCGAAGCTCAAGATTGAAGTTGAGCCCGCCGCGGATCAGGTGCGTGTGGCTATCATTGAGCCCGGGAATAACCCGTCGTCCTTCGAGATCGACCATTTTGGTCTTGCCGTTCCGCAATCCCATAATGTCTGCTTCGCTGCCAGTCGCGAGCACTTTGCCGTCTTTGATGGCGATCGCATTCGCATCCGGCGTCGTTTTATCGAGTGTGGTGATCCGACCATTGTGGAGAATTGTATCGGCTTTCTTGTCAGACCCAAATTTTGACATGGGAGGCACTCCTTTTTCTAGAGCGTGAAACGCAATGTAAGTTCGAGGAAATCGACGGGCTCAGACGGCCCGGTGTCGGCGATAAAGTTGCCCGGTGCATTGTGGGCGTAGATAATTTCGGCAGATATGGTCTCGTTGATCTGATAGGCAGCGCTCAGCGACGCGCCTGTGGCGACGAAATCGCCTGCCCCGGAGATTGGTGCGCGCAGGACGTTTCCGGGCGCACCATACACCCCGTCTTCATCCTCAAGCCGCCAGAACCAGTTCACATCAAAACTGAGAGAAAGCTGCTCGCTCGGCGAGAGTGTCAGATACGGGTTGAGATTATAAAAGTTCGCAGGGCCCAACACAGCGGCATCAGAAAAGTAATTGCCGCGCGGATAAAGGGGATCAAACGTTCCCAGCGTTCCGTCTTCGGAGTTGCGATCTCCAGACGCGATATTTGCCGATAACATGACCTCCGGTGACCAGGCCGTATCGAAACGGTAGCCCGTATTTGTTGCGAGGGTCCAAGCGGAAATATCTAGATCTCCATGCTGGCCCCATTGATAAATTGCCTCCCAGTTCCAGAAGACAGATCCAGCTTCACCGAAGCTGCGGAGGCCGGCGTTGTAGCGCTGCTGGTCAGCAATTCCTTCAATCGTCGCGCGATCGTCTGTCTCAGCAAAAATAAAATAAGCGTCGAGCTCACCAATCGGCGCGGGACCCGTCGCGTAGAGCCCGCTCAATAAACGGCCATCATCCGAGCGGTCATTGAAAACACCGTCGGGTTCAACATCGACGAGGGCGAGCGCGAAAGCATCAAACGTCCACGCGCCGTTCGTGACTTTTACCCGCACGCCATCCCAACCGCGCCGCACATTCGTGCCGTCGCGGGTCCCGATCAGGCGCTGTGAGCCGAGCGCCAGATCTTGCCGACCTACTCGGATCGATCGTGCATCATCGCCCAACTCAAGATAAGCCTCGCGAAGGTCCAAAACGTTAGCGTCGACCGGGCTCGTCTGTGCGCCAGACATAACGGCACTCTGAACATTCAGGCGCGCTTTGACCGATGGCGCGACGAAACCTTCAATCGATGCGGCCAGCCTCTGCGTCCACAACCAATCATCATCGGTCTGCGCCGGATCGAAATTACTATTGTTGAAGTACTGGAGCCGCTCACGCGCTTCGAATGCCGTCTGCCAACCGCTAGGCGCAGGATAAGCAGATGACGTTGACGCAAACAGAGCGCCAAAGACGATCAACAGAGAGTATAAACGGAACAGCATACGATACGGGTGCGTTGGACTAGAGAAGTTCAATGGAAAGGCGGATGAGCGATCAGCGGACGAACCAGGTCGCCCCCAATAAGGTGGAGGGAGGGGCGAGAGGTCCGTCCGCTGGAGACGCCGGTCAGCTTTTAGCTGGAGAGGGAGAGCGTGCTGACAGGCGCGGCATCAAGTTACTCCGCAGCCACAGGTGCGGGAGCAGCCGGGATTGGATCCAAAGTGGGTCCGTGCGTGACGCGTTCTGGCGCCTTGTGCACCATGGTGTAGGCGTAATCGACGCCCATGCCGTAAGCGCCAGAATGCTCTTGAACGACAGCGATAACCGCATCGTATGTATCGCGCCGCGCCCAATCACGCTGCCACTCGAGTAAAACTTGTTGCCAGGTCACGGGAACAACACCGGCCTGAATCATGCGTTGCATGGCATAGTCGTGAGCTTCTTTCGACGTGCCACCAGAGGCGTCCGCGACCATATAAATTTCATAACCGCCCTCTAGCATCGCGCCGAACGCAAATGTGTTGTTGCAGACCTCGGTCCATAGGCCGGAGACGATGACTTTCTTGCGGCCATTCTCGGCAAGCGCATCACGCACTTTTTGGTCGTCCCAGGAATTCATGCTGGTCCGTTCAAGTAAAGGCGCGTCCGGGAACACACCCAACAGTTCTGGGTAGGTATGACCTGAGAAGGCTTCGGTTTCGACCGTTGTGATCGTCGTGGGCACATTGAAGATCTTTGCGGCCTTTGCGAGGCCTACTGTATTGTTTTTCAAGGTTTGACGATCGATAGACTGAACGCCGAACGCCATTTGCGGTTGGTGGTCGATAAAGATCACCTGGCTGTTTTCTGGGGTGAGCTGTTCGAGTTTAGGATTAGACATAAGGATTTCCTATTTTCGGTTGATTAGGGAGCGGAAAAGCTTTCGGGCTGAGGTCACCCCGAGACGACCACGTACAGAAAAACGCCGACAACAAACGCCATGAGCCCGAGGGCAATCAGCCTCACAGGAGTGGACATCCGATATTTTTCCAACATGCATCGTCTCCATGTTTGCGGGCACAAAACGCCGCATCGCGTTGCCGTGACCCGCGGTCTTTTCAGCAACAGTCCGAATATGGAGGAGAGAATCTCAGCCGGTTACGTCCGTTTGGGCTAGGTTAAACCTATCCGAAAGGACAGGGGGTCAGTCGAGGCTGATGATACCGCGCTTGACCGCCAAGGAGATCGCGGCGGTTCGCGACGAAACACCGAGCTTTGAATAGGCATTATTCAAATGAAATTTGACGGTGGATCCCGATATGCCAAGGGTTTTTGCCATCGCCGAATTGGAATGACCACTAGCCGCTAGGGTCAGCACTTCGATCTCGCGCGGGGACAAGTCAGATGCGCCGACACGATCGGCAAGCTTGTCTGAGAGCGCAGACGGCAAATAACGACGCCCTGCCAAAACGGCTCGGACAGCATCGACGATCACGTTCGGCGCTGAATCCTTTAACATATAGCCGCGCGCGCCGGCTCGCATAACGCGATAAACTTCTTCTTCGCCATCAAATGAGCTGACGACTAAAATCCTCGCTTCCGGATCATTGCGTTTGATCCGGGAAATCGCGCTGACCGCATCGCCATCAGGCATTCTGAGGTCGAACAAGCCAATGTCCGGGGTGAGATCGTGCCAGGCGTCGATGGCCTCTTCCACGCAGCCTGCTTGGCCGACACACTCAAAGTCATCCACGCTCTTCAATATTGCGACCAGCCCTTCCCGTACCACAGGATGGTCATCTGCAACGAGAATGGTGGCGGTTTTCACGTGTTGGCGTTCCATGCGGCCTTCATAACCTGTTCCGGTCGATCTGGAATATCCTTACAGTCCAGCTACCAACCTAACCAAAAGGCTAGGTTAGAGCAAAAAGCGCTGCACTTTTATGCGGACATTCGTGCCCGCTCGCGGCTTCGAGTCGATATCTAGTTTGACGCGCGCGGCTTCCGCCATGCAATCCATGGCTTCCAGACCGAACCCCGGCGTGAACGTGTCCGCCGTTCGATCAAACCCCTGTCCATCATCGCTCACCTCAATTTTCAAACTGTGCCAAGTCCAGTTTAGCGCGACGGTGATTTTCGACCCTTTGGAGTGTTTGCAAGCATTGGTGATCGCTTCTTGGATCACACGAAAAATGAAGAAGCGGCGCTGTTCCCGCATACCCCAAGACGAACCTGTCTGGACCACCTCAATACCTATGTTTCCGCCGAAACGCGCCGGCGGCTCCAGCGTACGCACCGCCTCTGACAAGTCTTCAACATCAGTGAGATTGTTTAATTGATTGACGCTCTCGCGCACTGACTTGGTCGCAGAATCTAGCAGCCCCAAAACCCGTTCTATCCGAACTTTGGCGTCATCTGAGGATTGGTCATCAACCAGAGACCGTCCAATCATCCGCGCGCCGAAAACGTCCTGCAAGAACGTGTCGTGAAGATCTTGCGCCACGCGCTTTCTCTCATTCGCAACCAACCCGTAGCGACGCTCGACCGCTCGTGACCTCAGCCCGAACAGGACAGCGATACAGATCAATCCAACGAGGAAGAGCAATGCATGCGTCGATCTTCGCTCCCACCAAAAGGCTTTAACTTCGATCACGAGATTTCGGGTTGCGAGCTCCATTCCGGATGTTGAGGCCAGTGCAGCATCGAATTCATAGCGTCCCGGCGCGAGATTGAGAAAAGAAAGGTCCTCCCCCAATGGCACAGAGAGCTTTGAACGATCTGCACCGGCAGGAGTGAAGGAGTAATCGACACGAAACCGGCCCGGCTCGACTAGGTCTGCAACCGCAAAGTGGAGCCGCAAGTCTCTGCGATCCGGTCCGATGATAAAACGCTCTCCATCAGACAATTCCGATTGGCTGTATTGATCGGAAATAGAGAACACCATGTCCTTCTTCGAGGCGACGCCGTTCGGCAATTCATTGATGATCGAAGCGCCAGTTGCGTTGGAGACAACGACGCGGCCGTCGGATGCGAGGGTCAGACCGAGTTGTGAAACCCCATTCGTAATCAAACCATCCGCAGCGGTGATGTGCTGCCAGGCATGTGTTTTAGGATCTAGACGGAACAAGCCCCTGCCAGCCGCTCCGATCCAGACCGCACCGTCGCGCGCGCGTCCTGTGGTCATCACGGACTCTATTGGAAGCCCGTTAATCTCATTCATGGCCGAAAATCGGCTGAAATCGCGGTCCGTGGAAACCAACCCTGCTTCAGTCCCCAAAAGAATTTCATCTTCGCGCGCGCCGACCACGGAATAGATCCTTCCGGCAACCAGACTGCCATTCTCCATCGCAGCGACTGTCGATGCTTCGATCGAATGTGTTTTTGGGTCGAGCCTGAAGACGCCATCGCTACCGGCGAACAGAAGGTCGCCATCATGCCAGTTCAGACTCCAAACCCGCGTGGCCGCCAAATCGTCCTGAATGGTAACATCCGGTACATAATAGATGTCTGAGGTTCGAAAGAACGCGATCGGCGCAAAATCCTCGTCATCAAGCGTCAGCAATCCACGCCCCGTAGCGAAGAAGATTTGGCCTTCAGAGTGCTCAATATCGAACACGGCAGGGTATGCGGGAAGGCCATCGCCATTGTGTATATGTGCGATCGGTTCAACCACGCCATCATGGAGACGATAAGCGCCTTTATTGGTTCCAACCCATATGCCTTTGGGTCCAAGATCTTTGATTGTGTAGATACGCGAGGTTCCAAGCTCGGCTTCGCCTAGGGGTTCGAACGTCCGTGCGCCGGCGCTTATCTCACCAAATAACCCGCTGGACGTGCCAAAAAGCAGGCGACCATCCGACGCAATTTCACTGCTCCAGATTGGATTGTCCGGCAGACCCGGGCTGAACCTCTCTCCGGGGATAACGAGTGATATGTATTCAGATAGCGGAGCGTACGTCGCCCCACGTCCGTTCGATCCGAGAAAAATGTAAGGGCCAAAGTCTGCCGTCAAAAATGCAACCGAGATATCCTGATCGCGATCTGACCCCTGCAAGGCTCTGCGACAGGCAGCTGGATAACTGGCACCAGCGTCCCACCTGGACAGACCCTCATCGCTACCGATCCAGACGCGGTCATGCTCATCTTTGGTGATCGCGATCAGGGTTCCACCGGCCAATCCTGGCGTTTCGCCCTGTCGGTAGATTTTCCAATCTCCACGAAGGGGGGCCGAGGACACCCAAACCGCGTCATTTCCGAGCGCCCAAATCGCTTGGTCAGGACCGAGAGATATGGCGTTGAAATTGTGAGCATCGCCATCCAAGGGCACTTGCTCAATTTCTCCGCTCGCCTCGATCACATACAAGCCTTTATTGCTCGCGACATAAAGATGGTCGTCGGTGGCGAGCAGGTCTCTAATGGAGAACCCGCCGCTGTCGTCGAGCTCCAGTTTTTCGACGGCTCTCGCATCTGTCGTAACATCAAACCGAAGAAGCGTGCCATTATAGGCGGTGTAGAGATCATTCCCAAAGCGAGCCATCGCTTTTATCGCTGGCTGTCTTTCATTCGCACCCGCCAGCGCAACTCTCTCAATTGTATTTGAAGATGGCGTGAACTGGACAAGCCCGGCCGCCGTGCCCACCCAAATCTGATCGCCATCGGCAATCAAAGCACTAATTCGGCCCGCTGGCAGAGCATTCGGGTCTGAAAAGTCTGGGCGCCAGAACTCGACTGCCCGCCCCTCCAAACGATAGAGTCCATCGCGTCCACCGAGATAGATGAAATCATCAGGCCCTCGCGTTCCCGAGAGGATTGTGCTCGGAAGATCGGTGACACCTGCAAATGGTCCCCAGGCTGGCATACACCTCTCTGAGACCTTTGCGGGTTCTGTGTCAGCGATTGCGATCTGTCCCACGGACGCAAGCAATACGACCAGCGCTACGAGACGCTTGAGGCATCGGATAATGATACTCTTCCAGACGCTAATTTCCCGATGCATTTTGCGTTTAGGGCCCTGTCCTGACACTCTCACTCACAACCGAAAGATGACTTTAATTATCATACGCACAACCCATAAAATTAGATCATTCTTTGCCGATATCCCCCAAAAATCGTCTTTGCCTCGAAGACCTAGCCAAACGGCTAGGGCCCGCACTCGCCGCCCCGACAGTACGCTCCCCCATCAAACGCGCTAAATAGGTCCGAACACTGGAGACAAGAATGACAAATGTTGAAACAGCATCCATTCGGCGGGCGACGGCGCTGATACGTCGGCCTGCCGCTGAGCGTGGCCATGTCGACTTCGGTTGGCTCAAGTCTGCGCACACATTTAGCTTTGGCAGCTATTACGACCCCAAACACGTTCAGTTTGAAGCCTTGCGGGTCATTAATGACGATGAGGTTATCGGCGGCGCTGGTTTCCCAATGCATGGTCATACGGATGCAGAAATCTTCTCATACGTACTGGAGGGCGCCCTGGCGCATGAGGATACGCTCGGCAATGGTTCAACGGTTGGGGCTGGCGGGGTGCAATATATGAGCGCAGGATCCGGCGTCCGTCACTCTGAATTCAACCCATCAGAGACCGACACAATGAGGTTCCTGCAGATTTGGCTCTTGCCAAATGAGACAGGTGCCTCTCCGAAATACGATACGCTCGACATTTCGCCAGAAGACAAGGACGGAAAGTTCAAATTGTTCTTGTCTAAAGACGGTCGTGACGGCTCGATGCACATCCGCGCTGATGCCGACATCTATGCTGCGACGTTGAGCGGCGCGCAGGCACTCGACCACACCCTGGCCCCGAACCATCGCGGTTGGGTTCAGGTGGCCAAGGGCGAATTAATCGTCAATGGCGTCGAGTTGAAGCGCGGAGACGGCTTGGCCATCGAAGACGATGGTGTCGTAGAATTTCGATCCGGCCAGGACGCAGAGATCATCTTCTTCGACCTAGAACGCCAAGCGATTTAGCGTCCGCCCAAGAGGCGCCAGATCACACGGCTGGGTTGCGGCAGAAAGTAGATTTTCTTCCCATACCCAGCCGTTTGGCTAGGGGCTGCGCCCACCAAGCACTCTAATCAATATAAACACGTCGGCATCTTGTTTTTTTGCCGGGCACGATACGAGGAACAGGATGACAAAGTTTACGTTGAATGGTGAACCGGTCGAGGTTTCAAACCCACAAGAAGAGATGCTGCTCTTGGTGCTGCGGGACACGTTGAAACTGAAGGGCACGAAATATGGATGCGGCGCGGCGCAATGCGGCGCTTGTACCATCCATGTTGATGGCACCGCGATGTTCTCCTGCCAACTTTCGCTTCAGGATGTCGAAGGCACCGAAGTCACGACAATTGAAGGCCTGTCTGAGGACGGGTCGCATCCGCTGCAGAAAGCCTGGGTTGAAGAGCAAGTGCCTCAATGCGGCTACTGCCAGTCCGGCCAAATCATGCGCGCTGCCGCGCTCTTATCGGATATCCCCAAGCCAAGCCGCGAAGATATAGAGTTTTATATGAGCGCTAACCTATGCCGCTGCGGCACATATAATCGCATCTTCAAGGCCGTCGAACGCGCTGCAGAGGAGATGTAGCCATGTCCCATACAGCCAAAACGACCGATCTTTCCAGACGTGGATTCTTACAGACCGCCGGCCTAACCTTCGCTCTCGGTACCATAGGCGTCGCGTCAGTTACAGCGTGTGCCCCCGGTCAGGAAATGGCGCCGCCTCTCGACGTAAACCAATGGCTCTCCATTGATACTGATGGCGTCATCAAAATCGTGTTTCCATCCACTGAGATGGGCCAAAGCAGCTATTCAACGCTTCCCCAAATCCTTGCCGAAGAGCTTGATGCGAACTGGGACGACGTCCAGATTCAGCAATTGAATGCGGATGATCGCCGGTTCGGCAATCCCCTGTTTGGAGGCGTGCTTTATACCGCAGGCAGCACAGGCGTTCAGGCCTATTACGAGCCCATGCGCAAAGCGGGCGCGCAAGCACGAGACGTACTCCTGCAAATCGCTGCGCGCGAGTGGGGTGTCGACAAAGATGCTCTTTCCACTGAACCGAGCGTCGTCGTGTCCAGCGATGGACGACGCGCAAGCTACCAAGAATTGGTCGCGCTCGGCCTGGAAGCGATAACCGTCCCTGATGCAGACACGGTTCGACTTAAGGACCGTTCGGACTTTCGGATCATTGGGCATGATTTGCCCCGGCGCGATGTGCTCGCCAAAAGTATGGGCACCGCGCAATATGCGGTCGATGTCGATCTGCCAGATATGGCCTATGGCACAGTTCTGCGCGCGCCGGTCGAAGGTGAACGCCCAGTGACGATCGACGATGCCGCGGCTCGCAGCGTTCCAGGCGTGATTGACGTCGTGCCATTGCCAGACGGTGTAGCCGTCATCGGCGAAAGCCTCTGGGCGGCGCTCGGTGGTCGCGGCGTTTTGAACGTCGAATGGTCGACAGACGCCCCAGCACGAAACTTTAGCAGCGACGCGACATTGGCGATGTACAGCGACGCGGCAGAAAACCAAGAAACTGATGTTGCAACTTGGGCTGAGAAAGGAGATGCCGAGCAGGCGATTTCTGGTGCCGCTCAGACGTTTAGCCAACTATATCTGACCGACTATGCCTATCACGCGCAGATTGAACCCATGGCCTCCGTCGCCAGCGTGGATGAAGACGGAAACGGCGCTGAGGTTTGGGCTGGAACACAAACGCAATCCTGGACGACCCGCACGGTTGCTGAAACGCTCGGCATTCCGCCGGAGAATGTTCGACTGAACATGATGACTATGGGTGGAAGTTTCGGGCGGCGCACCGCTTTGATGCAAGACTATGTCCGCGACTCTGTCCTCAGTTCCAAAGCGGTCGGGCGTCCGGTCAAAATCATCTGGACACGCGAAGATGATGTTAAGAATGGGACTTTCCGACCCGCTGCTGCGCAAAAAATGCAAGCCGGATTGACCGCAGATGGTAAGCTCGACGGCTGGTATCACCGTGTCGCAACACCGACGGTGATCGGTTTCTTTAATCCGGTGCGCTGGGACGCTGTTCGCCCCAATGATGTCATTTCCATGCGCGGTGCGGAAAGCAAGTTCTATAATATCAAGGACTTCAAAGCCGATCACGTGATCACACCGCGTCACGCCCGCCTGGCACCCTATCGCGGGATTGGCGCGGCTTATACAAGCTTCGCGGCTGAGGCCTTCATGGACGAACTCGCAGAGCAAGCAGGCCGCGATCCGCTCGACTTCCGTCTAGACCTGGTTGAGGAGAACCCGCGCGGCCGACATCTGCTTGAGAAGGTCGCAGAGATGTCTGGCTGGCGCTCACGTGGAGATCGTGCGCTTGGACTGTCCTTTGCCGGATATAGCTCGTCCATGGCTGCCGGCGTGGCTGAAATCGAAGTTGATGATTTTGGTCAGATTGTTGTCACGCACTTCTGGGCGGCCGTCGATGCTGGCTTGATTGTGTCTCCAGACAACAGCCACAACCAAATTGAAGGTGGCATCATTTTTGGGATTTCGAGTGCGTTGACGGAACGTATCGATATTGAAAATGGCGAAGTGGTTCAAAACAACTATTACGATTACCCAATCACCCGCGCCAATCAGGTGCCGCCGATTGATATCTATGTCGCAGACGTTGATGCACCTCCAGTCGGGGTTGGCGAGGTCGGCAGCCCAATGGTCTCAGCAGCGATCTCGAACGCGTTCCACGCGGCGACCGGCAAGCGTTTGAGGCACATGCCGTTCACACCCGACCGAGTGCTGGCGGCTATGGCAACATGACAAGCTAAATTCATCACAACCTGTTTCGCGCGGCGAAAAAAGTCTGCGCGCAAATGAAAAGAGCCAAATATGTTTCAGTTTCTTCGCGACGCTGTCCGAGTGACAGCGTGTATTACTGCATTTGCCACCCTCACCGCATGCGCACCATTTACAAACCTTGGTTTGCATCCGGGTGCCGCGAACACATTGATCGTTGGAGACCGGCAGGAAGACCCTGATACTTTGAAATGGGAAGCTCTAATGCCTGCAGCGTCGGCAGCAGCCGTAAAGCTCGAACAAGATCGCTTTCTTGCAGACCTTAAGGCACGATACGGCGAAACTGACCCGTCTGACAAAGCGGTCACCGCATTAGACCAGATTCAAGAAGGCTCAGCTCTCGACATGATGCCGCAGATGGGGGGTTTTGAAACTGTTCCTCGCCTTGATGGGGAATATGTTCGCATTCCCGGCTACATTGTACCGCTCGATTTGACCTCGAGATTCCGTCAAAGCGAATTTTTATTCGTCCCACACAAGGGGGCTTGTATTCACAGCCCGCCTCCACCGCCAAATCAGATTATTCTGATACGATCAAAGACTCCCTTTCGCCTCAGTGACATTTGGGTGCCTTATTGGGTGGAAGGAGAATTACACGCTGAGCCCACACACAATGATCTTGGGGACGCGGCGTATTCGATGAACGTTGCCGTGATCGAGCGTTATGAGGAGCCTCAATACCAATACGCTCAAAGTCTAGCCGAACTGACTGAGAGTTTCGAATAACAGGCCTTCAGATCGCTTGAATGGGCTTCTGGTAAGCAAAAAGATGGTCCACCCCCCCATCTGGCGGAATAAAGCACTCGTTCTCGAATTACGCGACTTCAGACCTGGACGAAACTCGACGCAGGTTCCTGCCACTGCAATTCGCCGCCGCCTCGGTTGAACGACGCGTGCTTAAACCTATCCGAAGGACGGGGATCGTGCCCCGTCCATCACCGGGCGAACCGATGGCTGTGAGATCCTAGAGTCCTCAAAGGCGGAGTGAACGTTCCGCTTGTGGTGCGCGTCAGACGTCGCAATTGCGATTGCGGTCTGGACGACGCCTCCAACGTGAAACCAACGTCTTTAGGAGTCGCTCTATGAAAGAACGAAAACCAACTTCGACCGCTTCCCAGTCAGAGGGGAAAGGCGAAGTGAACCGCCGTCAGATTATGTCAGGCTCTATGGCCGTCGCCGCAGGAGCGGCTGGCATGGCCTCATTAATGGGTAGCGCAGCTGCGGCTACACCGACTGCCCGCGAACGGTATGCTGATCCAGACACACCGGGCCTACCAGCCATCGACATGGACATCGATCTTGCCCGCACAGCCTTAGTGGTTGTTGACCCGCAAATAGACTTCCTTGATCCGAAAGGCGTGTCTTGGGGCGTGGTCGGAGAAAGCGTAACCGAGCAAAACACTGTCGAGAACATCGAAAAGCTCTTCATCGCGGCGAAAGCCATCAAAATGCCAGTGGTGATTTCTCCGCATTATTATTTTCCGCAGGATCATAAATGGCAGTTCGAGGGCACGCTTGAGCGGGTTATGCATGATATCAAAATGTTTGACCGAACCGGGCCCCTATCGCTGGAGGAATTTGAGGGGTCTGGTGCCGATTGGATGCCGCAATACAAAAAGTATATTGAAGATGGCGAAACCATCATCTGCTCTCCGCACAAAGTCTATGGCCCCGAGCAAAACGATCTGGTCCTTCAGCTTCGGAAAATCGGCATCGACAAGGTGATCCTTGCGGGCATGTCGGCAAATCTATGTGTTGAGAGCCACCTCCGAGAACTTCTTGAAACCGGATTTGAAGTGGCCGTGGTTCGCGATGCAACGGCAGGGGCAAAAGTCCCCGAAGGTGACGGATATCTGGCCGCGCTGATCAATTTCAGAATGATTGCGAACGCAGTTTGGTGGACTGATGATGCCGTGAAGCGCATGCGACAAAGCGCTTAGCCATCGCTCATTGAAGATCAAAAAAACAAACTCCCCAGCGAAGGATGATCGCTGGGGAGTTTTTTTGGGTCGGTTTCGCGATGGTGGGGGAGAAGTTTTCCACGCGGGTCGAACGGCTAGGCGTGCGCGGGATCAAGATGTGCTTCCAAAAACCACAAAGACTGGTCCAGGAAGCGCGAGGTCGCTGTGAACACATCTGAGGTATCTGCATCGCCAATTTCCGCAGCCTCATCAATCGCACCTCGCACGCGGTCTCCGAGCGCCGCAAATCGGTCAGCAAGCGCTTCAAGATGCGCGGCTCCAGACTGCGCAGCCTCTGGATAGCAGATGAGTTGCGAGCCTTGTGATACTTGCCCCACGCGTCCATCCGGTGTTCCACCAGGCGCAGCGATGCGTTCAGCAATCGTATCGATTTCAGCATCAAGCGGCGCGACGAAGCTATCAAACAGGGTGTGAAGTTGCTGAAAGCGTTCGCCCCGCACGGTCCAGTGGGCGTGTTTTACATTGAGGCGCAAATCCAGCGCATCAAACAAGATGCCTTGCAAAAGCTCTGACGATGCGCGCCGCGCATTGTCTGGCAAGCCGAGTCTTGTGGTTCGCATTTAGGGTCTCCTTTTAGTCGAGTTCAATCACGGCCAAGTTGATGCCGTTAAGGATCGATAAGAGGTGACACGAATGGTGGCTTGCTCGCACCTTCCTTATACGCGCCGCACGCCTGAACCTTTGGTCAGGAGGCAAGGCTATTCGATGGCGATAATGCCGCGCTTCGCGGCCACAGCGATCGCGCCGGTCCGGGAAGAGACACCAAGTTTGTAATAAATATTGTTGAGGTGAAATTTTACCGTAGACGTCGCAATCCCCAGAGACTTGGCGAGGGCGGCATTCGACTGCCCATTTGCCACCAGGGTCAGGATCTCGGTTTCGCGCTGAGAGAGATTGTCCGAACTCACGCGATCCGCGAGCTTCACGGCAAGCTGTCCCGGGAGGTATCGCCGTCCGTCTAATACAGTCTTTACAGCGTCCAGGATTTCACGCGGCTGGCTGCTTTTGAGCATATAGCCCATGGCGCCCGCTTTCATGACGCGAAAGACCTCTTCCTCGCCATCAAATGTGCTGACGACCAGGATCCGCGCTGTGGGGTCGAAGGATTTAATCCGTGTAATCGCACCGACCGCATCGCCATCCGCCATCCGAAGATCGAAAATTCCAAGGTCGGGCATCTCTTTCGACCAAGTGTCCACAGCCTCTTCAACGCCATCGACCTCCGCGATGCACTCCAGATCATTGGCCTCTGTTACGAGCTTCACCATCCCTTGCCGCACAATGGGGTGGTCGTCGGCCACAAGAATTCTGCTGTTGGCTTTTTCAGTCATCGGTCACGTCTATCATAATTAGGTCTAAGTCTTATGTCGTCGAATGAAGGCGCCGTACCCCATCCAAAGTTGAGGTACGGCGTTTTTATCATCTCGATTGGCTCGACGCCCTACTGAATATTGCGAGCTGTCATGAAGGATCGGATCTTCTGCGCAATCAACGCCCCATCCTCCTCCAGCGCAAAGTGGCCTGTATTCAGAAGATTGTAGTCCACATCATTCAGGTCTCTCAGATATCCTTCCGCGCCGGGCGTTGGGAAGAAAGCGTCGTGTTCTGCCCAGACCAGCAATGCCGGTGGTTGGTGTTCGCGAAGATAGTCTTGCCATTCAGGGTACTTCTCGACATTGGTTCGATAGTCAAAGAACAGCGCCAGCTGCACGTCATGCTGTCCTGGACGCGAGAGTGCCTGGTGATCGAGCAACCAATTGTCCGGCAGGATCTGCTCAGGGTTTCGCGTGCCGTGCGTGTATTGCCACTGCAAACCTTCGAGACTGAAGACAGCATTCGCGATCTGAGATTTCAGATCTTCATTATCCAAACCCGATTCCCAAAGCGCCATAATCGGTGCCCAGGTCTCTTCATTCATGCCTTCGGCATAGACATTGCCGTTTTGCACGATCAGCGACTGAACGCGGTCCGGATGGGCTGCCGCAATCCGCATACCTACGGGCGCACCGTAATCCTGAATAAACAAGGAATAGGTTTCGATGCCGCGTTGCTCCAGAAACTCATTTATCGTCTCAGAGAACTGATCGAAAGAATAGTCATATTCATCGATTGATGGATATGCACTCGCTCCAAACCCAGGATAGTCAGGCGCGATCAAATGGAATTCATCCGATAAATCCCGAATGAGATTTCGATATTGATGCGAAGAGCTTGGAAATCCGTGCAGCAATACAATGGTGGGATTTTCCGGGTTTCCGGCTTCGCGGAAGAAAATGTCAACACCGCTGACAGTTTCATAGCCATAGGTGACGGCTTTTGTTTCGAGATGATGCTGAGCACGGGCAGCCACATCCGCAGAGTCGGACCAGGCAGGCGCTACGGTAAAAGCGAGCATTGTCGCTGCCGCAAGGAGCGTTTTCGTAAGCATGATTGAAGTTCCTTTTTCGAGAGCTGTCAGGGCTACTGACGCCCGGCAGTGACGCCGCCATCGACTGACAACACTGTTCCGGTAATCCAGTCGGCTTTGTCTGATGCCAGGAACAGGATCGCCTCTGCCACATCGCGTGGTTGTCCGTTTCGTCCAAGCGGATGAAACGCGTTAAAGTTCGGCAGCGTCTCTGCCACCTCTTCGTCGCTCATGAAGGTACCATAGACAGGCGTCTCGACGACCGCCGGGGCAACTGCATTGATCCGGATTTTTTCTGGCGCGAGTTCGATGGCGAGGTTTTTAACGAGCTGGTGAACGCCAGCATTTGCGATCGAATAAGCTGAGGAAGGTGTCGCACCGATGGCTTGGATGGCCCAAAGCGATCCAGTTTGAACAATCGCGCCGCCGCCGCGCTTCTGCATGGCTTTCGCAGCTTCTTGCGCCATGAAGAACTTGCCCTTCAAAATAATGTCGAGGAAGCGATCATAGTCTTCTTCGGTATGTTCGAGGAAAGGTTTCGGCGCGAACACGCCGGCATTGTTGATCAGGATATCAACGCCACCAAACTTCTCCATCGCAAGTTCAACGATTTCCTTAGCGGTTTGTGGGTCCGAGATATCGCCAACGTGCACAGCGCAAAGTCCGCCGGCTGGATCTATGGCGGCCGCAGTTGTTTCGAGTTTTTCTCGGTTGCGACCGTTGATGACGACCGAAGCGCCTTCCTCGATGAAACGGCGAGCAACTTCTCGACCGATACCGGACCCGCCGCCCGTGACGATGACTGTTTTGTTTTTGAATGACATGAGAGTCTCCTTCGCTGACGCACCGCGCCGGCGTCTGATTTCTAAAATTAGGGAATGAGAGTTGATCGGTGACCGCTCTTGGAGCGAGCTTCGCCTATTCTCCAATACGTCTAACTGACCGGAAAATGGCGCGGATGATCTATGGCCAGCTCGATTGAGGACTTTTGCAAAGCTGACCTTTGAAAGCTGTTTCCATCGTATTCTTCCTTCTCGTTAGGTAAGCGATGGTCCTCTCTACGCGAGAAACGATGACCATGACTTCCATCCGGGTGGGGGGAAGTATCCCCACCTTTTGGTCAGTGTGCGGCCATCCGTTGCCGGGTAAGCAAAATTTCCAAATGAACGCTGAGAAGAGTGGACTTGCTCATCGATCGGCACATTTATAGGTTGCATTTGCACACCTAAGGGTTGTGATGAGGGTACGTCGCTCGGCAGGGATCAACGCTTAAACCATGCGCAATATCGACAAGCTCTTTATTCTGTTCGTGCTGCTTTGGTTTATCTGCGCAGACGTGGCGGTTAGCGAAGGCCACGCAGAATCGTGCCTACCCGCTTGGCGAAGCACTGGATCAAGTGAGCTTCCAATATCCGATGTTTTTGCGGTGGAGCGCGCATCGGATGGTTACGTCTACTTTGGCTCTACTGTTGCAATGCACCGCGCCGAGGGTAGCAGCATGCGCAGTTGGTACCCTGACCCAGGACGTCCAACAGCGTTACCAGCCGGACGCGTTCGCGCGCTCGCCGCTTGGCGCGATGGTTTGTTTGTCGGCACCGCGTCCGGACTGTCTTGGTTTGACCCGCGAACCGATCAATTTTCCGTTGTCGACTTGAACCGCGACGAACATGATTCAACCAGCGTTTTCTCACTATTGGTATTGCGCGATCGCGTTTTCGTTGGACACCGGTCTGGCATCACGGTGCTCGATGCGAGCACGCGAAACGCCATAGCTCAGATTGATACGAATGGAGATGGCAGGTCGGCTGGGGTCTATGATTTAGAACCCTTCAAGAACGGTGTGGTGGCCATTACGCGCGATGGCCACGTGTTTATTGATTCAAACCTGCAGCCCTTACAGATTGAGGCCATCGCTCAGTCGCCGTCGATAGACGGTCACTATGCAGGCTCAGTTTCGCCGGACGGTGAATTATGGATGTCGACAGGTAGCGGTCTGATTGCGCTTTCAGAAGATTTCGAAACAATGGAGCTCTTTCCTGACGTAATCGACCAAATATCAGGTCGCGGGACGATCCGGCACATCGATTTTGATCCGCATGGACGCCTTTGGATCGCAACAGATTATGATTATGCGCGTTGGGATGTCACGCAAGAGGAGAGCCAGCCGATACTTTGCCGCAGAGCGGCAATAGAAGATACAGACCGCCCATTGCCGACCCGCTTGTTGAGTTGGAAACTTGGAGACCAGCTTGTTATTGGTTCGAGTGGTCGCGGACCGCTTCTGGCCCCGATTGATAATCCAGTTGAACGGGTGGTCCTGGATCAACGATACTTCCCAGGTATTGCCGAAAGCGCAGTTTGGAGCGCGAATGAAGATGGTGATGGTCGATTAGTGCTTGCCACGATTGATGGCCTGTTTCGCGAGACCGGAAGCAATACAAACCAATTCGCAGCGCTCCACCCAGACACACTCGGCGACACCCAAGTTCTGACGACGCAAGTCGATCGCAACGGACAGTTGTGGGCGGCAACTCTTAAAGGCTTGTTTGTCGTCAACGCATCCGGAGCCGAGCGCGTTCCGCTCGTCCGAGATGAGGAAAACAAGGTTGAATTCGGCGCCGTGATCTCAATGACTCAGCTGAACGATGTCTTATTAGCCGCAACTGATAATGGCATGGTTGCCATCGATCCTGTCACTCGAGAGGTCGTAAGGTATTTCAGCAATGATGTTGGTTATACCGCATTTAACAAAGCCCCGGTTACGCCATTAGACGACAGTCGCACCATACACGTCGAAGTCTCTGACCACGGCGTATTTTTAATCGGTGCTCAAGCAATCCATCGCGTGAACGTCGAATCCGGATCGGTGGAGGCCTCAGCCCGTGCTGAATCGGATTTCAGCGCCGGCCGTATGTATGCCTCGGCTGTGTCCCCGAACGGCACTGTCTTCATTGGCACTTCAAATGGACTTGTAAAAACGGACCAGGAACTCAAGACCTTTGACTACGTTACCGAAATCGAAGGCGCTCAACTTGGACAGGTCTCGGCACTTGAAATCGGGCGCGACGGCTCGCTTTGGCATAACTCTTATCATGGGGTCTGGCGTCATCCCCCTGAAGAGCAAACGATCGAGCTTTTCTCCACAGATGATGGATTACACACCAACTCGCCCAATCAGGGGGGAATCACAATCCTAGATGACGGGCGGATTGTCATCGCTAACCCAAATGGCTTGAGTATCTTTCAACCAACATTGATTGATACCTATCAGGTTCCTGAAGCGAACCTGGCATCCTTTGCGTATGGGGGTGAAGAATTCGACCACAAAGGCGGTACAATCAAACTGCCCCCAAATGCGCGCAACCTCGCCGTCAAGTTTGGAACAAACACCCTACGTGTCCGTGACGACCTGCGCTTCGAGTACAAGCTAAGCTCGGGTATCTCAGCAGAAAATACGCGCGCAATCGATCCAAATGATGAGGTCGACTTCGCCGCTCTCCAACCGGGTGAATATACCCTGAGCGTGCGATCAACGGTGATCGGCCGAGAGGCATCAGCATGGTCGAGCACGACCATTTCTGTGCAACCCTATTGGTGGGAGACGAACGCAGCGCGGCTCGGATCACTACTTGCCTTGTTTTCGCTTGGGATTGGTTTTCTCATCTGGCGAACACGCCGTATTGAGCGACGTCACAAACTTGTTGGCGATGAGCGGACCCGCATCGCCCAGGACTTTCATGATACGTTTCTTCAAGAGGTGCTTGGGGCCCTGATGCTTGGACGGTCCGCGCTCAGTGAGACCAGCGAAGAAGCGTTGAAATCGCAAGTCGGCACCATAAACGAGCTGCTGGAGAGCGCGGTCTCCTCGGCACGCGCCAGCGTTCAAGACCTCGCCGACTCAAGTCGCGAAATTGCACTCGCAAAAGCCCTGGAAGCGCATGACGCCTCTGCTCTTTATGGAGCAGCCATACCGATGAGCTTCGTCGAACATGGCAAGCCTTGGGACTTGAGGCCTCAACGCGCTTTCTTCCTCGCCCGCATCGCAAAAGAAGCGATCAACAATGCATGTAAACATTCCGGGGCCAGCCGAATTGATGTCGCCCTGAACTGGAAGACTTTCTCTGTTGAGGTTGTGGTCATCGATGATGGCAAGGGATTTGATCCAGAGTCCGATCAGACTCAAAAGGGGTTTGGATTGTCAGCAATGAAGCGGTTGGCAGACTCTGGTCATGCCAAGCTCGAGGTGCTCTCTCAAGCTGATGCCGGCACGCGCGTGCGCGTTACTGCCCGTCGCTTCCTGTTTTGATCATCAGATGCGAGCTTACCTATCCAAAAGGCGGGGAGCTCAGCTGACCTGAACGGGGAATGAGACTTCCTCAGGAGCGCTAAAGTCACATCCAATCGGATTCAGCCTTGAAGGGAGCTTCTATAATGCAGAACGAGCTTAGATTTTTCGCACACGATATCCGCAATGTCTCTTCGGTAATCGGGTTGGACGCCGGTCTATTGGCCGCGTCGAGCGATCCGTCAGCGCGGCGTGTCGGTCATCGTATACACCGTATCGCCGAACGGCTTGAGGCTTTGTGTCAAACCATCACGGCACCTACGCCCGAGCTATCAGCCAGTGATGTGATTGAGCATTGCAACGTCGTCAACGTCATCCACGAAGTCACCGAGTTAGCGCCGCGCACCGACTGGCCAGTAAAGATCGATGTTGCCGCACCAATTGAGTTGATATCGGACATCTGTCCCTCAACCCTGTTCCGAATTCTCCACAACCTCATCTCAAATGCGATTAAAGCCACTGGGGCTTATCCGGATGGACATGTGCAAGTTACCGCGCGCGCCACAAGGATGGGCATCGACATACACATTATTGATAACGCGTTTGGCCTGCCAAAACATCACCGCCAAAAATTCCAATCGCCTCAGACAGCTGTTCCGCGTGCGGGGCAGTACGGACTGTCTGTTGCCCAATCATTGGCCGAGAAAGTAGGAGGAACCTTATCTTTGAAGTCGACCGGGGCCTTAGGCACACACTTCAGATTGACCATTCCAACCGCGGACTCACCCGAAGCCAGCTCAGCAAAATACAGGATCCAATTTGGCCCGCTTAGCTTGAGAGAGCGGGCGCTTCACACGAACGGCGCGGACGTCTTATCGCTTTAGCCAATCGTATTTCATTGGAAGACAAACACTCATAACACTCAAATTTGCGCCTGCGACTTGGCCAATCAAATTGAACCATAACTGAGATGAGACACAGCCCGATGCTATCGATCTATTATGCCCGCACTCCAAACGGTATGAAGCCGCTTCTCTTCACCACCGAACATAAGCTTGAGGCGACCTATCATTTCGTGGATCTCTCAAAGCAGGAGCAGTTTGATCCAGCGTTTCTCGCGATCTCTCCAAACAATAAAATCCCAGCAATGACAGATGGTGATCTGAAGCTGTTTGAGTCTGGCGTCATACTCGAATATCTCGCCGATCAGCATCTCGCCTTTCGAGAAGACCCCAACCGGTATGAAATCCTAAAATGGCTGTATTGGCAGGTTGGCGGCCTTGGCCCAATGGGCGGGCAAAATCACTTTTTTCGGTCGTTTGCGCCTGAGTCCATTCCATTCGCGATTGAGCGCTATACCAATGAATGTAAGCGCCTCTATGACGTGCTCAATCAACACCTAGAAGACCGCGAGTTTGTCAGCGGTGAAACCTACCATATTGCCGACATGGCGATCTATCCCTGGA
The DNA here is from genome assembly GCA_965279045.1 of Henriciella sp. Taxonomy (GTDB): domain Bacteria; phylum Pseudomonadota; class Alphaproteobacteria; order Caulobacterales; family Hyphomonadaceae; genus Henriciella. The sequence continues at coordinate 88,286 of CBDIHJ010000044.1, read as the reverse complement.
TTTGGTATCACGAACTTCATCATGTTCCGATCAAGGACTATCCGAATGTCGCGCATTGGTTTGAAAGACTGTCTGAGCGCCCATCGGTAAAAGACGCATATGCGCGCTTCTTTGAGCACTAATCGGTTTTGTAAGAGATCCTTCAAAACCTTTCTAAGCGTGCCATTCTGACTCAAAATCATGCGCTAAATCCGGCTTTGAGTCAGTTTGAAACAAGCCGCGCGCCAGGTGTCCCAAAAACTCAGACCAATTGAATCAAATCGGTGAATCTCACCTGAATCTTTGCCCCCTATACTGGCCTCATCCTTGAAAGATGAGACCCCATGTACGGACCCGCAAAAGCCCTCGACCCGATCGCCGAAATGAAAGTGCTGGAGCACATTCGCGCCAAAAATTGGCGCACCGTTAAACGAGATACAATTGCAGTGCTGCTTTCCTGGCGCGCCGGTCTTCGCGTTAGTGAAATCGCTCAGCTCACTTGGGCAGATGTCAGCGACGCCAATGGCGCGCTTAGTGATCAAGTGCGCGTGCGCCGTGAGACGACCAAAGGCAAGACGTTCACACGCTTTGTGCCGATGCATCCAGAGCTCCGCGTCGCGCTGCAAAGCCTCCGCACGAATGCCTGCGTCATGGATCAGACCATCCTCCTCAATCGCAAGCGCGGCGCCTTCACCGTCAATGCGCTCACCGTTTGGTTCCACCGCCTCTATAAAGAGGCTGGCCTAGATGGCTGCTCATCCCACTCAGGACGGCGCAGTTTTATCACCCGCACAGCACGCAAGTGTACGAGCGTCGGCGCGTCGATCGAAGACGTTCGCGATATGGCTGGCCATGCCCTCCTCTCAACCACAGCCGCTTATATCGACGCCAACGCCGAGGCGAAGAAGAAGCTGGTGGATGGTCTTTAGGGCGTAAGGGTGACGGGCGGGGTATAACCCCCAATGGGGGGTACTTTATAAGTGCCCTATACCCTTCAGAATGCTCATTGATATAAAAAAAAATCGTGGAACGCGGCTCAAACTAGGTCATTCATTAAACGATGGCGATGAAGTTCAGTTACCAGAAACGTAACCTGACGTCGTTTGAGATGGCGCTCTGAACTTCTTATGCGTTCCCACACAATTCGCTTGCGTTTTTCAGTTATAGGCAAAAGTGGGGTCATTCCCATAGGCGCGCTTTTGCGGCCGTTCAGAGCGGGCAGTAGATCGATTTTTGGGCCGTCAGTTCTGGCGTAAGCGCGGCTAAGAAACTCACAGAAATCTGGTTCCCAATACTTCAAAATTGCGATCAAGTCATCGACCGGGGAAATCCAAGGCTCTTCCAAAATTTCCTTGGAATAGTTCGATCCAGATGTTGGTGTGAAGCCAGCTATTTCGATGATCGTACGATTAGCAGGTCGCCGAAATGCCTCTCTGTGTCGGGACCGAAAACAGCCGCACTCTTTGAGGGTTTTATGGCTTAAGTCATATTCAAATGAGATGGTTTGAACATTGGAACGCATATCATTTTCCCGTTCTGCATGACTGGTGAAAGCTAGAGGCAAGTTTCGCCGCTCTTCGCGAATTCGCTTCCATGATCGCGACGCTATCTGGCGAACTAGACTTTGACTGATGCCATGCCCAAATCTCTTTTTCATCAGGTGTATAGTAACGCGTCGGATCGTGCTCAAAATTGAACCGACGATTTGGGCCTTGAGGGCGCGAAGCGAACTCATGAAATGTCAAAGAAAGCCGAAGCGGTTGCCACTTGATATCCTGATCGGGAGCACGTGTTTTTACTAAGCACTCTCCACCTTCGAACTCTCCGATCTCTATGTTCGTTGGCAATGCAGCAAGTACCTTACGCGCGGCCTTCAAGACACTTTTGGGACGAGGGAACCGGGATACGTCAATTGATAGAAATGCGTTGTAGCCGGCAATCGTCATGAACGGCCGATCACGATAATAGAACGCTCTGCCCTCATCTGGCTGGACGACGATTTTTATGCTTCGTGACAGGGCCACCATAGGAGAGCCATGATACTCCCAATCATCTTTGAGGTAGTCCCTACGAATTGTACTGGAGTCGATAATCCGCCGGAATGACTTATAGCTCATAAGCGGGACCCGTTTAGGAAGAAAGCTTAGCGAATTACGTCGCTGCGACGCTGTTATCCAGGTCGTCATCTTTAAGCTCCGAGCTACACTAAAAAATACGCGACACTAAACCCAAACCCTTATTACATGAATGTGTACACCAAACTAATCAAATAAATCATCACTCTATATATAATTATGAATTCATTGACTCTGTTTTTTGAAAAACCGAATAATCCTTCTCACGTGTATTCGAGTTAAGTGACACACCTTTTTTTGTGCAAATAGGCAAACATGCTTATTTACAAATCTTGATTTTTTAGCAGCTTCGAGAAGCTGATGGATTTTTGTCTACATCAAAGATGCGCTTGAACATTTCAAAGCGAAGGGCACCTGAACGGGCGAGCGAATGACAAACTCACAAACTGCGGAACTCGACACTAGCAACCCGATCCGTGTTTTAAGGAGCTGTGTCTCGATCCTGCGTTGAGAGATGATGAGAAGCTCAGTCCCATTCGCCTCTGATCGGCTCGAAGCCTTCCCAAATTTGGGACAAAAGCCTGTCTTCCGGTTGATCCGAATGCTCAAACTCTGAGAGCACTGTCCCGCGAATCTCGCTGCAGCGAATGATTTCACCTAGGGCAAAGCGAAACGGCACAACCCTCTCATATGTTTCTAGTCTAGACAGCACGATAACTATCGCGGCTCGCTGGCGCCGCTCCTCTTCGGTGCCGGAATCCGATGGTTTTTTTGCTTTGCCTAAATCAATCGCAGTCACCTCAACGAACTTGTTGCTGCTCCAAACGAATTCGGGGCTTGTAACCGTTGCGTAGAGAGCCCTAGCTCTTCGAGCTGAGAGCGGAATTACTCGCTTTGTTTTTGAGGGTGGAAATGAATCGAGACCAACGCAGACCAACTCTACCTGCTTCCGATCACTGTCAACCAAGCAATTCTCTATCTGAGAGCCAGCAATCGCTTCTTGGCGTCCGACCACTCTGATTCCGTCAAGAAGTTGAGAATCGCTCTCCGGCTTCCAAACTAGCGCATCGGCTACTGCGAGCACGCTCGACACTGCCACGGTCTTGTTGCCTACGCGGATAATGTAGTCGCGAATGGAATCTACTTCCGTGATGTCCCCCTCATACACCGCGATACTATCATCAAAAAACTCGGGATACTCCGCCGTCCCAACAACTTTGAAACCTGCGGCCGTTAGCTGCTGATGGGATTTCAAACCCCAGCCCCTGTGATTTAGTCCGTCACCTGAATCCGCAATCGCCTGTGCCTGGTTTGGGATGAGGTGGTTTACCTTTGCCCACGCAAACATCAGCGCCATCGCGAACGGGAAATTGATTGCTCCGAGTATTAGCGAATATCCCAGAATCCAATCTAAACCCTCCAACCGAGAGACCGATAAAAAGATCGGTTGGGCTGCTACGAGAATTGCGTTGAACCAAGCAGTAAAAAGTTGATGACCTCGCCACTTATTAAACTCCGGCTCCAGCCCCGCGGATTTTATGGTTTCGAGGTTGTATGACATGCGGCTTGTTTAGCGGACAGACCTACATGGTGAAATGGGTAATCGGTTCCTGAGACCGAATGACTTCTTTTGCTCGACAGCCGATCTCACGCGATCCGCTGTTCAAACGAGAATACCTTGGAGATAATCGACCAGCTATTGTTTTCCCAGATTAACGTCAGCGTGTCTCGACAGGCTTTCCCAAGCACCAAACACTCAAGCCGAACCGTGGCGATGCAGTCGTCCGGTGCCGAGATCTCAAGAATGCGATCCTCGCGTGGTTCTCCCACCGCATTTGGAGATTGCCGGGTCGCTACCACCTCAAAATACGTCGCCATGTCAGTGTTCGCATAGGTCCCTTCTGACAGACCAATCATTCGACAGTCTGGATGCATTGCTCTTTTCAAATCTTCCAGGCGGCCAAAATGAATTCCGTCCAGGTACGACTGAATAACCTCCTGGATCTCGCTTAGGGATGATTGGTCGGTCATCAAAGCGCCCCTACAACATCTTCAATGCGCTGCAGAACGTCGGCGCAGACTCTTTCTTCAACCAGGTGACCCGGTTTCAAGTTGATCACCGTATCCGCGTGAACCGGCGGAAAAGCGAGAACGCCTTTCTGAAACAAGGCTAGCGTTGTCGACCAATTTGCCCCTTCGCGATCCAGGTCTAATCCGAACAGCAAGCCAAACTGGCGAACCTCGCGGACGACCGCATTTCGGGAGGCGATGTCTTCGAGACCTGCCCGGAACACTTCTGAGATTTTTTGACCATGCGCGAGCGTTTGTTCTGAGACACTCAGATCAAGAGCCTGACTTCCCACCAAACACGCTAGTTCACCTCCAGCAAAGGTACCTGCATAGCTTATGTCATTTTCAGGGACCCATTGAGCGACCCGTCTCGCAACCATCGTCGCGGAGATAGGATAGATCCCACCTGATAGGCCTTTGCCACAAACAACAATGTCTGGCTGGATGCCGTGCTTCTGGTGTCCCCAAGCCATGCCGCTACGGCCAAGGCCTGTAACGATTTCATCTGCGATCAAGACCACATCGTGTTGATCGCACAACGCGCGCACGGTGCTCCAATAGTCTTTAGGCGGCGCAGGATATCCGGCGGCATTGCAAATCGGTTCCAACAAAACCCCGGCGACATCGCCTTTAGCAAGTTCACTCGCGATGGCCTCAGCATCGTTGACGGGCACCGTTGTGAACTCATCTGGATAGTCGGAGTTATACTTCGCAGCGAATTCTGGATCGCCTGCCGCGCAGGCGAGACCCGAAGCTCCGTGATAGCCCTGTTCGCAACTGATAATGCGCCGCTTACCTGTATGTCGACGCGCGCACCTGATGGCCATATCGTTGGCTTCGGTTCCGCTCGGCGTGAAGATCACATAATCCGTTCCCGATGAGGCTGCGAGCTTTTTCGCTAGCGCGGTTTGCGCCTCTCCTGGATAGAGCGCAAAGCCCATATCGGCCGTTTGCAGAGCATCAGTAAGCGCTGAAACGATTTCGGGATGGCGATGTCCCAAATTGTAGACCCCAGCGCGCAAATCAAAGTCTAGGAATTCGCGCCCGTCCAAGTCCCAGACCTTGTAGCCTTCGGCGCGGGCGCCCACAAAGTCGACTCCAAACGCATTCAGCATCGCTATTCGGGCTGGGTTGATATGCGCTTCAGCTAAGGCGAGCGTTTCGGCTCGGCGATCTGCGGGCTCCAGCATCTTCGCTGCCATCGTATCGTCCTCTCAAATTGGTTCGGAAGGCAAGCGCATTAGGCTTGCGCGATCTCGCCGTTTCGCACCTTCTCCAGGAAGACCATGCGGCTATAGTCCCAGACTTCAGAGACCAATCCGTCTTCGAACAAGAAGACCCAGTTTTCTTCCATCTCTTGATGGACGCCATGCTCGTCTTTGTAAGAGCAGGCCATCCAAATCACACCAATCTGATCGCTCGCGGAGATGGCCTTGATCTCGTTGATCGAATACTCAGTGATCTTGCTGTCGATGCCCGAAAGCGTCGCTGCGACTTCTTCGATGCCGATATAAGTGCCTGCCTTGATATCGGTGATGAATTCTGTTCCGAGCCACCGCCACTTAATATCTGGTTTGAAGATCGCCATGATCGTGGCGACGTCTGATGCCTGAAAGGCCGTAATCAGGTTGCGCAGGGTCTTTTCATTTGCGTGCATTTTCTTGAACTCCAACTTTATGGATTGGAGTGTGGCTCACGCATTAATTGACGTCGTTGACGGATCGGCACGGTTTTCACACCAATGCCCACTCTCGCCTAGTTGCATTAGCGACTGGCCTTATAGGCCCCTGGCGGGATACCGAAATACTTTTTGAAAGCACGACTGAAGCTATTGTGACTGGAATACCCGACCCTAAACGCCACTTCGTTGATCGCTTCACCATCTGACATGAGACGCTCGGCTGCCGCCATACGCTGCTCAACTATGTAGTCGTGCACCGTGCTGCCAAACACCTCTCGAAAGCCCTCTGTGAGTTTGCGGCGGTTTAATCCGACCTCGCGCCCAAGCTCCGGAATGGTCAGCGCGCCGGCGTATTTCTGTTCGATAATAGACTTTGCTTGTTCCAAGCACTCAACATCTCTTTTGCTGATCCGAAGCGTGGGTTCTGACGATGCACTACCGGAAGAAAGAGCGGTGAGAAATTCAGTCATGACCGCGAGCGAATGCGCTTCTGCGCTTAGAGTGGTAAAGGCCGCATGCGGATCCAGATCAATAAGCGCCTTGCCTGCGCGGATCACGTCCGAGGTTGCGCGTATACGTGCCAATGAGAGTTGCTCATCTGGCGATGCTGATGCTGAAAGCCAAGGCAGGTCCGATAGAGCATGAAGTCGCTCAACAATCCGCTCTGCGGTGCAGAAAAGAACGACGCTGGTTACATTCGCTTCAGATGGTGCTTGCGCACGCCAACCGGAGCTGGCGTCGGATGGACTGAGAACCGAGCAATCAACGCCGCTTAGATCTCGAAGTTCGTCTTCGGTCTGTTCGATCAAATTACCTGAGAAGATAACACGGAAGACAAAGTAACCGTTCGCCACGAAGCGACTTCTTGGAAATGCGGCGTCTCTCAATACCAAACAAAAAAAGGTGCTATCAAAGAGGTAATAGTCGAGAACGGTCTCTGGCGCAGCTTTGATCCGCAAGGCTCGGGTGACCTCGCCCGAGTGTGCTTTCTCCTTCCAAATTTTCGCGAATGTCTGGTAGTCAAAAATGAGCGATGAGGATCCGAACGCCCGCGGCTGGATCAAAGTGAGAGCACCATCCTGCTCTATGTCAGACATCTGGAAGATATCAGAGAACTTCAAAATTTACCCCGCAACACGGATAATCTTCCTGGCCTGAGATATCGCAAGCGACAAGACTTCCTCGCTTCGAGAGGTTCCGATCGGCACGTTTTTCCATCCTATGCGCACCATTGCCCAAAGCTGTGTTTATCCCGCCGTGCAGGCTGAATAAAGACCTTCGCTCTAGCAAGACTTAGGAGCGAAGAGATGACACTTCCCCTCAACGACCCAAGCTTACTTCGCTCAGACGCGTTCATCGCTGGCAAATGGTCGCGCGCGGATAATGGAGCGCTGTTCGACGTTTATAACCCTGCAGATGGATCACTGATCTCGACTGTTCCAGACCTGACCGAAAGCGAGACTAATCGCGCTATCGAAGCCGCTTACTCTGCGTTCCAAGTTTGGCGAGGCGAAACTGCAGACCATCGCGCCCTGGTTCTTGAGCGATGGTATGACCTGATCATGTCCGCAGAAGATGATCTCGCGGCCATTCTTTGCGCCGAACAGGGCAAGCCCCTCAGCGAAGCGCGAGGTGAGGTCGCTTATGGTGCGAGCTTCATCAAATGGTTCGCCGAAGAGGCGAGACGCGTTTATGGCGATGTTATCCCTGCGCCGACTGCCGACAAAAGGCTCATGGTTCTTAAACAACCCGTCGGGGTCGTTGGTGCGATCACGCCATGGAACTTCCCTATGGCCATGATCACCCGCAAGGCCGCGCCCGCTCTGGCGGCGGGATGCTCAATCATAATAAAGCCAGCCGAAGAGACCCCGCTGTCGGCTTTGGCGCTTGCCGTGCTCGCCGAGCGCGCGGGCCTCCCCAATGGCGTTTTGAGTGTTGTGCCGTGTTCCCGCCAAAACGCGCCCGAGATCGGAAAAGAGCTCACGCAAAACCCCAAAGTCAGAAAGTTGAGCTTCACGGGTTCTACCGAAGTCGGCAAGTTTATTGGCCGCACAAAGCGCGGTGAACGTTCAAAAGATAAGCCTAGAGCTCGGCGGCAACGCGCCTTTTATCGTGTTCCAAGATGCAGACTTAGACGCCGCCGTTGAGGGCGCAATCCAAGCAAAGTTCCGCAATATGGGTCAGACGTGTGTGTGCGCGAACCGGTTTCTGGTTCACGCAGACATAGCTGAGCGTTTTGAGCGTGAACTAATTAAGCGGGTCTCTACCCTAAGTGTGGGACCCGGTATCGATGAAAACACTGAGCAAGGACCACTTATCAACTCTGCCGCCGTCGAAAAAGTCGAGGCGCTTATATCAAGCGCCTTGGAGAATGGAGCAGAGATTGCCTATGGCGGCAGCCGTCATTCACTCGGTGGAACGTATTTCGAGCCAACGGTTCTTAGGGGCGTTGATCGAGACATGCAGATTGTCCGCGAAGAGATCTTCGGACCCGTTGTCGCCGTTCAGACCTTCAAAACCGATCAGGAGGCAGTGGGACTGGCGAATGATACCGAGTATGGCCTCGCCGCCTATTTCTTCTCACGTGATATCTCCCGTATTTGGCCCATCGCCGAAGCCCTCGAAACCGGAATGATTGGGATCAACACTGGCGCGATTTCAACGGCAGCGGCGCCGTTTGGAGGGATCAAACAATCCGGCCTGGGTCGAGAAGGCTCACAGTATGGACTGGATGAATATCTAGAGACGAAATATTTGGCTCTGGGTGGGTTGAATGCTGTATTTTAGTGTCTCCTTCTGCTCGCTGAAGAGCCGAACCTTTCGAGGTTGGAGTTGACCGCCGTGCTTCGAAAGTAAGACTGTGCCTTATGGTTTAGACCGCTCTTGCGACCAGATCTCGCAGCCGAGCGAGTTCTGGCGATGACGATCCGTATCGATCGTGTGCGGAAGATGAACTATGTCCCATAAGATAGATCGCCTCATCTCTCGTGGCGCCAGCTTCATAAAGCCTATCCTTCATTCTGTGCCTGAATGAGTAGACCGACTGTTTTGGACGAAGTTCTACCGCTTGACGGAGGTGCTTGTTCAATAGCGCGCTGGTCGCGTTCGAATTGAATGAGCCGCCTGGAATTGCACTCACATGCTCGAGCACATCACCTACCAACGGAAATAAACGCCGTCTGCTCTTTACCTTCAAATCGCGTAGCCTGTTCGGACGAACCACTACATGCGGCACGTCGTCTTGCAGCACGATATCACCCGGTTCAAGCCCGGCAGCCTCAGAGGGACCGAGTGACGACGACCTAACCAACCACAATAAACCAAGTGTCCGAGGCCGCAGCCCAGTTGCTTCACGTAAGTAGGTATCGAATGCAGCCACTTGATTTTCATCGATCGGAATGCGGTCGTCTTTGGTCGCGCCGCCAGATTTCAATGGAACTCGATGAAACGGGTTCCTGCGGGTGATGTCGTGATCCTGATAGTAACGGTTCACCACCGCCCCAAGGGCGCCTAAGCGACGTTTAATAGACGTTTCAGCGTGGCCTCGCGCTCTGCAGTCGGCCACGTAAGCCATAACTTGATCGCGACTAATTTCATCAACGGCGACATCACCGTTCACACGAATGAAATTCTCAAATCCAATCTCTTGATGCTTCTTGAATGAAACTGGATAGAGCGCCTGATCTCTTTCGAATGCTGAGGAGAACATAGTTTTGTTGGCGAAAAGGTTACGCTCTCTTTGCGTCAGTCCTTCATCAATCGCCGCGTGCCGGTCACTTGCTAGCGCTCGCGACGCAGCCTCGATCCCGCCGTACTTTCTTATCGTTCGAAAGAACGCCTCATCTTCGATTGCTACTTCGGCTTCGAATGACAGGTTCTGCCCTGCTTTAGCGCGAGCCGAGATTATCTCCTGGTCTGTAATCGCAGTCTGTCGGCGTGCCATTTCAATCGCGCGGTCCTGTGCAACTGCACCCAGGCTCTTGGTCCATTCTCGCTTACCGACGGCTTCGCGCACATCGTCTGGAACACGCCGCCGGAATTGCCAGCTCGAGCCGCGTTGAAATAGGTGTTTGACTGTCAAATCCATGGTCATTTTCGTCGACCATCCGTGCAGTTTGTGTAGCAAATGTGTAGCAGTTATCACTCATTTGGGTGAAAAACCCATTAAGTAACAGTTGCTTATTTGCTCGAAAGTGGTGCCCCCACACGGACTCGAACCGCGGACCTACGGATTACAAATCCGTTGCTCTACCAGCTGAGCTATAGGGGCACTGGCGCGTCGTTTATAATGAGCCTGGGCAAAGCGCAAGCCGTCATCACAAGATCATGCAGTTGCCACATTTCATCCCGATCCGGGCATGATTTCGCCCCGGCCGACGCGTTTCTTTGGTCGAAAGCAAGATGGGAGCTGACCATGATTAAAGCACTGACTAGCCTCGCCGCGTTCGCTGCTGCCGCCACTTTGGCACAGGCGCAGCCTCTGCCCGCGCCGCCAACTGTCAAATATACACCGCCCGCCACGGTTTCGTGTGATGCGCAATCGTTCCAGATCTATTTCAGCCAGGGCGATGCGCAATTGACCTCAGAATCACTGAACGTGTTGGAAGCTGCACGCGAAGAGCTCAGCGGCTGCATTGTGGGGCCTGTTTCCCTGCGCGCTGAAGTCAATGATGCCGTCTCTGCCAATGAGGCCGAACTGCTGGCAGAAGCCCGTCTTGAGGCCGTATCGAGCGCCCTCGCCTCGCATGAGCTTTCCGGGACGCGCCTACATGCTCGCGTCGAGGCCGACCGCGCCGCATTCATGACCGAGCCCATGGGACGCGCCGTGCAGGTCAAACTGTCCGCTTGGGCGCCCCAAATCGGCTAACTCAATACAATTTCCTCCCAGAAGCTCCGGTTCCTCCCACAGGAGCTTTGACTCGCCCCCGAGCCTGTCTAGGTTCGGGGGCCATATTTTATGCGAGATGCTGACTGCTTAATCGAAAAAGGACAGAACCGCACAGGCCGCCAAGAAGGTTGCGACCGTGTGGCTGCCATCGACAAACAGGCCCAACACAGAGCCGTATGGCGTGTAGACTGTATCATAGGCCATCAAGGGCACGCCGATCAGCAAGCTCAACCCCAGCCCATAAAGGATTGCGGGGCCAAGCTGAGCGACGCCCTTTTGCTTCATATGCCAGCCAAGCCCGAAGCTTAGCACCAGGGATAAGACGAATCCCCAGAGCATTACCATCGGATTGGGGCCAGCATCGGCTTGGATGGACTGCAATCCGTCTGCGGTCAGCCATTGCATGACCTGTTTGCTTTCATCGGCGAAAAACAATCCATTCGCGCCCATCCAGGGCTCGGTGAATAAAACGCCGTACCAAATGAACCCGACAAAAAACATCGCGATCGCCGCGAGCATTACGCCGAGCAGATTGACGCCTGCAATTTTTGGCATTCTTCCCTCCTTAAGGATATTTCCTTTATCCCATCACGCGCTTAGACAGGCCGAACGTCTCTGGCTGACTCTGTCTAACGCTGGGGAAACCACTTAAAGGAACGAGACTCTTGAGTAAACGCCGGATCCTGATCACTTCCGCCTTGCCTTACATCAATGGCATCAAGCATTTGGGCAATCTTGCTGGGTCGCAGCTGCCGGCGGATATCTATGCCCGCTTTCAACGCCTGCGCGGTCACGAGGTGATGTTCATTTGCGCCACGGACGAGCATGGCACGCCAGCTGAGCTGGCGGCGCAAGAGATGGGCAAAACCCCGCAGGAATATTGCGATCATTATCATGAGATCCAAAAAAACCTGGGTGATGGATTTTCTCTCTCGTTTGATTGGTTCGGGCGCTCGTCGAGCGACGAGAATAAAAAGCTGACCCAGCATTTCGCGCGCGTGCTTGAAGAGAAGGGTCTGATCGAAGAGCGGGTCTCGAAACAGGTCTATAGCGTCGACGATGGCCGCTTCTTACCCGACCGCTATGTTGAGGGCACCTGCCCGCATTGTGGCTATGAGAAAGCGCGCGGCGATCAGTGCGACAATTGCGGGCGCCTGCTCGATCCGGTGGATCTGATCAATCCTTATTCGTCGGTATCGGGCGGCACCAATATCGAGATCCGCGACACCGCGCATCTTTTCTTGCTGCAATCGAAAATGCAGGACACGATCCGCGAATGGGTTGAGGCCTCGAAAGACTGGCCACAATTGGCCCGCTCGATCGCGCTGAAATGGCTAGACGAAGGCCTGCGCGACCGCGCCATTACGCGCGACTTGAAATGGGGCGTGCCAGTCTTGGACGCCGATGGAAATCCGCGGCCTGGCTTTGAGGATAAAGTCTTCTATGTCTGGTTTGATGCGCCCGTCGAGTATATCGCAGCGACTGAGGAATGGGCGAAAGCGAATGATGGCGATTGGCAGCGCTGGTGGCGCAAAGACCAAGGCGCCGAAGATGTTGAATATGTCCAATTCATGGGCAAGGACAATGTCGCCTTCCACACCGTCTCTTTCCCGGTCACGATCCTCGGCTCTGAGGAGCCTTGGAAACTGGTCGACAAGCTGAAAGCCTTTAACTGGGTGACTTGGTATGGCGGCAAATTCTCGACCAGCCAGAAACGCGGCGTGTTTATGGACCAAGCGCTCGAGCTGCTGCCGGCCGATTATTGGCGCTGGTATTTGATGGCCAATGCGCCGGAGGGCTCTGACGCGGCCTTTACTTGGGAAGGGTTCCAGGCTTCGATCAACTCCGACCTCGCTAATGTTCTAGGGAATTTCGTCAATCGGATCACCAAATACACGGTCAGCAAGTTTGACGGCGTTTTGCCCGCGGCGGGCACGCCGGGCGAAGATGAAGCCTGGATGGCGGAGGAGCTGAAAGCCGGCCTCACGCGCATCTCCGAGCATTATGAGGCCATGGAGTTCCGCAAAGCGGCGGCTGAGACGCGCGCGCTATGGGCGGCGGGGAATGAATACCTCACACGCGCCGAACCTTGGGTGAAATACAAAAATGACGTGGATGCTGCCGCCATTGGCGTGCGCACCGGGCTCAATCTCGTCGTCCTTTTTGCGATTGTGGCGCAGCCGCTTATCCCGAACACGGCGAAGACGATCCTCGATACGCTTGGGATCCCAGACGAGAACCGTAAATGGCCATCACCAGACGATGAGGGCCTCCTCAACGCCATTCCGCCAGGCCTTCCAGTGGTCGCCCCACCCGTCTTGTTCCAGAAAATCGAAGACGCGATGGTCGAAGAGTGGACCGAACGCTTCGGCGGAGAAGAGACCTGAGCCATGCCCCTTCAGAACCGCGTTGATCCTTTCGGACTGATCCATGCGGTTGACGATCGCGGCACGCTGATGGGCAATCGCGGTGGATGTTTTCATACGGACGAGCGGACACTGAAACGCACGCACTGGAAGACACGCCAGTGGATTATCTGCGTCTTAGAGTTTAAAGGCCGCCAACGCGTCCCGATGAGTGAAGGGACTTATACTGAGCTGTTCTTTCTCGACGAGGCGACCGCACTCGCGGCTGGGCATCGCCCTTGTTATGAGTGCCGCTATCCTGCTGCCAAACGCTTCAGAGAGGCGCTGATTGCATCTGGTGTGTTTCGTTATCGCCCAAAAGCCAGCGATATTAGCGATGCGATCACCGGCGAGATTCAGTCTGTCTTGAAAGGAAAGTCGGAGCGAGAGCAAATGGATCCCGCCGATTTGCCCAATGGCGCGATGTTCACAACCGGCTCAGCCGCCTTTTTAAAGTGGCAAGATCAGGCATTTCGCTGGAGTTTTTCAGGCTATAGCGATGCTGAGCCTTTGCCAGATCAGGCCATGCGACTGACACCGCATATTACCTGCCAGGCCCTCGCACATGGATATGCGCCTCAATTGCATCCGAGCCTTGAACCCTAATCCACAGGTCGCGTGACGATCAGCTCATTGATCCGGTTCGCCTTGGATTTGGCAAACAGGACATTGTGGAGATACCAAACTTCGCCATCGGCCAGCGTAATCTCTATATCGCCTGTGATGATGAGCCCGAGAATACGGTGGCGCAGGAAATCGTCTTTCAAGTATCGACAGCGTGCATTGGCGCCGCTTTCGGCACGGTCTCCACTACCCCAGAAGACCCGTTCGCGGACTTGTCCCGGCGCGATCTCGTAAAACTTGACTTTGTCGAAGCCAAAAATCATCACCGCCCACATAATGAACACGCAGATTCCGACAAACCAGTAAAAGGCCGGGCTCATCCGAATATCGAGCCCGCCTATAAAGGCTGCGATCGGTCCAGAAAGATTGGCTGTCGCAAGCAAGATGCCGCCGATCAAAAGGATCAAACCTAGGATTACGGAATTGGCGCCGCGCAACTTCACCGTCGTCGAAAAAATCACGAACACCAGCACAAATACAAAAGTCTGCCCTTGTACGCGGGCCGCGGCTTCAGTGCCTTCACCAGACACAAACATAGACACAAAACCAAATATCAGCCCAAGCGCCCAAATGGGCCACCAGTAAAGAATTGGGGAGTGGGTATAGACTTTTAGCTCAGTCAGCTGATTCAGCGCGTCCTGCACGTTTCCAGGCTGCGGGGCTGCTGTGGGTTGCGGCGTGGTCTGTGCCGTTTCGCTCGGGGTATCGGACATGCCATGGCCTCCATGATGAGACCAAAGCTTAGCAACTCCCGCTAAGATGCGGAATTGATTTTTTTACGAAAATTTTGAGGTGCTTAAGCGCTGTCGCCTTCAGACAGATTGCGCTGAATCTGCTGCTGCTGCAGGGCCATTAATGCCATGCCTCTGAGGAGCGCACCGCGGCTTTGACCCTTTTTGTAACTTAACCGCTTGTAGAGCGTGATCGTGCCTTCACAGATCTCTTTCTCGGCCGCTTTGCCACGCTTTTCGGCCGCCAGTTGAACCAGCATTTTCTCAACAGATGGCTCCAAAGTGGCGACATTCATCGTCCAATTGAGCACTTCTTTCTGAGACGCAGCTCGGCGATTGGCGACGGTCTGTGGCGCCGACAAAAGATCGATGATGAGTTGAGTTTCGCGCTTGCGCAAATCACGTGGAAACTCTTTCACGGACTCGAGGGGTTCGCCCTCAAGCAAGCGCACGCAATCAGCCGCGCTTTTTTCATTCAAGTGCTCATAAGTATCGATCATCACGTGAATGATCTCACGAACATCCTCGTCGCTTGCGACGCGAGAGAGTTGCAGGATCTCAGCCAGGAATTTTTCGCGCATCCGCAGGCCCGCAATGTACCCAGCGTCCCGCGCGGAGCGTCCTTTGCTAAACTCATGCACAGCGATCTTTCGAAATGTGGCATAGAGCTGAGGGCGGCGTTCCTGAAGAACAAGGAACATTTCGCCATACATATCGCCTTCATTGGCGAGCGCTTCGACTTCGGCGTCAAAGGTCGCAGGATCAATTTTTTGACCGCCGCAAGCGGCCAAGCCAATAACGCTAATTGCCAGAAATGCAGCCTTTAACCGATGACGCACAGCCATGGATAACCCTCGTATCTAATAAGTAGAAATGCGCCTTGCCTCACACATTCTTTCCCACCAACATGGCACGGTTACCTTAATATGCTGATAAATGAGCACGGCGGTTTCAATCGAATTCGGTAATCAAGCCGATGGGATACCGACCCGTGGTTCAACAAAAAACGAAAGGCTCGCATATGCCCATGAAGCTCGTGTTTATCTATGGTCCGCCTGCCGCTGGAAAGCTCACCATTGCGCGAAAAGTCGCCGAGCAAACGAACCTACCCGTGTTTCATAACCATCTCATTGTCGACGCCGTTGGCGCGGTGTTTCCGTTCGGCAGCGCCCACTTCAAGCGCCTGCGAGAAAAGTTTTGGTTCGAAACCTTTGAGGCGGCGGTGGACGAAGGGCAGTCCTTGATTTTCACCTATCTGCCAGAAGACACGGTGAGCCCGAATTTTGTGCCTCGCGTGATCGATCTGGTCGTCGCGCATGGCGGCCAAGTGGTGCCGGTACGTCTCGACGCGTCGCGCGAGTCCCAATTGGCGCGGATCGCAAATACGAGCCGCAATGAGTTCGGGAAGCTACAGGATGCAGACTTGCTGAAGGCGAACTTTGATCAGTTCGAGCGGACCCTCGCGGACATGCCGCCACCCGATTTGGTCATCGATACTGAAACCGTGGACGCCGATCGCGCTGCAGAGATGATCGTCGCTCAGCTGAGCTCACAATAAGATTTAGCTCTCGCCACGATACCCCTAGCGCCCTCAAATTGAGCCGGTAGGGTCCTTGCAAGATAAGACTTCAGGGAGCCTCTTATGGACGTTAGCACCGCCATTAAACAGCGGATTTCGACCCGCGCTTTTCTCGATACGCCCTTGCCAGAAGCTGAAGTGAAGCAATGGCTAACCGATGCCCAACGCTCCCCCTCTGGCGGAAACCTCCAACCCTGGCGCGTGATTGCTCTGGCCGGCGATGCCAAGCAAGCGGTGGTCGACTTAGCCGCGACAAAGCTCGCTGAAAACCCGCGCGGTGAGCCCACCGACTATCCAATCTATCCTGACTATATCTCCGACGCTCAGAACGCGCGTCGACGGGCTGTAGGTGAAGCGATGTATGGCAAGATCGGGATCCCGCGCGAAGACAAGATGGGACGGATGATGTGGTTTGCGCGGAACTACCAATTCTTCAATGCGCCGCTCGCTTTGTTCATCGTCATGGATGAGCGTGTGGGTCATGGCCAATGGGGTCATACGGGTATGTTCATGCAGACGCTCTGCTTGCTCGCAGAAGAGCGCGGTTGGGGCACCTGTATGCAGGAATGCTGGGGCATTTTACGACCAAGCCTGAAAGCGCATCTGGGCCTTGCTGAGCATGAAATGGTCTGGTGCGGGATTGCTGTGGGCGTTCCGGACAAAAGCGATCCGGTCAACGAGCTCTACACCGAACGGGCGGGCCTTGAAGAATTTGCCGAGCTGCGTGGCTTTTAGGCGCCTCTCTTCGACCCTAATGCGGCCACACTGCCCAAGCACTCTGGCCACATGGATATTTCTCGTCGTCATTGTTTGACAGGCCTCTTCGCAGTCCCGCTTTTACCAAGCATTGCTTCGCGCCAAGAAACCAAAGCTGCCAACCTTATCGTTCATGCGCGTAAGCAAATTGGCGTCACGACGCTCTATGATGCCGCTTATGTGGCGCTCGATTATCCGGGCGGCGATGTGCCCGAGGATAGAGGGGTGTGTATTGATGTGATCATCCGGGCGTATCGTCAGGCTTTCGAGTTCGACTTCCAACAACATGTACATGAGGACATGGCCGCCAATTTCGGCGCTTATCCAGACCGTTGGGGCCTGACCCGTACTGATCGAAACATAGATCACAGGCGCGTTCCCAATATCGAGACTTGGTTGAAGCGCCATGGCCACGAATTGCCCGCTTCAGATTGGCAACCCGGCGACCTTTTGACCTGCCGTGTCGGTGGAACGCTGCCGCATATTGGAATTCTGTCCAGTCAGAAGGATCGAAATGGGCGTTGGAAAGCCATTCACAATATTGGACTCGGCACGCTGGAAGACAGCCGCATCTGGGCCTATGGCGAGAGACGGCGCTTCCGCTTCTTGCCTAGCTGATCAGCGATGACATTCAGGGGAATCCTGATTAAGGCTCGTCTTATGAAAATCGCGACCTGGAATGTGAACTCAGTCAAAGCCCGCCTGCCAACTGTGCTGGAGGTGCTCAAAGCCATCGATTGCGATGTCATCTGTTTGCAAGAGATCAAATGCGAGACCGATGCCTTCCCCTATATGGAGATCGAGGAGCTTGGTTATAATGTCGAGGTGCACGGCCAGAAGAGTTATAATGGCGTCGCCATGCTGTCGCGTTTCCCGCTTGAGGACGTAGTCAAAGGCCTGCCCGGCAATGAGGACGATGATCAGGCTCGTTATATTGAGGCGCTGGTTTTGGCCGATACGCCTGTTCGTGTCGGCGGGCTCTATTTGCCGAATGGCAATCCTGCACCGGGACCGAAATACGACTATAAGCTAGACTGGATGGGACATCTCAAATCCCATGCCCAAACCCTGATGCAAGCCGAAGAAGCGATCGTGCTCTGCGGCGACTATAATATCATACCCCGCGCCGAAGATTGCTGGGATGAAACCGTTTGGTCAGATGACGCGCTCGCTTTACCGCAAAGCCGGGCCGCCTTTCGACGCCTGAAACATCTTGGCCTGACCGAAGCCTTTGAGGCGTCGGACAATCGCGGTCATCAATACACGTTCTGGGATTATCAAGGTGGCGCCTTCCCGAAAGACCACGGCATTCGGATCGATCATCACTTGCTCAGTCCGCAAGCGGCTGATCGATTGGAAAATGTCGAGATCTATCGCAAGGCGCGCGGCTTAGAGAAACCTTCCGACCACGTGCCGGTGATTGCGACTTTGCGCGATTAGTATAGGCTATCATATGGCGTGTCACTCATCCTGAGCGAAGTCGAAGGATCCAGTCGTTTCAAGAGAGCCAAGTGGGTAAGCATCGCACCGCCCTCGTCCTTCGACTTCGCTCAGGATGAGGGCTGAGTATTCGCCTCAGCTCTCCACGCAGGCGGCGTTGTAAGCGGCGACCTCTTCATTCAACGACATGACCAAGGCCTGCAACGAAACTTCTTTTTGTAAGAGGTCAGCTTTCAAGGTCTCATATTTAATCTTCGTCGCATCCGCTTCATGCGCATCCTTAGTACTAAAGTGGCGCATGGCTTCAGCGTTTTCCCAAGCGTCACCCGCTTCTTCGACGGCATCGACCAGTTCAAGACGGGCGTCGGCTAAGGATTGGGCTTCAGTTTGACGTTCTTGCAATGTCGCCGCTTGCTGCGCGCAAGACTGTGCGCTCGCCAAGGGCGTTACGAATACAAACATTGCGGCAAGCGCGCTCAGGGAGGAAATCATTGGTTTCATACACATTTCTCTAAGTCACGGGACCTGAAGCTTGTCTGAACGTAGACGCCCAC
The DNA here is from genome assembly GCA_965279045.1 of Henriciella sp. Classification (GTDB taxonomy): domain Bacteria; phylum Pseudomonadota; class Alphaproteobacteria; order Caulobacterales; family Hyphomonadaceae; genus Henriciella. Next base: position 69,504 of record CBDIHJ010000044.1, on the reverse strand, counting down.
ATCTCGTCGAAACTATGGCCGACTTTGTCTAGATCAGTCACGATTTGATCGATCCACCTGAGTTGGATCTGCAAAACTATCGATCAAATTAAAGATCGCCGCAAAATCATCGAGCAGCTCCCGAACGCGCTCCGGATTGTCGAGCGGTGTAAACATGGATCCCGGCTCGAATAAATCTCCGCCTTCGAGGGCGATTAAAAGTTCACTATTCTGGAATGCACAGCGCAGTTTGCCGCCCCGAAAGACTTTCTCAAGCTCGATCAAGCGCTGCATCAAATCGGGGGTTAGAAGGAAACGCGCTTCGACCTGGTCCGTGCTGTAAACTTCAAACGCATCCTCAAACACGTTCGATTCCAAGCGCACGCGCTGCATCCCGCGTCGACCACTGAAGCGATTAAAGAAACCGGCATCCCGCAACACGACCGTGCGCCCTAAGAACTCCTTGTGAAATCGAAACTTGAGGCATTGGCCATTGAACACTGTCACCCAACGCGTTCGCGAGCGTCCCCGTGAATCTGTGGTGCGGCGACGTTCTTCCAAATGCGCTTCGAAGAATTCAAACGCGACGCCGCTGCGTTCACCCGTTAGCCGGTCTTCAAAGGCCGACCGGTCCCAATCTGGCACCAAGCCAGCGGCACGTAGATCCACAATGCTGTCTTGAACCCCAGGATCAGGATCGAATGACATGCCGAACCGTGAGGTCACAGGGTCGATAATCATTTGCTTGGCGCGCTTGCCAATCTGGTTCAGCGGACCGCGCCCTGCGCCATGAACCGCAAACCCAATAATCCCAGCGACCAAAGCAAATTGCGGTACGCGAAAGACGAAAAAGCCGATAATCACCCCAAGCAAGGCGATCACTGCACCGACCCAAGACCAACGGACTGAGTTCTGAGCTGCCGCCTGCCGTTCGGCCTCTTTCGCCTGCAAGGCTGGCCGCAATTCGTTCTGGTAGACTCGCGGAAAGTCCGAAAAAATCCTTCGGCAAGCCGCGCATCGCGAGCAGGATGGTTGAGTCTATGTCAGAGCTGTGATCGTTTGGCTCATCAGATGTCGGCGTAGACATGGCGTTCTCCGGCAAACCCTTCATGGGTTACCGCGCCTAGATGGGCAGGCCCGACCAATTTGGCAAATTTTGCCAGCGTGCCGTTGCCATAAGCGGTGACACGTGGCGTCCATTTGCGCTTGCGGTCTTCGAGCTCTGCTGGGGTCAGTTTGACCTCAATCGTTCCAGCTTCCGCATCGATGCTGATAACATCGCCGTCCTGAATCAAACCAATGGGACCGCCCTCTTGGGCTTCGGGACCGACATGGCCAATACAGAAACCTCGCGTTGCGCCTGAGAAGCGACCATCGGTGATCAGGGCAACTTTATCGCCCATGCCTTGGCCATAAATCGCAGCGGTCGTGGACAGCATCTCCCGCATGCCGGGACCACCCTTGGGCCCTTCATAGCGGATTACGAGCACGTCGCCCTCATTGTAATCTCGGTTTTCAACGGCCTTGAAACACGCCTCTTCGCCATCGAACACGCGGGCGGGTCCAGTGAACTGTAGCTTCTCAAGGCCGGCGACTTTGACGATCGCCCCATCCGGCGCGAGCGAGCCCCAAAGGCCGACAACACCGCCATTCTCGGTGATCGGTTTTCCGGCAGGATAGATGACTTTCTGGCTCTCATCGAAGGTGATGTCTTCGAGATAATCGCCCCAGCTTTTTCCGGTGACGGTGAGACAGTCCGCATTGATGATCTTCTCATCCATCAGGGTCTTCATCAGCATCGGGACGCCGCCCGCCTCGCCGAAATCCTTGGCGACATAGTTCCCGCCAGGCTTAAGATCCGCGACATAGGGCGTGCGCTCAAACACTTCGGCGACGTGGCGAAGGGTGAACTCGACGCCGCATTCATGCGCCATGGCGGGCAAGTGTAGCGCTGCATTGGTCGACCCGCCTGTGGCGGCGACAACGATCGCGGCGTTTTCGAACGCCTCGCGGGTGCAGATTTCGCGCGGTCGCAGGTTCTTTTCGATCAGGCTCATCACAACGCGCCCTGACTCTCGCGCATAGCCGTCGCGGTCTGTCCAAGGCGCTGGCATCGCTGAAGACAGCGGCAGCGCCAAGCCGATCGCCTCGCTCACACAAGCCATTGTGTTGGCCGTGAACTGACCACCACAGGCGCCATCGCCTGGGCAGGCGACTTTTTCGAGCGCCCGGAGTTTGTCGTCGCTCATTTCATTTGAGCCTGCCGCATGCGCGCCGACAGCTTCGAACACATCCAACACAGTCACATCCCGACCTTCAAAACTGCCGGGCATGATCGAGCCGCCATAGAGGAAGACGGATGGGACGTTTAGACGGAGCATCGCCATCATCATTCCAGGAAGAGACTTGTCACACCCCGCGACGCCCACGAGCGCGTCATAAGAATGCCCGCGCATGGTCAGCTCAACGGTGTCGGCGATCCAATCCCGGCTGACGAGCGAGGAGCGCATGCCTTCATGACCCATGGCGATGCCATCGGTGACCGTAATCGTACAAAACTCGCGCGGCGTCCCATCGGCGTCTTTCACGCCCTCGGACACAGCATGGGCTTGCCGCATTAGAGCGGTGTTACAAGGCGCGGCTTCGTTCCAACAACTTGCCACCCCAACGAACGGCTTCTGAATGTCTTTGGTCGACAACCCCATCGCGTAATAATAGCTGCGATGCGGCGCCCGCGCGGGCCCTTCGGTCACATGTCGGGATGGTAGTTTCGATTTGTCCCAAGTTTTACTCATGGCAGCATTCCTTTGTTGCGCCGAGGCTTAGCGGCTCAGCGCGCGCGTGTCACCCAGTCAAAAGGGTCTATTCTTGCTCAAAAATCGCAGTTTCCATCCCATCGGGGTCGATCATGCCGCGATACATGCCTTTTGAGTTGAAAACATACTCATATTGGCCATTCCCATCGATCACGACTACGCCACCATCTCCGCCGAGTTCAGCGACTTGATCGAGCGCGCTTTCAGATGCATCTTTGATGCTCTCACCGGCCAGTTCCACCCGGGCGCAAATGGTTTTTGCGACGGCCACGCGGATGAAATACTCTCCATGCCCGGTCGCAGAGACCGCGCAGACGCCGTTTTGCGCATAAGTCGCGGCGCCGATTAGCGGCGAGTCACCAATCCGTCCCGCGGCTTTCGCGGTCATCCCACCGGTTGTGGTCGCTGCAGCGAGATTGCCGTTAGAATCAATCGCAACAGCGCCGACGGTTCCGTGCCGATCTGCATCCGTTCGTTCGCGCTCACGCAGCACGCGCTCGAGCGACTCGCGGCGGCGGTCCGTATCGAAATAGGAATTCTCGACCATCTCGAGCCCGACAGATTCAGCAAAGACGTCAGCGCCATCGCCAGCAAACATGACGTGCTCAGACTGGTCCATCACTGCACGCGCCGCGAGGATCGGGTTCTTCACGCGCTTGACGCCAGCCACCGCGCCGGCATCTCGCTCCGCGCCGCTCATGATTGAAGCGTCAAGCTCGTGCTCGGGCCGCGGCGGTAAACACCGCGCCCTGCCCGGCATTAAACAGCGGATCATCTTCCATCGGGATCACGGCGGCCTGCACAGCGTCCACCGCGGACCCGCCATTGCGCAACACATCCGCGCCCGCTTGGAGCGCGGTCTCGAGGGCAGCCGTGTAAGCGGCCTCTCGTTCGGCAGTCATGTTTTCGCGTAGGATGACCCCGGCGCCGCCATGGATCACCAAGCGCCATTCAGGCTGTTCAGGCGCGGACACGGGCGAGACCTCCTCTGCGCTGCTTTCCGTTGGCCCTTGGCAAGCAGCAAGGCCATCACTGCAACAGTTAAAACAGTTCGCAGCATATCACTGTCTCCTCAAATCGCGGCAAGTTGCTCCCGAGCGACGCTAAGCTTGTCCCGGGTCCCCTGCAAGTCGGTCAAACGCTCTCTTTGCTCCGCGACGACCTCTGGCGGTGCTTTGGCCACAAACGCCTCATTTCCAAGCCGTTTTTCGAGCCCGGTAATCTCGCCCGTCAATTTACCGAGCTGCTTGTCGAGCCGTGCCACCTCTTCACCGGCATCAATCAAGTCTGCAATTTCGAGCGCGACCGTGGCTTCATCAACCACCGTTTTCACCGAGCCAGCGGGCGCCGCATCCGCGAGCTCAAACTTCTCAAGACGCGCCATGCGCATGATGACATCTCGGTGGGCGTCGACGCAGTGGGCCGTACGCTCGTTGGCGTCGATCAAACTGACGGGAACTTTCGCCCCAGCTGGGACATTCACATCCGAGCGGACAGAACGGATTTGTGAAATGATGCGCAGCACCCAACCGAGCTCATCGGCGGAGGCCTGATCCTCAAATTGCGTGTCGAGCCCGGGCCAGGTTTGCTGCATCAAGAATGAGTCACGGTCACCCGTCTGCTCCCACAGCACCTCCGTGATGAAAGGCATGAACGGGTGCAGCGTGATATAAGTCTGCTCCAGCACCCAGCCCAAAACGGCTTGCGTTTCGGCCCGCGCCGCAGCGTCCTCTCCGCCCAGGATCGGCTTGGACAATTCAAGGTACCAATCGCACAAAACATCCCAGGTAAATTGATACGCCGCGCTCGCAGCATCATTGAAGCGATAGTCTTCGATCGCCTCCGAAACCGCACTTGTACATTTGTACAACTCGCCGATGATCCATTTATTAACTGATAAATCAAGCGCTTGCGGATCAATGCTCTCGCCAAACTTCGCTTCGTTCATTTGTGCGAAACGGGTGGCGTTCCAAAGTTTTGTACCGAAATTTCGATAGCCCGCGACTCGCTCAACGGAGAGGTTGATGTCCCGGCCTTTGGTCGCCATAGCGGCGAGGGTGAAGCGCAGCGCATCGGCCCCATACGCATCGAAGCCTTGCGGGTAACGCTTACGGGTCGCCTTCTCGACTTGCGGCGCTTTTTCCGGTTGGCGCAGGCCCGTGGTGCGCTTTGCCACGAGGGCATCAGCATCGATGCCGTCGATCAAGTCGACCGGGTCAATCACGTTGCCTTCTGACTTGGACATCTTCTTCCCGTTCTCATCGCGAACGATGGCGTGGATATAGACATCCTTGAACGGCACCTCGCCGTCCATGAATTTGATGCCGAGCATCATCATCCGGGCGACCCAGAAGAAGATGATGTCAAACGCGGTGACGAGCGTCGCGCCGGGATAGAAGGCCTTCAGGCCGTCCGTCTTTTCCGGCCAGCCTTGTGTCGAGAACGGCCAGAGGCCGGAGCTGAACCAAGTGTCGAGGACGTCTTCGTCTTGGGTGAGCGCTACGCCTGAACCCGCCATCGCCTGCGCTTCGGCTTCGGTTGCCGCGCAATAGTGGTTACCGTCAGCATCGTACCAAACCGGAATGCGATGCCCCCACCAGAGCTGACGAGAAATGCACCAGGGTTCGATATTCTCCATCCAATTGTAATAGGTCCGATCCCAATTCTCGGGGGACAAACTTGGTCCCGCCCCTCGCGCACCGCTGCAATGGCGGGTTTGGCGAGCGTCTCAGCATCGACGAACCATTGGTCGGTCAGCATCGGCTCAATGACCACGCCGGAGCGGTCGCCAAAGGGCTGCATGATCTTTTTGGATTCGACATATGGGACGAGCGGCGCCTCAGTTTCTTCGTCTTTGTGCTTGGGGTCTGCAATCATTACAGCATTGCCTTCGGCGGTGATGTCCTCAACCACTGCCTTGCGCGCCTCGAACCGATCCAACCCGCGATACTGATCAGGCACCAGGTTCATCGCCGCGATCTTGGCTTCGTCGAAGCCGTCTTTGCCTTCCGCAATCCGTTGAGCGACTTCAGCAACGCTCGCATAAGGCTCCCCATCAGCACGCATTTGTCCGCGCTCATCCATCAAAGCGTACATCGGAATGCCGCCACGCTTGGCGACCTGATAGTCGTTAAAGTCATGCGCGCCGGTAATCTTCACCGCGCCGGACCCAAAGTTCGGATCTGGATACTCGTCGGTAATGATCGGGATCAGACGGCGATGCTCTTTCGGACCCACTGGGATTTCGCAGAGCTTTCCGACAATTGGCGCATACCGGTCATCAGATGGATGCACCGCAACCGCACCATCGCCCAGCATAGTCTCGGGACGGGTCGTGGCGATGGAAATATAGTCCCGCTCTTCTTCCAGCGTGACGTTTCCGTCTTCATCCTTCTCGACATAAGTATATGTCTCACCACCCGCGAGCGGGTATTTGAAGTGCCACATATGGCCGTCGACTTCTTTGTTCTCGACTTCGAGATTGGAGATTGCGGTTTGGAAATGCGGGTCCCAATTGACCAATCGTTTGGCACGATAGATCAGGCCTTCATTGTAGAGATCGACGAAGACCTTATTGACCGCGACATTCATCTCAGGGTCGAGCGTGAACTTGGTGTTCTCCCAATCACAAGAGGCGCCGAGGCGTTTCAGCTGGTTGAGGATCGTCCCGCCGGACTCTTCCTTCCACTCCCAAACTTTGTCGATAAAAGCATCCCGGCCCATCGAGCGTCGGTCTTGGTTGCCACTCGCCGCAAGTTGGCGCTCGACAACCATTTGCGTGGCGATACCGGCATGGTCCATGCCAGGCTGCCAACGGACGTTCTTGCCGCGCATGCGCTCGAACCGGCACAATATGTCCTGAATCGTATTGTTCAGCGCGTGCCCCATATGCAGGCTGCCAGTAACATTGGGCGGCGGGATCATGATCGCATAGGACTCGGCAGCCGTATCCATGCTTGGCCGGAAACAGCCCGCCTCTTCCCAGCGCTGATAAATGCGCTGCTCGTGGGCTTTTGGGTCAAAACGCTGGTCGATCATCTTTTGCGGTCCGGTCGGTCTATAGAAAACGAAAAAGGCGCGCCATCTCTGGCGCGCCCGTCTCTTTAGCAGAGGTTTAGCTCGGGTCTAGCCAGCCATGCGTGCAATCCGCTGCACTTCGGCTTCCACGTGCTTCTCAACGATCCCCGGCAGGTTCTCGTCGAGCCATTCTTTTAGCATTGGGCGGAGCATTTCGCGGACCAGCCCTTCAATTGTGGTGGCGCCGCCCGCTTCTTCGCCGAACTCAACGTTCGACAGGAGCTTGCTCAGAGCGCCAGCAGCGGCGGTAACTGTTGCGGTGTCAGCCAGTGGTGCGGAAGATGCGGCCATAGGCGCCTCCTTCTCAATAAAAGGTTCTGGTTGCGGCTCAGGAACAGGCTCAAACGTATCTTCGATCGGCTCAGTCTCAGCAGCGGCAAAGTCTTCAACGCCCTCAAAGTCGTCTTCTTCGAAATTTTCGAAGCTATCTTCTTCGACAACAAAGTCGAAATTGTCTTCTGCAGCAGCTTCCGCCTCTAGCTCTTCGGTCACATCTTCCATGGACTGGCTGATCGCGGCGAGAACATCTTCTTCGCTTTCAATGCCGGTCTCTTCGGGCTCGGCTTCCATCATATCGTCATCAAAAACGCTGGAATCATCCACCGCTTCCGTTTCGGAAGTCGCCCCTGGGGCGTCATCGTCTGCGATGATTTTACGGATGGAAGAGAGAATTTCTTCCATGGTCGGTTCTTTTTGCGCTTGCTCCGCCATAGCCGGTCCCATTGATTCTGCTTCTATTAACCGGCTACTCCAGGTCGGTTAACAAGCGATTACGACGCTAAATAGCATGCGTCGCGACAGAAACCCAGCAACCTTAGAAAGAAAGCTGCCCCATCGCACGCAGGAGTTGGTGTGTCGCAACAAACGCATCGCGCTGCGCATTCACCAAACCCAGTCGGGCTTCGAGCAATTGTTGCTCTTGATCGAGCACATCCAGTGTCGTGCGAGTGCCGACGCTGAGCTCCACTTGTGCGCCTTCATACGCGATCTCTGCAGCCTCGACTTGGCGTTCTGATGCCGTTATCGCCTGTTTCGCGGCGATATTGCTATACCAAGCCTGCGCCACGCTGGCGGTGATTTGACGTTCAGCATTCGTCGTTTGTAGACGCGCTTGCTCACGCTCGAGCCGTGCCGCTCGCACGCGACTGCTCAAAACGCCACCTTGAAACAAAGGAACGCTTCCACGCGCAAACACACTCACGCTGGTGTCGCGATAATTATCTGGCGGCAGTGTGATCACGCCCATTGTCGGCGAAATAGCTGTGGCCTCAATATCGAATGTTTCTTGGGCATTCGCAGTGCCCACAATGGATAGCGAGGGTCGGGTTTCACCCTTTGCCGAACGCACCGCTTGCTCAGCTGCCTTTTCCGCCTGCCGCAATGCTTTTAAATCGGGGTTCTCAGCGAACGCTGTCTGCAAGGCCGCTTCATAGCTATCGGGAATGACCGGGCTATCGCTCACGGGCACGAGGTCACCGGCGCTTTGACCCACAAAGAGTTCGTAGACGGACAGCGACGCTTCCAGTTGTGCCTCTGCACCCGCAAAAGAGGCGCGCGCGCCTTCGACCCGAGCTTCGGCCTGCTTCACATCTGTTCGCGTTGCAAACCCGACTTCAAATCGGTCCGTCGCCGCCCGAAGCTGTTCTTCAAGCAGCGCGACGCTGTTGGCTCGTATGCGAAGCGCCTCACGATCCCGAAGGACGTCGACATAAGAGGTGACGACGTTCAAGATGAGATCTTGGGCTGCGCCATCGAATTGCGCGTTGGCGGCCATAACGCCAGCTTGGGCCTGCTCAATTCCGGCATCAATGCGTCCACCGGTATATACCGGAAGTGTGGTTTGAATCTGTGCGGTCGCGACGGGGCGATCCCCGATATTGAACGCGATCGGCTGGTTGCTGTCGAGCGACTCATAACCCGCGGACGCCGACAAATCGACGGTCGGAGCGCGGGCGCCTCGAGCTTGGCTCAGCTGCTCGCGCGCGACGCCGATATCCGCGCGCTGCGCGGCTAATGCGGGATTGGTTTGAAACGCGAGGTCTAACGCCTCTTGAAGCGTCTCTGTTTGGCTCGGCATGGCAAGCGCCAACGCGGAAAGCGAAACCAACGCAAATTTGCGGATCATGGGAGGCCTCTTCACTGCTCTTATGGCCCTTATTTAGTACACACTTCAAAAAAGTGAACAGTGTTCACCATTTTTACAGACGCGTCTAAATGACACCACTCAAGACCGCTCGGAGGATGCAAAGACGGGTGCCGAAGGCACCGGGTTTACGACCACTTGACCACGCTTGGCGAAGCCGAAAGTGAGCTAAAGCTGGGCGTATGACACTTGGAACCGAAACGCGCTCTAGGCTGTGGGTGACGGGTTCGCCTCGCCGCAGCCGCGCCCAATCGGTGGCAATAGCGGCGATCACATCGATCGCTCCGTATCCCGGCGACACTATTTCTGCAGCAAGTTGTGCAAGTTGATCTTCTGGCTCCAAAGCGCGGTCATTTTGCAGGAACGCGGTCTCATGCTGATCGATAAGTTGCGCGAGGCGTATGGGGTCTAAGTTCCCATGCGGAAATCGCTCGACCAGGGCGAGCACCAAATCATGTTCGCGCACATCACCCGCTTCGAGTCCGGTTAAAGCATCCCGCCACCATTGAAACCGAATTTGACCCATCGTTTGATCAGTCACGGCAAGCCGCACGCGTGCCAGCTCATAATAGAAGGCGTACAACACGATCAGTGTTTTCCGGTGGTCCTCCCCCGCATACCGGCTCGACAACCAACGCTCCTCATCGACCCGCCGTATTCGCGCGTCCAAGCGGGCGATAATTTCTTTCATAGAATCACTGGCAGGACTGGTCATGAATCCCATATCTGTGGCAAAGGCTGCGCAGACACAGCGACAAATTTCCTCAAGGAGACCAATGACATGGCTTTTGACCTTCCCGAACTACCCTATGGCCGCGATGGCCTTGCTCCGCATATTTCAGAAGACACGCTGAACTTCCACCATGGCAAGCACCACAACGCCTATGTTGTGAACCTCAATAAACTGATCGACGGCACAGATCTCGCGGACGCTTCGCTGGAGGCCATTGTCAAAGCTGCTGCGGGTGATGCGTCGAAAGCGGGCCTGTTTAACAATGCCGCTCAAGTTTGGAACCACACCTTCTACTGGCACTCAATGAAGCCTGGTGGCGGGGGCGCGCCGCACGGCAAAATTGCAGAACTGATTGAGCGCGACTTTGGCTCCTATGATGAGTTCGCCACGCAATTCAAAGCCGCAGGCGGCGGTCAGTTTGGCTCCGGTTGGGCTTGGCTGGTGCTCAAAGACGGCAAACTGGCGATCACCAAAACGCCAAACGCTGAAACGCCGCTCACTGAAGACGGCGTCACACCACTTCTCACCATGGATGTCTGGGAGCACGCTTATTATCTCGATTATCAAAACTCACGCCCAAACTATATGGCGAGCTTCTTGGACAATCTGGTCAATTGGGACTTTGCGAACCAGAATCTGGCCGACGCTGAATAGAGACACTCAGATAATAAGTATTGGAAAGCGGCGCTCAATATAGCGCCGCTTTTTACTTGACACCCACGCTCCTATTCAGAAACCTGACAAAAAGGAGAGCGTGATGATCAGACGAAACCATTTATTGTCCTTCAGCGCCCTGACCTTAGCGGCGTGTCAGGCGGGTCTCACACCAGAACAGAAACTGGCCAATGATGCTTGTGCCGACGCCAGCCTGCAATCGGGGTGTCACCAGATGATCCATGGCGCGCTCGAAGCTCAAGCTGAACAATGGCAAACCGCGGCGGAAAGCGAGCCCGGGGCGAGACGGCAGCAACATTCCTATTTAGATGACTTTGAAACTCGACCTGCTATCATCGAAAATCCAATCGCGCCCAAGAAAGCCGAAACCAACCCCCGTGAGGACCCGCCTAATCCGGAGAATTAGATGTCGAAGAAAACCCTCCTGATCCCCTTCGCAGTGCTTGGATTGTCTGCCTGCCAGCTGACCATGGTTACGGACCAAGAAAAAGCGCAGGCCGCCTGTGCCGAAGTGGAAGATCCTTCGGCGTGCTTTGACATGGCTTACCAAGACTTACGCCAAGCAAGACTGCACAAGCGCGCGAATCCTGGGTCGAGTATCGTTTTATCTTCCAGCCCGCCCATGCGCGGTGATCAACGCGAAGAAGTGGACACGAATTAAGCGTTTCGTGCTGCTGCGTCTTTCCCCTTTATAACAACCACTGAAACGTCCTCCTTTGCGCGAGCGCGTTTTTGCACTATGTGCACCGCAACATGTTTGCCGGCGCAGTGATTCGAAGTCGGCCCCGCTGTTCAATCCGGAACAGCTTGATGTGACCGACCGACCAATCTCATAGCTGGACCCAACATTGACTGAAGACACCAAGATTACATTCGCTGAGTTAAATCTCGACCCTCGCATTCAAACGGCGATTGATGCCGCGGGTTACGAGCATCCCACCCCAATCCAAGAACAAGCCATCCCCGTGATTAAAAAAGGCGGCGACGTAACGGGGATCGCCCAGACCGGGACCGGTAAAACGGCAGCGTTTACGCTACCAATGATGCACCGCCTCGCCAAAGGCCGCGCCCGGGCGCGCATGCCTCGCAGCTTGATCCTCTGCCCAACCCGTGAACTCGCGGCGCAAGTGGCCGAGAATTTCGAGACCTATGGCAACGACCTGAAGCTCAATATGGCCCTGCTCATCGGAGGGGTCAGCTTCAAAGATCAGGAACAAAAACTGACCCGTGGGGTGGATGTCTTGATTGCCACGCCAGGACGTCTGATTGATCAATTTGAGCGCGGTAAGATCCTACTGACCGGCGTCGAAGTCTTCACCATTGATGAAGCCGACCGCATGCTCGATATGGGCTTCATCCCGGACATTGAGAAGATCTGCAAGCTGCTGCCACCGCGCCGCCAAACGCTTCTTTTTTCGGCCACCATGCCGAAAGAGATCGCGCGTCTGGCTAAGACGTTCCAAAAAGATCCCATCCGCATCGAAGTGGCCCGCCAATCGAAGACCGCCGAGACGATCAAGCAACATGTCGTCAAACTCGAACGCGGTGATGATAAAGCCAAACGCACGGCCTTACGTCGGATTATTGAAAGCCGCGATGTGAAAAACGGAATCGTCTTCTGCAATCGCAAGCGCGAAGTCGATATTGTCGCGAAATCCCTCAGCAAACATGGCTTCAGCGCCGCGCCGATCCATGGCGACCTGCCCCAGAGTGCGCGAATGGACACACTGAACAAATTTCGCGACGGCGAGCTCCAACTCCTCGTCGCCTCTGATGTGGCGGCACGCGGGCTCGACATTCCAGATGTCGGCCATGTGTTCAACTATGCCCCGCCCCCGAAAGATGAGGACTATGTCCACCGGATTGGTCGAACGGGACGCGCAGGGCGCGAAGGCGAGAGCTTTACCATAGTCGGTCCAGACGATGCCAAAGGTTGGCGCGGTGTGATGATGCTCATCAAGACCGACGTTGAAGAGTTTATGCCCGATGGCCTTGCGGCAGAATTGGAAGAGCTTCCTAATGAGTCGGATCGACGTCGAGGCCGCGGCGAACGAGGTGGACGCCGGCGCGAACGCGGAGAGCGCGGAGGACGGTCTCGCAGTCGCCGTGAAAACTCAGACACGACGGAGCGCCCAGAAAAAGCGGAAGCCTCAAAACCGCAAAAACCAGAAAAGAAAGAGCGCCCGAACCGCGATTATAAACGCAAAGACGATGACTTGATCCTCGACCCCGCCCCCGAGCAAGTCAAAGGGTTCGGCACTGAAGTTCCTGCGTTTTTGCGATAGTAAAAAACCCCTTGCTCAAATAAATATCATGTCTAACATTGACCTCAACTCGAGGGAGATAAGATATGAGATTTATTGGCCTGTTGGGGATGGCCATTATACTTACAACGACAAATGCATATGCAGAATATCCTCAACCGCCAATAGAAGCTTATGGCGCGTTGGAGCAAATCTCAGACGCGGAGCTTTCGCCGGACGGCACAAAAGTCGCCGCGATTGCAAATGTGCCCGCCGGCTCCCGGATGATCGTCTTCGATCTAGCATCAGGCAGAATTAGCGATCCGATCGGGATCGAAAACCTCAAAGCGCGTGGAGTAGATTTCTTCGACAATCAGCACGTTATTTTGCGCGCGTCTGAAACGAAATCCACCTTTGGGTTCCGCGGCGAGTATGAATATAGCGGCGGCTTTGCGATTGATACCGAGACTAATGAGATCAAAACCTTGCTCGCAAAGACTCGTGAACTCTATCCTGCGCAAGGGGGGCTCGGATACATCGTGGGGCGGGGAGAAAACCCTGGCGAAGTCCTAATGCCAGCTTTGATCGGCGAACGGAGAATGCAGCCTTCGTATGATTTACTTAAAGTAACGCTCAAAAACCCGGTCGGTCGCAATTATGCGAAAGGTACTGGCGACACGCGAGATTGGTTTGTTGGCGAGTCCGGGAAGCTTCTCGCGCGGACCAGATACAATAACAAACACAACATGTTTCGGGTCCAGCATCGTGACGGTAGAAAATGGAGCACGATTTATGAAAAAGAACAGGAAATTCCGATGGCCATCTGGGGCGTCATGCCAGATGAATCCGGTCTCGTATTTCCAGTTTACCTCAATGATGACCTAGGTTCCACAGCGCTAAAAAGACTCTCTTGGAACGGCGAAGAAACAGGACCTGTCGTCCCCGTGAGGAATGGAGAGATCGAGACAATTATCATAGATGATAATCGTAAGATAATCGGGGTCCAATACGCTGGGGTCGATCCTGACTATGTGTTTCTCGACGAACGTCTCCAGGCGAGCTTCGACAGCGTTTCAGCTCAGCTCCCCGACGCTACAATCTATCTGGATTCTTGGTCCGATGACCGAAGCGTCATGCTTTATAACGTTTTCGCGCCAAGTCTCGGCGATGTCTTGCTGGTCCATCGTACTGACGACAATAGCCTTGCGCTGGTGGCCAATCGTCGCCCACAAATCCCGCCAGAAGCCATCGGGTATATGATGAGCATCGAATACAAGGCGCAGGACGGTTTGACGATCCAAGCAATTTTGACCGTGCCGCCTGACTATGATCCTGAGAACACAGCGCCCCTCCCAACAATCGTCCTTCCGCATGGTGGACCTGCAGATTATGATCGTTTCGATTTCAACTATAAAGCGCAATTCCTCGCCAATCGCGGTTACGCCGTACTCCAGCCCAATTTTCGAGGATCTACCGGCTTTGGACAGGTTTTTGAAAATGCCGGAGACGGCGAATGGGGCGGCAAGATGCAAGACGACATCACCGATGGCGTGAAGGCCTTTATCACGGCCAAGATTACCGACCCCGACCGCGTCTGCATTGCAGGTCACAGCTATGGGGGTTACGCTGCGCTCGCAGGGGCAGTGTTTACCCCGGACCTCTACAAGTGCGTGATCGCGATTGCGCCGGTCAGTGATCTGAATCAAATGCTGCGAAGCGAACGCCGGGATCATGGTCGCAATCACTGGGTGATCAGCTATTGGGAAGACGTCATGGCGGAAGGCGACGCTCGCCGCGAGAAACTGAAATCTATCTCACCCGCCAACTTCGCCCAGAACGTCACGGCTCCAGTTCTGCTGTTGCATGGGAATGATGACACCGTGGTCCCGTATCGGCAAAGCACCCGGATGAAAAACGCGCTTGAACGCGCGGGCAAGGATGTGAAGCTGGTCAAACTCCAAGGCGAGGATCATTGGCTCTCTGTTGCCGACACGCGCATGAAGACGCTCGTCGAAATGGACAAATTCATTTCTGAACACTTGCCGATTGAATAGAAAAAGCCGCCCGAGCAGGGGCGGCTTTGTTCAATAAAGTTTCGCTTGAACGCTGCGCTATTTCTTCATCCGCGCTTCGACTTGTTTGCGGAACTTCTCGCCATAAGGCGGACGCATCATGGCGATGATCTCGTTGCCAGTTTGCGTGTAGATCGCTTTTTTGTGGCTGAACTCATAAAAGCCGTCGCGACCGTGATAGGCCCCCATGCCCGAGGGCCCGACGCCGCCAAAGGGCAAGTCTTCTTGCGCGACATGGAAGATCACATCATTCACGGTCACGCCGCCTGAAGTCGTGTTGTTGAGCACCATTTCTCGCTCGCCAGCATCGTCGCCAAAGTAATAGAGCCCGAGCGGACGTGGGTGGTCATTGATATAGGCCACCGCATCCTTGGTCTCCGTGTAAGATTTCAGCGGCAAGATCGGCCCGAAAATCTCGTCCTGCATGACCTTCATATCGTCTGTCGGATTAAGAACGATGTGCGGCGCCATTTTGTGATGCGGTTGCTGCGAGAAATTCTCATTCTGAGGATTGATCTCAATCACCTCCGCGCCCTTCTCGCGGGCATCGTCGAGATACGAATTCAAGCGATCATAGTGGCGCTGATTGACCACAGAGGTGTAGTCATCATTGTCTTTCAATCCGTCGGCGAACATCTTGCCGACCGCCGCCTGCGCCGCGCCGACGAACTCGCCGGTCTTTTCTTCAGGCACGAAGGCATAGTCAGGCGCCAAGCAAATTTGGCCCGCATTGAGCGTTTTGCCTGCCATGATCCGGCTGGCTGCTTTTTCGACATCGGCAGATTTACCGAGGATCACAGGCGACTTACCGCCGAGCTCTAGCGTAAGCGGCACAAGATTGTCAGCGGCCGCCCGCATCACATGATGGGCGACCGAGGTCGCGCCGGTGAAGATGATGTGGTCGAAAGGCAGCTTGGTGAACGCCGCGCCGACATCCGGCCCGCCGGTGACCACAGCCACTTCTTCCTCAGTGTAGTATTTGGCGAAAAGTTCCGCCATCAATTCACTGGTTTTCTCCGTGAACTCAGACGGTTTAATCATTGCTCGGTTACCCGCTGCGAAGACATTGGCGAGCGGCGCGAACGTTAGGTTTACTGGGAAATTCCAGGGGCTGATGACGCCGATCACTCCTTTCGGTTGATACTGGATCTGCGCTTTTGAGCCGAGCAGTCCAAGCGGGAAATCGACTTTGCGTTTTTCTGGCCGCATCCATTTGCGCAAATGTTTCTTGGAGAATTTTAGCGCACCAATAGACCCCGCGATATCGGTGAGGTTGGATTGATCAACCGAGCGATGCCCGAAATCCTCAGCCATAGCCTTCGACAAAGCGTCGCCGTGAGTAATGAGTAGATCTATTGATTTGTCGATCCAGGCTTCGCGTTGTGCCGCAGACGGGATGCCGTCTCGAATGTGTGCGGCTTTCTGTTTGGCGAGAATGGCGCCCATGCCATCTGCTGAAACTCCGTCCAGGGCCATGTAATCCTCCAGGGTGTGTTATCGTTGACGTAAGGGATAACCTAAAATCCTTGGAATACAAAACAAAATGGGCTGCCCCCACGTCACGGTTTTCTTGCGCCGCAAGGCCGATAGATTGCTTGAAAACGGGAGAGCACCATGACGTTCCAGAAGATCACCTATGATGTCGCGGATGATATTGCGACGATTGCCTTCAATGACCCCAAGACCATGAATGCAGCCGGCATGGACACGATCGAGGAATTGCTGCTCGCAATTGAACAGTCGGCTGATGAGGCCCGCTGCACGATCATCACAGGAAATGGACGCGGGTTTTGTTCCGGCGCCAACCTCTCATCGAGCCCAGGTGAAACGCCCAAAGGCAAACCCGACGCCGGCAAAGCGCTCGATTCCCACTACAATCCTTTTATCAAAGCCATGCGCACCCATCCTCACCCGATCATCACTGCGGTGAACGGCGCAGCAGCAGGCGTCGGATGCTCAATCGCGCTGATGGGGGATTTTATCATCTCCGCCGAAAGCGGCTACTTCCTTCAAGCTTTCCGCCGCATCGGACTGGTGCCAGATGGTGGGTCGACCTTCTTGCTGCCCCGTATGGTCGGGCGCGCCAAAGCGATGGAGATGACCTTGTTCGGAGATAAGGTCTTTGCCGAGCAAGCGCTGGAATGGGGTATGATCAATCGTGTCGTACCGGATGACCAATTGATGGACGAGGCACGCAGCTATGCCAAGCGCCTCGCCGATGGCCCGACTCAAGCCTTGGCAATGATCCGCGACTTGGTCTGGCAAGCTGAAGACAATGACTTTGACAGCCAACTCCAAGCTGAACGGTTTGCCCAGCGCACAGCCGGTCGCCAACCCGATTTCAGAGAGGGCGTCAAAGCATTCTTGGAAAAGCGGCCGGCAAATTTCCGGCGCAGTTAAGATCGTCGACTAGAAGGTCATGCGCCGCGGTGACTTGACCTTAGCGCGCCGCGCTTGAATTGCGACGTCGAGCGCTTTGCGGCCCCAAGTGGAAGCCTCTTCGCGATCGTCCAGTGCATTCAAAGGTAGCGAGACATAGCTCATCTGAATGGTCTTGCCAGTGCTCGGATTGGTCCATTCAAAGGCTTCGCCGCCTTCTGATTGCAAGTGAGCTTTTAGGGCATCATCTGATTTGACATAAACGCGATCTTTATCGATCAGAGCGAACATATCTTCGCCGGAATAGACCCCGGCACCGCCAAACATTTTCCGAATTCGGATACGCCCAAGATTGGCGAAAAGATCTTCTACATAAGTGTGGAACGGGTTGTCCAATTTTGTCATTCAATTCCTCCGGTGGGTGACCCGTTATCTGTCTACCGGAAGAAGCACCGGCGCGTTTTCGGGACTTACGCCGGGGAACATGGTATTTTTTTGCGGCTTGGCAACCCTGACAGCGCTGGCACGCAACCTAAAAAGTTCGTATTCTCATTTTGGGGCAGAAAATACCCCGGCTTCTCTCGCGAAAAGGGAAAAGGCCGCTTGAAAAACAAGCGACCTTCATTGCACCAACCTTAAGCTTCAGCTTTGTCCGAAAGCTTCACCAAATTGGTGAGGAGTCCGTCCAAACCGTGGCCGGGCGCAGATGTGCTGACATCCAGCCGACCGACTTTTTCAGTCAGTTTTTCGAGCGTTTCGAGCTCTTTCATCCGCAGCAAGAGTGGGTTGTTTTCCATCAACCGCGCCGTGTTGAGCAAAGACCGCGTCGCCGCAGTTTCCTCGCGCCGGCGAATGAGGTTCGCTTGCGCTTGTTTCTCAGCTTCAACCACTCGGTTGAGGATGTCCCGCATCTCACCCGGCAAGATCACATCTTTCAGACCGACAGATGCGATTTCGACACCGAAATCTGCAAAGGCGCCCATAGACTGAACGGCTTTGGTCAGTTCTGTATCGATCTCACCGCGTGCGTTGAGCAGCTCATCGAGCGTCCGGTTGGCGACAGCATCCCGGATGGCAAATTGGATGTGCCGGTAGATCTGCTCATTCAGATCCTTGGCCTCACCCGCTTTCACCGGATCGGTGATTTGCCAGAAGGCTGTCAGCGTCACTCGAATTGAGACCCGGTCTTGTGTCAGGATCTCTTGCGCCGTGACTTCCGTCGCTTGGCGCCGCAGGTCGAGTGTCACGAGATGAACATCTCGCACCGCAGACCAGTACGCGTGCACACCCGGCCTCAAACGGTCGAGAAGCTCACCATCAACATAGATTAGACCTTCAAAACCACTCGCGACGGTGATCCGCGTGATGAAGCGTGGAGACACGGCTGCTAGAGCATTCACCGCTTTCCGATCAAGCTTAGGCGCGTCTGAGACGTCGACAAGCTCCGCGGCAACCTCTCGGAAGCCTCGCCAGAAAGCGACATCACCGCTCGGATCGACAACATATTTCACTTTGCCATCGAGTCGAACGATACCGACTTCCTGCTCACTCGGACGAACAACCAAAAAATGCTGCTCTAAGAGATCAAGCTTGCGCGCTTCAAGCGCTCGCACCCAATCCTCTTTGTCCAACGGTTTAGACACGTCGTACCTGCGTAACTCCGTACGCGGACCGGCAACCGGAATCCGATGGCGGCCCGGCAGGAGGATACGCTCAACCTGTCCGTCCCGCAGCAAGACGCCACGTTCGGTGCTGTTGATCGTGATGGACCTAAATAGCGGCCACATTGTTTTATCCTCCAATTGGAAGGTCATGAAAATCTCATGACTTTGGTCCCCGACCCATTTCGGGGGACGCGCGCCTTAACGGTCGGTTCTTCGGAATGCAAGTAAAAAAAGAGATGACCGGGCATTCCTCACCAAATCATCTGGCGGGCCATCTGATCCTTCAAGGTGAGCGAAGAGTGGGTTGAGCCTGCGCATTTGGTGCCGACGCACCGCCTGGACAAACCCTCCGATGTCTCTTCGGCCACCCTGTTCGTCAGGGGCACTCGGCCGATATTTGGGTGCCTGTTTCACCGCCCCCCAAAAGGGTTTGGATCGACCGGCGGAGGGATGCCCGGCATCCCGGTTTTTTGTGCCGCCGAAGCGGCTTGGAGTTTGCGATGGGACTCGAACCCACACACTCTGAGTGACAGTCAGATGCTCTAACCCGATGAGCTACGCAGACCTAACTTGGCAAGTTAGTGGCTTTCAAGGCCATTCTTGGTGAATTGCTCCGACAGGCATACGGCACCGCAGCGCGGCCCGCACCGCCCGGGACCCTCAAAGCCCGGTCGACGGAATACAACCCGGCGCGCGTAAACCCTAAAACGCGTCACCAGTCAATTGCTGCGTAGACCAATTGTTGAAATTGTGGGCGGATTGGATAGCAACCCGTCGGGATCATTTGCGTGGCTTGGATGGCGATAAGCTCTTCAACCGGATCGATCCAGAAGAACGTATTGGCGAGGCCGCCCCAGCTAAACGATCCGAGCGAGCCAGGCGTGAGCGTTTCAGCGACATCGACCACGGTCGATCCTCCGAGCCCGAAACCATTGCCTTCCATCCGGGCCTCGGAGAAGGTTTGGTCGCCCATCTCTTTGATCGTCTTCCCGCCAGGCAGATGATTCATTCGCATAAACTCAACCGTTTTCGGACTGAGCAGACGCGCGCCCTCAAGGCTACCGCCCTGGAGCAACATTAGACAAAAACGGTGATAATCGCGCAGCGTCGACACAAGGCCGCCACCGGCATTGAGCAATTTCGGTTGGGTCGTATAAGCTTTGCTCTCCGCCCCCGCCCCGTCACTCAAGGTCACTTCGCCATTGATCGGGTTTTTGGCATAGCAGGCCATCAAGCGATCAAGCTTGCTTTCCGGGACGAAGAAATCGGTATCGACCATGCCCAGAGGTTCAAAAATGCGCTCCCGGAAGAACACGTCGAGCGTCATGCCGCTAGCAACTTCCACTACGCGCCCGAGAATATCAGTCGAATGTCCATAATTCCAACGCTCGCCGGGCGAGAAAACCAGCGGTAATTTGGCGATCCGCGCACACATCTCGCCGAGCGTCTCGCCATCGCCTTCGCCGAGATTGCCAATCTTCTCAGCCCGATACAGCGCGTCCACCTCATGCTGGAAAAGGAACCCATAAGTGACGCCGGTCGTGTGCGTGAAGGCATCGCGAACCGTCATCGCACGATCTGGCGCGCGGGTTTTAAAGTCTTTCAGATCGCCACCATCCCAGACCTGCGTTTCCGCGAACTCGGGAATGTAGCGCGAGATTTCATGATCAAGCCGAATGACACCCTCATCATGCAGCATCATCGCGGCGACCGAGGTGATGGGCTTGGTCATCGAATAGATCCGGAAAATGGTCTCCGGTCCGATCGGTGCGCCGCCTTCGAGATGGGTGCTGCCGCGATAGGCTTCGTGCACGATTTGACCATTGCGTGACACCATGGTCGCCATGCAGGGCAATTTGCCATCCGCGACATAGGCTTTGTCGAAATAGTCCGGAATGAACTCCAAACGTTCGGCGTTCAGGCCCACATCCTCGGGGGCAAATTCGTGTTCGGTGTCGGCCATTTAGATCTCTCCGCGTTTCGCGGCACGGCTGAGCTCGCGCGCGATGATAATTTGCTGAATTTGCGTGGTGCCTTCATAGAGGCGGAAAATGCGCGCATCGCGGAAGAACCGCTCGACGCCATAGTCCGCGACATAACCTGCCCCGCCAAACACTTGAACGGCCCGATCGGCCACACGACCCACAGCTTCCGAAGCGAACATCTTGCAGCATGATGCCAGCATCGTGACGGGCTCTCCCGCATCACGTTTCTTGGCGGCATCGAGGATCATGCATCGCGCCGCATAAGCTTCGGCCTGGCTGTCTGCAATCATGGCTTGGATCAGCTGATGCTGCATGATCGGCTTACCGAATTGCTCCCGCTCCATGGCGTAATTGACCATCTCGCTGATCAGGCGGTCCATCATGCCGGTACAGACAGACGAGATGTGCAAGCGACCTTTGTCCAGCACGCTCATTGCGACTTTAAAGCCCTCGCCCTCGCCCGCGACCATCATCTCAGCCGGGACCGCAGCATTGTCGAAATTCACATCACAAATATGCGCGCCCTGCTGACCCATTTTCTTTTCTGGCTTACCAACCGATAGCCCCGGCGTGTCGCGCGGCACGATGAAGGCTGACACGCCCTTCGCGCCCGGCTCATCCGGATTGGTCCGCGCCATCACCGTGAACAGATCCGCGACATTGGCATTGGTGATGTAACGCTTGCCGCCATTGAGAATGTAAGCGTTTCCGTCCTTGCTCGCTTTGGTACGCAACCCACCCGCGTCCGACCCCGCCTCCGGCTCAGTCAGAGCAAAACTCGTCACGATATCACCGCTGGCAATGCCGGGCAGATATTTCTCTTTCTGCTCGTCAGTGCCGAACAGGACGAGCGCCTGCGACCCGATCCCGATATTGGTGCCCGCGGCTGAGCGGAACGCCGGCGAGGTCCAGCCAAGTTCGAACCCGACCAGACACTCGGTCTCCATATCGAGCCCGAGACCGCCATATTCTTCCGGCACCGCGAGCCCGAACAGACCCAGCTCTTTCATCTCTTGGACAAGCTCATCGGGGACCAAATCGTCTTCCGCCACCTGGGCTTCAGCCGGCACACAGCGTTCGCGCACAAAACGTCGGACCTGATCGATCAGTGCCGCGCGGATTTCAGGATCAAATGGCATGCGTGATTTCCTCCTAAGCTCTACAATAGCCGAGCCGCGCCACAAGTCGAACCCTGACGCATCGTCACGCTGGTGAAACTTCTCCGGGACGCTATCAAAGCCCTCAAGGAGAACTGCCATGAAGACCAAAACCATCACTAAGGGCGAGTTTGCAGGCTGGTACACCTGGCCCGGCGAACCTTTTGAGCATGACACGGCCGGCCCGTTCTACATGCGCAAGGATGACGATGGCACGATGGTGGCGGCGTTCAGAGCTGAGCGGAAGCATATGAATGCCGGCGGCGTGGTACATGGCGGCGCGCTGATGACCTTTGCTGATTTCGCGCTCTTTGCTCTTGCGCATTCTGGAGAAGATGACGGCTATGGGGTAACCGTGGCGTTCACATCTGAGTTTTTGGCCGGCGCGTTGGAAGGCGAACTGATCGAAGCGCGCGGCGAAGTCATGGGCGGTGGCCGCTCAATTACCTTCGTGCGCGGCGTGATCACCAGCGATGGACGCCCGGTTCTGAATTTCTCTGGCACCATCAAGAAGCGCAATTCCAAGCCTGCGGACAGCAAATGACCCGGATTGGTACGCCCCTCGCCGCCAACGCGACCAAGGTCTTGTTCCTCGGCGCTGGCGAGCTCGGTAAGGAAGTGATTATTGAGTTGCAGCGATTTGGTGTCGAGGTCATCGCCTGCGACCGCTACGCCAACGCCCCCGGCATGCAGGTCGCCCATAGGTCGCACGTCTTCGACATGACTGATGCGAGCGCCTTGCGCGCGGTTATTGAGCAAGAACAACCGGCGCTTATCGTGCCTGAAATCGAAGCGATAGCGACCGATGCGCTCGCCGCGATCGAAGCGGAAGGCCTCGCCACCATCATTCCGACCGCGCGCGCCACACAATTGACCATGGATCGCGAAGGCATCCGCCGTCTCGCCGCCGAAACGCTGGGGCTTAAAACCAGCCCTTATGCCTTTGCCAGCGATGCTGACACGCTCGCAGCGGAGGCGGAAAAGATCGGCTATCCCGTCTTCGTCAAACCGGTCATGTCGTCTTCCGGCAAAGGGCAATCGAAAGTCGATTCCGCTGCAGACATTGGCGCCGCCTGGACACACGCTCTGACCGCTGGACGCGGCAATCAAGTCCGCGTCATCGTCGAAGGGGCGGTGGATTTCGATTATGAAATCACGCTCCTGACCGTGCGCCATTGTGACGGCACAAGCTTCTGCGCACCGGTGGGCCACCGCCAGGAAAGCGGCGACTATGTTGAGAGCTGGCAACCCCAACCGATGAGCGAGGCGGGGCTTTCGGCGGCGGAAGATATGGCCCGCAAGGTCACCGACGATATTGGCGGGCTTGGGGTGTTTGGCGTTGAGCTTTTCATCAAAGGCGACACGGTCTGGTTCTCTGAAGTCAGCCCCCGTCCGCACGATACGGGCCTGGTGACCTTGGCAACGCAAGATCAAAGCGAATTCGCGCTCCATGCGCGTGCGATTTTGGGGCTCCCTGTCGACACCAGTCTCAATCGTCCCGGCGCTAGCGCGGTGATTTATGGCGGGGTGGACGCGGAAGGCGTGGGATTCGAAAATGTGGCGGAGGCTCTCGCTGAGCCCGGAACGCAAATTCGGCTCTTCGGAAAACCGGTCTCTTACGAGAAACGCCGCATGGGCGTTGCGATTGCGCACGCGGAAACCATCGACGCCGCGCGAGACAAAGCGACGAGCGCCGCGTCAGCCGTTCAGGTCAAAACCAAATAGAGCCTTATCCTAAGCGAAGTCGAAGGATTGAGCCAAGTCGAAGGATAAGGCGTGGCTTACCATCTATCGGCCCTCGTCCTTCGACTTCGCTCAGGATGAGGGCCTGACGTCAATCTCCCCGAACCTAGTTTTCAATCTCAAATGTGAGACCCGCCTTTTCCTTGAGACGCTTGACGAGATGCCCCCCCATAGCGGGCGCGGGCGTCCAGATCCCACCGGGTGTCCCTGTATCATCATGGACGAGACAGATCGCGCTTTCGGCGAGCATTTTAGACGTTGATCCGTAGCCTGGATCCTTATCTCCCGTGACCCCGGCAACGATCACCTGACCATCGGCTGAGGTTCCGTGGAACATGACGTCATAGAAGCCCGCTTCACGCTCTTCCTTGCTGGGGCCTTCGCCGGGCTTTGGACCATCATCGCCGCCCATCATATCCATGCTGGCAACCGCTTCGGCCATGGCCTTGCCCTCATCTCCAGGGCCCGTCAGCATCATCTCATCATAGACGAAGTCTTCCCCATAAGCGTGGCCCATCAGGGCGTTTGAGCGGTGGATATTCTTGGTATTGATGGAGGCCATGATGAAGGGGGCTGACCAGCTGCCAATATCCGTGTCTTCAATCGGCGCCATGCCGTGCGGCTGATCGGGTCCCTGAAATCCCATTGTGAGACTGAATGGGTTTTGCAACAGACCGAGAATGGACGGATCCTTGCCGACCGAGGCCATGGTTGCCTTGAAACTCGCCGCGGTGCCACCTGAGAATGTGCCCTGCATCTTACGGACACGGCCTTTGATCCGCGGCACGGGTCCACCAAACCGTTCTTTCGCGGCTTCCTGGGTGAACCAGACTCCAAGGTCAAACGGGATCGAGTCAAAACCACACGAGAACACAATGCGCGCGCCGCTCTTTTGTGCAGCGCCCTCATACTTCTCGATCATCTGATGCATCCAGGCTGGCTCACCACAGAGATCAACATAATCGGTGCCAGCGTCGGCGCAGGCCGAGACCAGTGCTTCGCCATAGAGCTGGTAAGGTCCGACTGTTGTACAGATACAGCCAGCGCGCTCCACCATGGCTTTCAAGCTTGCCGGATCATTTGCATCCGCCACCACAAATGGAGTGTCAGCAGGCGCGCCAATCTCATCACGGACCGCGGCTAGCTTATCCGCACTCCGGCCCGCCATGGCCCATTTTACGTCGCCGCCCACCCCGTAGGTTTTAGATAAATACTCGGCGACCAACCGGCCCGTATAACCGGTTGATCCATAAACAATAACGTCAAATTCGCGGCCAGTTGCCATGGCGCCCTCCTATAGCTCTTGCGCTCTAACTGGCGCAGGGAGTGGACCTTGGCAAATACTCTCGCAGCGTCACCTACCAGAAGGTGATGTACAGGCCGACCAGGATCGCAATTGCAACACCTGCCGCGACTTTGAACGTCGTGGTTGTGGCAAAGCTGATATCGCCCAATTCGACCGGCTGATGCTCTTCTGGCGGCGGCGTGAGGAGCGACACGACAATGCCAATCACGACGCAGATCAAGAAGATGAACCAGATCCGCACCACGAATGGCATGTTCGTGACGTCAAAGTCAGCCAGACCTAGGATTGGATTGAACACAGGCCCGAGAAGCGCGGCGACCCCACCCCCGTCTGATCCAGATGCGGTGAAGAACAGCAAGGACAGAACGACCGAGGAGATCAAAAGCGCGAAGGCGCCTGCCGTATTGGTGCGTTTCCAGAAGAAGCCCAGTAAGAAGACGGCCACAATGCCAGGGGCCACAAAACCAGTATATTCCTGAATGGTCTGGAAGATACTCGTCCCGCCACCGAGCAACGGGATGGCAAGGAAAAGCGCGATCAGCATCGCCGTCGCCGCGGTCACTCGGCCAACCAAAACATAGTGTCGTTCACCGCGCTCTTTGGCGATATAGTCGCGATAGATATCCATCGTGAAGATGGTCGAGATCGAATTGATCATTGACGCGAGCGAGGACACGATCGCCGCGACCAGAGCTGCGAAAATCAGGCCCCGGATCCCGACCGGCATAAGCGCCATGAGTGCCCCATAGGTGCTGTCGGGTTGGGCGGTCAAAGCTTCTTGGCTCAAGCCCTGCAGGCCTTCTTGCGCCAGCCACAGTGCAGCGATCCCTGGGATCACAACAATCAGCGGAATGAGGAATTTAAGCAGCGCTGCAAAGGCGAGACCTTTTTGCGCTTCAGCTAAGCTTTCGGCCCCAAGCGCGCGCTGAATGATATATTGGTTGAAGCCCCAATATGAGAAATGCAGCACCCAAAGACCACCGAGCAAAGTCCAGATCCCCGGCAGATTGCCATAGCTCGGATGATCACGGTCGAGGATCATCTCGAAATGACCTGGCAATTCACCCATAAGCGTTGAGAGCCCACCCATGGCGCCACGGTCTCCACCGACCATACCGAGGACAAGAATGGTAATCGCAAAGCCGCCAAGGATCAGAATTACAACTTGGATGATATCTGTTAGCGCCACCGCTTTCAGACCCCCATACAGCGAATAGAGCAGTGCAAATCCGGCCAGCATGGCCATGCCGGTAAACACACCTAGCCCCGTTACGGCCTGGATCGCGAGCGCGCCACCATAAAGGACGGTGGTCAAGTTCACGGCGGTGAAGAGGAAGATCCAGAACAGCGCCATAATCGTTTTCACGCTTGGCCCGAACCGGGTCTCGAGGAACTGAGGCATCGTATAAATGCCCCGCTTCAAGAAGATCGGTAGGAAGAACGCCGCAACGATAATCAAGACCAAAGCGGCTTGCCACTCATAGGCCGCAATCGCGAGCCCGACCACAAAGCCTTGCCCGGACTGACCGATAATCTGCTCGGCTGAGATATTGGCGGCAATCAAGGACGCCCCAATCGCCCACCATGGCAGCGCCTTACCGGCTAGAAAATAGTCTTCTGTATCCTTCGTTTCACCCGCGGGCTCGCGAGACACGAAGATGGCAATGGCAAACAGTGCGACCGCATATAGGCCGACGATCACCAGATCGATGGTGTCCAATGACATATTGCTTTTCCTCCCTGGACCGAGATCTCGCTCGTCCTTATGTCAGCCCTACGCATTACGTGACAGCGTTGTCAACTTCTCTCGCTCACTGCGCGTGCTTTTGTATCTTATTCAGCTGACTCCGCCGCGGGCGGCAAGAGGTCAAATGCAAGCCGTTGTAGGGCCCGTCCCTCGTCCGTGTCAGGCGGAAAAATCGATTGAGCGGTCTCCAAGTCTTGGCGCGCTTGCTCAATATCGCCCATGACTGCGCGGGCGCGTATGAGTCGCATCCACCCTTCAAAATCATTCGGATCATTCGCCAATCGCGTCGCAAGTCCGTCGACCATATTGTTGATCATTGCCATTTGCTCTTCGGCGGACATCGCTTCGATTTCGGCGCGTGTTTCCGGATCGATTTGCGGCGCGGCGCTACGATCTTGCAGCATCTGAATGACGCGATTGCGTTCAGAGACGATTTCTTCCGCACCCTCAGAGATATCCAAAGCGGTATCGTATGCGCCAAGCGCATTTTCGACATCGCCCAACCGCAAATATGACCGTGCGAGGAGCACGTAGCCGTCCGCAGGCGGGTTTTCATCTGCTTCAAGTCGAGCGCGCAGCTCCACCACCAACTCTTCAAGCGTGTCCGGTAACTCAGCGATTTGTTGGGCTTGATACTCTTCGAAAGAGATCGGTTGTAGTCCAGGGCTCCCCACCAAGGAGTACACACCCACGCTGCCGAGAAGCAGCGCAGCCGGGACGATGCCGAGCGCCATGCTCTTCAAGCGTGCGCCAGTAAATTGTTGGTCTGGGGCATCGAGGAGGTCTAGGATTCGACGGTCTAAGGCATCGCGCGCCTCGTCAGCCGCTTGCGCACTCAATCGCCCCTCGGCTTCATCAAGATCAACAACTGCGCGTTGCCGCCGGGCTTCATCGAGCGCCTCCGGGACTTCCACGCGCGGCGACCTGATGAATGGCAGCATCAAATAGGTGCCGACAAGGGTCAGCAGGACAATAAAGATAAGCCAAATCAAGACTAAGGGTCCTTGTTCGCCAGAGCTGCCGCGATCCGTGCACGATCTTGTTCCGTCAAATCTTGCGGTGCGGGGACTGCGGGTGCTGTCCGAACGCGGCGAAAATACCAAAAGCTACCGAAGACAAACAGGATCAAAGGGCCCGCCCACAAGAGAATAGTGTTCATCTGTAGGGGCGGCGTCATCAAGACGTAATCACCATAACGGTCACGGAGATAATCGCGAACCTCGTCATCACTATCGCCCGCCTCAACGCGCTTGCGAACCAGGCGACGCATATCTTCGGCGAGTGGCGCGTTGGAATCATAGATCGATTGGTTTTGGCACACGACACAGCGCAGGGTTTTGGAAATGGCTTCGGTGCGAGTGTCGACAATCTCAGCCTCTTCCGCTGTTGGCGTTTGTGCCAAGCTAGCGCCGCCGACCAAAAGCAGCGCGATCAAAGAGAGCCAAACCGCTTTCACGACGAGACCGCCTCTTCCTCAAGCTCTTGCTGAATCGCCGCGATGACGGGTTGGATCGTTTCTTCCCATACGTCTTGCGTAATCGGTCCAATTTGTTTGTAGCGAATTCGTCCAGATGGATCGAGCACAAAGGTTTCGGGGGCGCCGGTGACGCCAATCTCGATAACCAGGTCACTTTCGGCATCAAAGATGATCGTGTCATACGGGTCACCATGCTTCTCGAGCCAATCGAGCGCATCCTGTTGGTCATCGCGCCAATTAACGCCGACGATTTTGACAGAGTCCTCGCGCGCCAAATCCATCAAGGTGGGGTGCTCTTGTAAACAGGCGACACACCAAGAGCCGAAGACATTCACCAACGCAACCTCACCAACTAAGTCGGCTTCGCTCACCGTGACATTCTCTTCACGCAGCTCAGGCAGCTCAAAAGCTGGCATTTCACGGTCAATCATTTCAGTCGGGATCACACTTGGATCGCGGGTTAAGCCAATGGCGAGAAACACCACCAGAACCAGAAACAATCCGACAGGGACAATACGAGACCAGGACACGCGCTCTACTCCGCAGCAACAGGTTGGGCAACCGGACTTGGCAAAGGCCGGCGTGCATATGCATGTCTTCGGTCCGCCACGGAAACAAATCCGCCAACGGCCATCATTAAGGCTCCAATCCAAATCCAAATCACCAATGGATGATAATAGACGCTGACCACCCAGCCATCTTCAGGATTGCCCTCCCCTTTGGCTGCGTAGAGAATCCGCAGGGCACTGATTTCCATCGATCCTTCGGTCGTATTGTTGCGCTCGACGGGGTACATGCGCTGCTCAGGATTGAGCATGGCGATTTGCTCGCCATTGCGCTCAATGACCACGCGACCCGTCTCAGAGACATAATTCGGGCCTTGCGCTCGATCGACGCCCTCAAGACGGAATTCGTATCCGGACAGTGTGATGCTCTCACCGATCTTCAACCGGTCGACCTCTTCATCCGACCAGACGCCCATCGCAACGACACCGACCGTGCAGACCGCGAGTCCGATATGCGCCAATGCGAACCCATGCGTTGCGCCTGACAAAAGCGAGAAGCGCTTAAACAGGTTGTTAAAATTGCTTTTGCTTTCGCCCACCCGCATTTTGCGGGCATAGTTGGCGACAGTCCCGAATAACAGCCAGACCGCGAGCCCCATGCCCAGGGCGCCGAATACCGTATTCCCAAACACGGCCACAGCAATGGTCAGTGGGATAGCAGCAACCGCCATGATCAGCAGCGTTTTTTGGATCCGACGCCAACTATCGCCTGCGCCACTTCATCAAAGGCGCGACCGCCATGAAAAGGATCAAAACGGCCATGATCGGACCGAAGGTGAGCTCGAAATAAGGGGGACCGACTGTGATCTTGTCACCGGTCATCGCATCAATCACCAGTGGATAGAACGTGCCGAGGAAGACCGTCGCGGTTGAAACCACGAGCATTACATTGTTGAGCACGAGCCCGGCCTCACGGCTTTCAAACTCAAAGCTTGCGCCATGAGCAATTTTTCCAGACCGCAGGGCGTACAGGGCCAAGGCCCCGCCGGTCGAAAGGATCAATAATCCAAGGATAAAGATGCCGCGATCTGGATCGACGGCGAAAGCGTGGACACTGGTCAATACGCCGGAGCGTACAATGAACGTCCCGACCAGGCTGAGCGAGAAGGTTGTGATGGCGAGCAAGAGCGTCCATCGGATAAAGCTGCCGCGCGCTTGCGCCACCAGCGTCGAATGTAACAGCGCGGTGCCAGCGAGCCAGGGCATGAAGCTGACATTTTCAACTGGGTCCCAGAACCACCAGCCGCCCCAGCCGAGCTCGTAATAGGCCCAGACACTGCCCAAAACGATGCCGATGGTCAGGAAGCTCCAAGCGAGGAGAACCCAGGGCCGGATCCATCGCGCCCACATCGCATCGACACGGCCCTCAATCAGGGCCGCGACGGCAAAGGAAAAGGCAACGGAAAACCCGACATAGCCGAGGTATAAGAATGGCGGATGCAGCGCGAGCCCCGGGTCTTGCAAGAGCGGGTTTAGGCCGACACCATTTTCTGGAACCGGCGAAAGCCGCTCAAATGGGTTTGAGGTGAAGATTAGAAACGCCAAGAAGCCTGTGGTGGTGAGGCCTTGAATGGCCACAGCGCGCGCCCTTAAGCCCGAGGGCAGCGTCTTTCCAAACCAGACCATTGCGGCCCCAAACAAAGCCATGACCATAATCCAAAGTAGCATGGACCCTTCATGATTGCCCCATGTGCCGCTGAATTTGTAGATCATCGGCTTGCTTGTATGCGAGTTTGTCGCGACGAGCTTGACGCTGAAATCCGAAATCACGAAGGCATAGGCCAACAGACCAAAGGCGAGTATACAAAGCCAAGCTTGTGTGACCGCCGCGCGGTCGGCAAACAGCATCGCCCGCCGGTCATTTTGGTGCGCACCCTGCAGAC
The DNA here is from genome assembly GCA_965279045.1 of Henriciella sp. Taxonomy (GTDB): domain Bacteria; phylum Pseudomonadota; class Alphaproteobacteria; order Caulobacterales; family Hyphomonadaceae; genus Henriciella. The sequence goes on along the minus strand of CBDIHJ010000044.1, from coordinate 38,859 downwards.
CCATCCATCCCTGCAAAGCGCTGATAACGAGCGCCAAAATAAGAGCGATTTGGCCAATCTCTGCGTGCATGATCTCTCTCGAACAAAAAGGCGGGCCATGAGGGTCCGCCATTCTGTCTTTAATATGTTAAAGCCGCCGCCACAAACAATGCTTCGTCTGGCCGCAGCTAGAAGAGATTACTCCGCCGCAACTTTCGTCGCTTGCTCGTTCAAAATATGCAAAGGCGGTTCGCAGGCCCAGTCAGCGATTTGCTCAAGATCATAGTGGCGACAGGCTTCCATCAGCATGCGGACTTCGGTCCACATGTCGCCATCGACGATTGGCATGAACAAGTCAGCAATATTATCAATGCCGAGATAGGTTCGAACCCCAGCGCTCTTCAGTTTCACGAACGGTCCGATTGAGTTGTGCAGCGGGCCTTGCATTGGCAGCTGTTTCATCGATAGCGCCGCAGACGGGCAGATCACGATCCCGACATCGGCTTCCTTACAAAGCGCGACGATCCGGTCCTGCTCACTCTCATCCTTGGCCGAGACGGAGATCGAGTGAATGCCATAAACGCGACCCTGCATGCCATGCTCGATCGTTTTCAAGCAAAGCAATTCGGTCTCATGCTGGAACGGATTGTTCTCCTGGTCGACATGAACCTCGACCATTTTGCCGAGTTCTTTCGCGGTCTGCAGAACGATATCGAGGTGCTTTTCTTCTTGCGGACGATCGCGGGACGGTAAGCCACCGCAGAAATCAGCCAGCTTACAGGCTTCTATATATTGCTCGCGAGACGTTTCATCGAGCACGCCTTCGAGCGGCTGGATTCCGATTTCGAAGCGAATTTTATCTTTGAACCGTTCTTTCACTTCGACCGCGGCGTGGATCGGTTTCAGGCCGATAATGCTGTCAGCATCGACCATAGTTCGGCAATATTGCGCGCCTTGATCAACCACAGTCTGCAAAGCGCGAGAGATCCGCTCAACGAGATCTTCGTGCGTGTAATTCTCTTTCAAGTGGCGATACAGTTCCCACTTCTTTTCCATGTCTGCAAAGCCGAGGGCCAGATTTTCAGGTGAGATCAGGTAGGCTTTGTCAAAGTGACCATGATGGTTGGACCAACCACCGCGCTCGCGTACCAATTCTAGGAAGCGCGTGCGCAGGTCCCAAGGGCGATCGGCGCTGTTAATCTTGTAGCTATATGTGCCTTGCTCTAGGTCGGAGATGACCAGTTCAATCGTATCGCGCGCAACTTGCCGGTCTGTATAAAGCGGGATGCCATGTTTGACCGAAAGCGACCGGATGCTGGCGGCGTCAGAGGCTTCGTCATAAGTCGTGTCGCCGGTTAAAATATTGACGACAAAGTCAACTTTGCCGTCTTGGATCAGGGTCGCAATGTTTGGCTCTTCTTCGCTCGATATCTTTCGGGCTGCGATCGACTCAACCCCGTTTTCGGCGAGGAAACGATGCGTACCGGGCGTCGCATAAAGCCCGACCCCGATTTCCGCCATCTTGCGACAGGACTCGAGCAGGAATTCTTTATCTTCCATGGCGCCCGCGCTGATCAATAATGACCGCTTCTGGCCGCGTGCCAGCATTTTCAGGTTGAACCCGATTAAGTCGATTTTTGAGTGGGTGTCTTGCGCAGCCATGGTGATCCTCTCCGTTTTGAGCCGTGTTCGCCATCGCCGCCGAGCGGGCAAACGGCCTGAACATGGGTCGATTCCTTGCCAAGTCAACTGACACTCAACTCGTTTCACTTGTGAAACTACCTGGCTGGGCGTGCAAAACCATTGCAGCCAAAACAATGCAAGCCCTTCGACGCCGAAGGGCCTGCGAAATATGAAATTGTGATCGCGCTAGCTGCGCGCTGGCAGCACTTTCGGGTTGCGCAGAACAGCGGCGCTGATCAGAGCCACAACCAACCCAACGGGAAAGATCTCAACAAAGGTGATCGGCAACCGGAAGAAGGGATTGCGATAACTTGCCATCATCGCTTCGAGCTTGGCGACTTTCTCTGAGAGCGCCTCCCCGGTCAGCCCTTCGGCTTCATACCCCGCAATCGTCGAGGACTTGTAGGCCTCCATCCAAGCGAAATCCGTAATCTGCAAACTCGCTTCCCAAGACAGGACATAAAAAACGGCGGCGACTGCAGCGATGCCTGCGCCAAGCCCAAGGGCCGGCAAAAACTTGATGACGCCCCCGAGCGTCTGGTCACGATACCGCTTCACGCCGATGAAAATTAACGACAAGACGATGATCATCGTCAGGTAGCCCTGGACCTCTGATCCAGCGCCGCCACCCAATACCATTCCAGCGCTCATAATGGCGATAATTACGACACCGGCGATCCCGCCATACACCAACATAATCCGAAGCATGATTGTTTCTCCTCTGGTTCAAATCATGCGCTCAGGCTGATCCGAACCTCCCCCTTAATGCTATCACCCATCCGGGTGATTTTCGCGAATGACCTCGATATCGCCCTAAGGGATGAGATTTAGATCTTTCGCTTTTTGAACCGCCTGAAGGCGTTGGCCGACGTCTAGTTTTTCATACAATTTGGCGATGTGAGACTTCACCGTGTTGGGCGATACGTGCAGTTCCTCGGCGATTTCTTTATTCGATCGTCCTGTCGCCAATTGTTCGAGAACTGCATATTCGCGCTTTGTGATCCCCAGAGATGTCAGCGCCGCCTCGTTGAGGGAAAACTCCGCCGGCGCTGTTCGCGGCGTCAACGCACGGCCAGCCCAGAGCCCCAGCACCGCAAATCCCACCCCGATCAAAATGATGTAAATCTCGGTTGAGAACATCCGTGCCATGTATTGATATTCGATCCACTCCAAAAGGAAGACCGCAGCGGCCAAAATGATCGCATACATGACAATGGCACGTTTCATTCCACGACCATGCCTCAAACCCGCATAGATTGACCAGCTATAATCGAGACACGCGTCGCCATGATTCTCCATTCAAGCGATTTAACCAAGAGCGGAATCGCCCTTGGCGAGATCAAAAAGCGTGTTTTTCACGCAGAACCGGGATGAATTTGAGTCTCGACCCCATCAGGCTCGAGGATCGAAGAGTAAAAAATATAACGTTTTTTCAGGTCTCTTCGCGGTTAACGCAATCGCAAAACGCTTGATTGGCGCAACCATTGCTAGCATGACAGGTAAGAAATGCGTTGTAGCCTCGCAATTTTGCCCCAGTCCAGGTTATAATAGAGCCCATGAGTGAAGTACCTGAAGCGCAAAAAATGAAACCGTCTGACGCGATTACGCGGTTGCAGGCGGCTCAAAAAGCCTCTGGCTATTTGGCCTGGAGCGGGCTCGGCCTTGCCTTTCTTTGGTGGGTCGCGGCCATCGTTGGCACCATCGCTCTGATCGGGCCAGAAGCTCTAGGTGAAATTCAACCCGCTCTCATCGTTGCCGGATTGATCGCGATCATCCTTCCAGGCCTCATGTTAGTCCTGGCCGGTATGATGGCCCGCGAACAAGCCCGGGCAACCGCCGCCAATGCGGTTGTTTTAGAATCGGCGGCGCGATTGCTGCTCCCGGCGGAAACCATGGCCGATGAAGCGAAAGCCTTCGCCGACGAAATGTCCAAAGCCAGCGCGGAAGTCGATCGGTCTATGGGCCATGCCCTCTCAGCCATGAAGGCAATGTCTGCCGAGATTGGTGATGAACGACAACGCCTCGAGTCTGTGACCTATGCGAGCGCGGACAATGCGCGGGATCTTGCCGAACGTCTCGGCAATGAACGCAATGGGCTCGAACAACTCGCGAAAGATCTGCGCGAGCAGACCGATCTGTTGAATGAAGCCATCCCAGAGCAAGCCGATATGATGGTCGCGTCTGCGAAAGCTGCGGCGAACGAAGTCGGCGCAGCCGAAGATGCTCTGCAAGCCCGTCTTGCCAGTCTCGATCAAACCGGACGTAGCCTCGCTCAGAAAATTTCAGCGATGGACACGCTCGCAGCAGAAGCTGGCGAACGGAATGAGACTCTCCTGTTCGCGATCGCGCGGATGGAAGAGAAACTCGAACAGTCACGTAAAACCGTAGAAACCGCCGCACGTGCAGGCGAACTCGCTGCCGCCGCTGCCGGGACGACGGGCGACCGCCTTATGGAGTCCGTCAAAGTAGCCCTAGATGGCGCACGCGACGCCAGCAGCCAGATTCAAAACCAGACCTTCGAAGCGTCAGAATCAGCCGCCCGAGCGTTGGCCGAACTGAAAGAAGCAGGCCAACAAGCTGCGGCAGCCGTTCGCGCCGCCGGTATGGCTGCACGCGCTGAAATGGATATTGCCGAGCGCCGCGCGACGAATACGAGCCAAGCGTTGCTGAATAAGACCAAGTCAATGCAAGCGCGTGTGTCTAAGCCAACCATTATTGAAGACGACTCAATCTTAGAGCCGCCAACTCCAGAAAAACCAGTGGAAGCGCCGCAACCCGTGGTTCAATCTCCATCCCGAGCGGTCGAAGAAGACCTGTTCGAGGCGAGCGCTGATCGCATGGCCAAAGCGATGCTCGAGGAAGCGAAAGCGGACGCGGAGGCAGCGACGAAGTCGAACGGGACGAATGGCAGTGCCACCAATGGACATGACAAGCCGAATGGCACTTCAAATGGCTCCGGAGAGGAACACCCAAATCCGTTCGCCGCACCCAAAAAGCCATTGATCGAATTGGATGGCGGCGTTGAACTGACCAATAAGCCGCGCACGGGTGAGTCGCTGAGCGATATCATCGCGGATATGGAGCGCGATGAACGCTCGACCCTATCGCGCGAGCAAACCGCAGAAGCTCTGCTCAATCAACTTCAAGACTCCGGGATCAAGCTAACCGATATTTTCCGCCCGAAAGACAAGAAGCGGATCGCGGTAGCCGCTCGCAAAGGTGAAGACCAGCGCCGCTCGGCGACCAATCAACAGGTTGGACGGCAAGTTGAGCGCGTGCGCCAGCGTCTGCGTGGTAACTTAGAGATGATGACTCTCGCCCGGGACTTCCTTGCGCTTGAAGAGTCTGATGCGCTCAACGCGCTTGAGAACACGCATGCGTCGAACAAGAATGCCAGCGCCCGTTTGGCGACGTATCTCTTGCTCGACGCGGCGGTCACTTAATCCGGTTTACTCTCCGATCCAGTCAAACTCAGGCTCTTCCCACCACGGGAAGAAGCTTGGCATGCCATCAGAGACTTTGACCGGATAAACAGGTTTACGCTTTTCGAGGAAGCTCATCACGCCTTCGCGGGCATCATCGGTTTGGCCGCGTGAATAGATCGCGGCGCTGTCAACAATGTGGGCGTCCATTGGATGGCTCGCGCCCAACATACGCCACATCATGTGACGGGTAAGCGTCGTCGACACAGCCGCGGTGTTCTCAGCGATCTCATTTGCCATCGCGCGCGCCACCGTCATCAGGTCCGCCTGCGGGTGAACAGAGTGAACCAGCCCGCCCTTCAGAGCTTCCTCTGCTGGGAAGACGCGCCCGGAATAGCACCATTCGAGCGCCTGCTGGATGCCGACCAAACGGGGCAAAAACCAACTAGAGGCGGCTTCTGGATTGATGCCACGACGGTTAAACACAAAGCCGAACCGGGCATTGTCTGACGCCAGACGAACATCCATGGGCAGCTGCATCGTCACCCCTACACCGACCGCCGCGCCATTAATCGCGCCGATCACCGGCTTTAGGCTGTCAAAGATCCGAAGCGTCAGGCGCCCGCCACCATCGCGTTGAATGTCGACTTTGCTCGTGCGGCCGACCTCGCCGGTGTCGGCGCGCGCTTCATAGTCAAACGTCTTGGCGCCTTCGGACAGATCCGCACCGGCACAAAAGGCGCGTTCGCCAGCACCGGTGACGATCACAGCACGGATATCATCATTGGCATCGGTTTTATCGAACGCATCGATCATCTCGTACATCATCTTTCCGGTGAAGGCGTTCATCTTGTCTGGGCGGTTCAGCGTCAGAATCGCAATCTGCCCTTCTTGTTCGAGTTTGATCTGCTCATAATCGCCGAGGCTGGTCATTTCGCTCTCCTATCCATGATTTGGCGACAGGAAGCGGCTTCAACTGCAACACGTCAACCGTGACGCCGCGTTGCCCCTTTTGAATTCGTGACGCCTGTGTCATCTTCCAAAAAAAGACAGCGGTTCCACCCGCTCTATCTGGGAGTCTGAAATGTCGGAATTTGACTATATCGTCGTCGGCGCGGGAAGCGCTGGATGCGTACTCGCCAATCGCCTCACCGAAGACGGCAAGTCTACGGTGCTTCTGCTCGAAGCGGGCGGTAAAGATAGCTCGCTGATGATCCACATCCCAGTTGGATACGCCCAGACCCTCAAAGACCCGAAAGTCAATTGGCTCTACGAAACTGAACCCGATCCAGGCACACATGACCGGGTCCACACTTGGCCGCGCGGCAAAGTCCTCGGGGGATCATCCTCAATCAATGGCCTGCTCTACATTCGCGGTCAGCGTCAGGATTATGATGGCTGGGCGCAGCTTGGCCTGCGTGGTTGGTCCTACGACGATCTCCACCCGTATTTCTTGCGCAGCCAGAACCAAGAACGCGATGGCATGGACGGCCATGCTAAAGGCGGTCCGCTGAACGTGTCGGATGTGACCGAAAAGCATCCTGTCTCCGACGCCGTGATCGAAGCCGGCAAAGCGATGGGCCTGCCCCACCGCGATGTAAATGGCGAGGATCAGGAAGGCGTCGCCTATTATCAACTCACCGTCAAAAACGGACGGCGTTGCAGCGCCGCCGTGGCCTATCTCAACCCTGCCAAAAAGCGCCCCAACTTGCAGATCGAGACCAGGGCGCTTGCAGCGCGTGTCTTGTTTGACGGCAAGACCGCGACCGGGGTGGAGTACACTCAAGACGGTCAAACCAAGGTCGCGAAAGCCCGCGCCGAGGTCATTCTCGCTGGCGGCGCGATCAATAGCCCGCAGCTGCTCGAACTGTCGGGCATTGGCAGTCCGGAGCTGTTGCAGGAGCGCGGCGTTGATATTGTCTCAGCACTCCCCGGCGTCGGGGAGAACCTGCAGGACCACTTCGTGATCGGCAATCGTTACCGAATGAAGCCAGGGAGCCCATCGGTAAACCAACAATCGCGCGGCCTCGCGATGATCGGAGAAGTGTTCAAATACCTCACCCAGCGCAAAGGCCTCCTAACGCTCTCCGCCGCGCATGTCGCCGCCTTTATCAAGACCCGGCCTGAGCTCGCCACACCGGATGTCCAGTATCATATCCTGCCCGCAACCATGGACCTGCAAAAGATGACCGAGTCCGGCGACATGGAGCTTGAAAAGCAACCCGGGATCACAATCGCGCCGTGTCAGCTGCGCCCAGAAAGCCGCGGCAGTGTCCACATCAAATCCGCCCAGCATGATTCCCACCCGGCCATTCGTCCAAACTATCTCTCCGACCCGCTCGACCAGCAAACCGCTGTGGCCGGGCTGCGCTGGGCGCGTGAACTCGCGGCCCAACCCGCCCTCGCGCAATATATCGAACATGAGCTGGAACCGGGCGAAGCGCTACAATCCGACGAGGAATTGCTCGAATTCGCGCGCGAGACCGGCGGGACGATCTATCACCCGGTCGGCACCTGTAAGATGGGACCGGATGGCGATACGATGGCCGTAGTCGATGATCAGCTGCGCGTCCGCGGGGTTGACCGTTTGCGCGTGGTGGATGCCTCTGTGATGCCGCGCCTCGTCAGCGGCAATACAAATGCCCCGACCATCGCGATTGCGGAGAAAGCGTGCGATATGATTAAGCAAGCTGCGAAAGAAAGCGTCACCGCGTAAGTCATGTTGTCAGATATCCCCATCGAGGCGCTGTTCGCGCCGGTCTTTGTGATTTCAGTCGCCTGGGAATGGTGGGCGGTGAAGACCGGTCGCGCCCAAGGTCGGTATGAGACCGCCGACGCGATGACCAGCATGGCAATGGGCCTCGGCAATGCGATCATTGGGACACTGACCGGGGTCGCCGCGTTGTGGATCTTGATGCTGGCCTGGCCGTATCGGGTCATGACCATGCCGACAACCTGGTGGAGCTTCCTGATCGTCTTCGTGCTCTATGATTTCGTCTATTATTGGAAGCACCGCTTTGCGCACCGCGTGCGCTGGTTTTGGATGGAGCACGTCACCCACCATTCGAGCAAGCATTACAATCTCTCAACCGCGCTACGGCAGCCCTGGTTTGGGCCCTTCACCGGTCTGATTGTCGTCGGTTGGAGCTTGGTGCTGCTCGGCTTTCACCCCGCCTTTATCGGCATCGCGGGCGGCATCAATCTGGTCTATCAATTCTGGATCCATACCGAAGCGATCGACAAATGCCCGCGCTGGTTCGAAGCGGTGTTCAACACGCCGAGCCATCACCGCGTGCACCACGCCACAAACCCTCGCTACCTAGATGCCAACTATGCCGGCGTTTTCATAATCTGGGACAAAATGTTCGGCTCCTTTATTCCCGAGCAAGCCGAAGACAAGCCGGACTATGGCATCGTCAAACCACTCAATTCTTACAACCCGATCATTGTCGCCTTTCACGAATTCGGCGCGCTGCTCCGCGACTGCGCCCGTGATGGCTTTCGCCCGCTCACCTGGCTCAAACGCGCTGCCAATGCGCCGGGCTGGAGCCCGGATGGCAAGCATAATCGAACCGAAGAAATACGAGCGCGATGGACATCCGCCCGCGAGGCCGATTCATCGGCGGGGCATTAGCGTTCAAGCACTACGCTCAAATTGTTCGCTGGCATTTCGATTACGTGCTTGAGCGTCAAGCCGGCTTGCGTGGCGAGTGGGAGTAGATCCAGGTCGAGATCCCGGACGCCCCAACTTGGGTCGCGGCGTTTAAGGTCGTCACTGAACCGTGCGTTTGATGGCGCGATCTCGCCATTCCTGGCAAATGGACCGTATAGCATAAGACGTCCGCCAGGTCGCAACAGTCGCCCCGCCCCTGTAATCAAGCCCTGCGCCGCTTCGAAGGGCGCGATATGGATCATGTTCGCGCAATAGACGCCGCGCAAAGGCTCATTCGTCGCCGCCTCGCCCCAATGCACTTGGGTCGTATCGATTGTGAGGGGGCCGCTCAGTCGGTCATGATCGACAAAGTCTCGCCAAGCGGCCTGGCTCGATTGACTGGCCGGATCAATATCCGAGTAGATCCAGTGCAAATCCTCGAAACGCTGGGTGAAATGAACGCCGTGTTCGCCGGTTCCAGACGCGATTTCCAGCACCGAGCCATTGGTCGGCATGACCCGCCCATAGACGTCGCGGACAGCATCTTTGTTTCGCCCGGTAGACGGCGAAAAACGTCGCCCATCTTCCGTCAAATCGCGTGGCTCAAGCGCCAAGGGCTGACCCGATTGGGCTTTTTGATAAGTCGCGTTTTCATCCGTCATAATCGGCTCATACGCGAGCTTTCAGGCAAAGAACAGAGCCTCGCCAAGCCAAAAAGCGTGGGCGCTAAATCGACGCCCACGCCTGTTGTCATTTTAAAAGGCCCGCTGCCAACCTAGCGTAAAAGTCAGGTCGGTCTCCATCTGCGGTCCGTTCAAATCGCGATAGAGCGGCAACCCGATTTCGGCGGCCACGCGATGTCCTTTTTGCCAACCGGTTTGTCCGGCGAGATTGATGCCGAACAAGGCTTCGAGCGTTTCACCGCCATGATTGCCAGGGTCTGCCGTTTGAACGGGCGCGCGAATAAGTGGGTCGGTTCCGTCGATCTGGCCCATACTGCGGGCTTTCAGACGGCCAGAGAATGAGATCCAGGGCTGCGGTTCATAGGCGAGCCACCCCGTAGCTTCAGCCACATCGCCGAGGGTATACCCCTCATTGTTCTCGTCCAGGCGGATGACAGCGGAGGCTTGCGCCCCATAGCTCCATTCCCCAATTCGAGATCGCGCGGTGAGCGATGGCTTAAGATCAAACGTTCCCGATCCCAGTTGCATCGGATACGGCAAACGCGGGGTAGGTGTCGTGCCCATTGGCGTTAGAATCTGATCTGTCTTCTCGATCGATCCCGTCGGCAAAGAGACCGCCAGTCCGAGATTGATTTGACGGTGCTCATATGAGCCATCGTCGAGACCGATAATGGCGCCTACCGTCGTGTCCCCGATCCCCGACGTCTCGGTCGTGAACTCGCCGAGTCGTGTGGTTCCCATCGGACCTTGGAACGTGATGTGATCCATTTCTTGGCTAAGGTACATGCCCATCGCCATTAAGGTGACGCGATTCGACAGACCATACATCCCGCCGACCATATGCATCTGCATCGGCATGTCGGTCGGCACCACGCGCAAGGTTGGCGGCATCATTGGCGGATTGGCGAACGGGTTGGCCACGCTGGTCACAATGTCTTCGGGTGACAGCGCATCAGTGCCATCGCGGTTTCCGGACATATCCATATACATATAGCGATAAGACACCATCCACTCGCCTTTCTTATGGCGATGGTCCGCCATCACACCAATTGGCGCATGATCGGTGGCGTACGTCACGTTGCCGCCATCGCCCTCATGAGCAAATGCCGACAGGCTTCCAAAGAGCACGACTGTGCTCAGCAATAATTTCGTTTTCATTGTTTTCCCACAAAGCTAGCGGGCACGCGGACGCACCCGAGAATTCGTCAGTTCGGCTAAGCTTCGAGGGAAATGGGGGGACCATTCGGTGGGGCACCGGGCCAGAGCGGCGACCGCGGCGATATCGGAGTTCGCCATTCAGGTGGCTGTGTCTCTGCAAACGTGATGGGGGTTAGAACCAAAACGGGAGACGCGACTTCAATCGCCACACTCGCCGTGCAGTCCCCGCAACACGTGTTTTTCGTTTCTTCAATCGGCTCTGCGGGGAGCTCCACAGCGACCGCTTTTGAGCTGTGAACGCTACACAGCATCAATTCGAGGATTTCGCCCGCCTGCACTTTCACATGTGCTTGTGCACCATTGGCGAAATAGCCAAGGCTTGCAATCGCGAGCAATAAGACACGGAAGGCGGACAGCAAACGCATGCTGCTGCCCTACGCGTGACTTATGATGCCGTCTCTGTGGCAGTTTGTCCGGCGATCGCTCGGCCCCAAAGGGAGGCCTTGGCGTCCCTACTCGCGCGGTTCGAAACGATCGCGGAGCACCGGTTTGAGAATCTTGCCATTGGCATTACGCGGCAGAGGATCAGTTTGGAATTGGATCTCTACCGGCACTTTAAAGGCTGCGATTTGATTACGAACGTGCGCACGTAACTCGTCCTCGCTAGCTTCCATGCCTGGCTTCAATTGCACCACCGCGCCGACTTCTTGGCCTAAGATTTTATGCGGGATACCAACCACGGAGGCGTCCATAACCGCCGGGTGATCATAAAGCGCGCTCTCGACCTCGATGCAGTAAATGTTCTCGCCGCCGCGGATCAGCATGTCTTTGGCGCGATCGACCAAGTACAGGAACCCCTCGTCATCGAGACGAGCAAGGTCACCGGTCACCACCCATCCATCCACGAAAGTTTCAGCCGTGGCTTCTGGCTTGTTCCAATAGGCTTTGCAGTTCATCGGCCCCTTGCACCATAGCTCGCCAACTTCGCCGCGCGGCACTTCCTTGCCATCGCCGCCAACGATTTTGAGTTCAACTGCGCCGGGGGGATGACCGGCACTGTCGGGCCGATTCACATAATCCTCCCCGATGTTCAAAGAGGCGGTTGCGCAAGTCTCCGTCATCCCCCAGCCATTGCCGGGGGCGGCTTCCGGAAACCGTTTTTTGATGGTCGACACCAGTTCTGGCGCGGACGGTGCACCGCCATAAGAGACCGCTTTGATGCTCGATAAATCATACTTATCGCGATCAGGATGTTCGAGCAGTTGCCAGGCGATTGCCGGAACACCGCCGACTGCTGTGATGCTTTCGCGCTCAATAATGGGTAGGGCCTCGCCGGCATCCCATTTGTACATGGAGACGATTTTATTACCCTGAAGCATACCCGGAATGAGAACCGCGAATGCGCCTGTGGCGTGAAAGAAGGGTATCGCCAGCAGAGTCGCATTCTGCTCATTTGGATCGGGTTCTGGTGGCGTTTCACCGCGTCGTAAGAACATGCGCATCTGACAGGTCAGCGAGTTCAACATGTTCGAAATAATTGCGCGATGCGTGGCGAGCGCGCCTTTAGGGCGTCCCGTCGTCCCAGACGTATACATGATCGTCGCGTCGTCATCAGGCTGAAGATCAATCTCTGGCAGTCCAATTTGCGCTAAGTCCGCCCAGCTATTGGCCGGACCAATCAACTTGTCCATCGCGGTAATGCGCGCATCGGTTTCATTCTCGCCGCCGCGCGCGACGATAATTGCTTCCAAATCGGTCAACGCATCGAGATGGCCGCGTAAACGATCCAAAATCTGCGGGTCCATAACGGCGACTTTCGCGCCACTGTCTTTCAGACCATATTCCAACTCATCGCCGGTCCACCACGAGTTCATCGGCGTGGCGATCGCACCGATCGATAGAGCGGCGAAGAACGGGACGGGCCATTGCGGATAATTCCGCATGATAATGGCAACACGGTCGCCCTTTTTGACACCATAAGTTTCGATCAGCACTTTTGCGAAATGCTCCACCGCGCGTGCGAATGCGCCGAATGTGACGCGTTCATCCTCAAAGACGAGAAAATCGCGCGCCGCGAATTGCATTTCACCAAGCTGAAGGATGGCTCGGATCGTCGGGGGCGCTTCGGGATAGATCTTCATCGAGACGCCATTGATCACACTATCCGCAAGCTTCAGAGGCGAGTCGGACGCAGCAATGGCCGCATTGGCTTGTGGGATTGAAATAACAGGCCAGCCTTCCGGCAATGCAGCTACGGCCATTGAGTTCCTCCAAATATGTTTTTCGTCGTTGCCAAGGGGTATGCGACAACCACCGCCCCTGCGGAAGGGGCGACGCTGCGGTAGGTTAGTCTTTTCAATAAAAAGTGAGCCGCGAAACGCTTGCGCGTCTTAATCCCGAACGGCGTTGAAGCCTTCAACTGAGAGGTCGAAAGCGCCCTCATAAGCGGCGCCCGCTTCGAGTGCCAACACCAAAGGGTATTCTGCGACGATCAAGAAGTTCGGAAGGCCCGTGTCCGGAAGTTCGACTTTGAACGTCTCAACAGAGGCAAACCGAACCGGTTCAGCCACAGGCTCAGGATTCAACATGAAAAACGCGGCGAAGGCGGTCATCCCGGCCAAAAAAATCGTCAAAAACGACTGCATCTGAGATGTCTCTCAATTTACTCTACACAACCCAGCCGACGCAAACAGTATGCCAGCTCACGCGGCAAGGCGAGTTACTTTTTGCAGAGACGTTAACGAATTTTCGCATGTAAAAAACTGGCTCCACCTGTAATGGCGAAGCCAGTTTGTAAGATCACCGCGAAATTTGATCAGGCGAGGCTATTTACCAAAATCGCAGAAGCGAACTTGTCGTTCGGTCCCGTCCGGTTCGGTCAGATCGTAACGAGGGCCGGTCAATTCCACATCATCACACAAATAGCCAATCTGATACATATCCAGCAGATACTCGTTTGCCGGCGTTAAGGCATTTATCAGCATGATATCGGCCGCGTCTTGGAATTCTCCCAAACGGAAACGCGCCTTGAATTGGTCCATCGGCGACAACCCGCCTTGCTCAAGCGCAAAATTCAAACTTGTGGCTTCCCCGCGCGCATAATCCCGAAGCTCAATGGCGGCCGGGATTTTCTCGTGATCAGGATAGGAGTCGATAAATTCATCGAGGGCGTTGATCCCGCCCCAGACCTGGTTCCCCTCGCCCATTTTCAGTTCCGCCATGCGGTAAAGCGCACTGGCTTTCTCGTCATCTGTCGCGGATTGCATACCGATCAATTGCTCGAGACGCAGGATGGCGGTTTGCTCATTGCCAGCTGCCAATAAGTCATCCACCGTGCCCATGGCTAAATCATAGGCGCTCGGCTCAACGACATCCGCCGCTGGCGGCGTATCGACCACAACCGGCGCTGTTTCAGGCGTTGAGGCACACGCGGTCGTCAATGCGAGAGCGGTCGCGGCTAAAAGTAAACGCATAATGGTATCCCTCTAAATCCAATACTATCTGGTCAGATTTTGCAGTGGCGAGACTAAGGCGGAAATCAGGAAACGCTTGGGTCAGCGCACCAAATCGCATCCTTGGCATAATCAGGAACTTCGCCGAACTGATGCACGGGCTCTCCATCACCGGTGCAAACAATACCCGCCTCGCGCAGCAAATAGAGTTGCGCATCATTTGGTGTAATCCCAGCTTTTCTGTACCGCGCTGCAGCGACGTCAAACTCCCCCATCAGCACCTTATCGTCGAACCAATCGGGCAAGTTTTGCAAGCGCGCGAGGCGTCTCTGCGCGTTCTCAATCTCAGTCGACACGAAAACAAGGCGTCGCTCGGCCGTCGTCACACGTTGGTCCGTGGGCGCAAGCGCAGAAAACGCCTCATAATCGGCAAGCGCACCCGGCAGATTGTAACGCCCATCCAAGCGCTTTTCGGCCCGGAGAAACAATGCATCCGCGCGCTGAACCGGCGTTAAGTCAGGTCGTTCCAGTAGCGCCGTAAGCTCAGCATCGGCGGCGAAAACGCTCGGATTGGCCGTAACGCGCTCGATCTCAGCGCCAAAGGTCATTGAATCCATCGTGGATGGGACGGTTTCACAAGCGGCGACCGAAACGGCCACTGCGAAGAGGAGAATTCGAATTGTCATGCGTAGCGCACCTCGCCTGATCCTTCGTCCCCTGCAAGAGGCTCTTACAGGCGACTAAGGCGGAAAAACGACAGGCACTGTATTCGTAAGGTTAGGCGCTCACTGAGTGATCAATCTTGCTGATATCACCACGCCCAAGCGCCTCGATCGCTTGCGCCGCAATATGGTGGGCGTTCAGTTTCGCCTGATCATACATGAGTTCAGGCTTGTCTTGATCTTGGAAGATGTCCGGCAGGTGCATGGTGCGAATTTTCAGCCCTGTATCCAGCGCGCCGACATCCGCGAGGTGATGCAGAACAAAAGCGCCGAAGCCACCACGGGCGCCCTCTTCGATCGTGATGAGAACTTCATGCTCTTTTGCCAAACGCTCCGTGAGCTCGGCATCCAATGGTTTGGCGAAACGCGCGTCGGCAACTGTGCAAGATAGGCCTTGGGCGGCCAGCATGTCGGCAGCTTTCAGCGACTCCTGAAGGCGCGCTCCATAGGAAAGGATCGCGATGGCGGTACCTTCTCGTACGACCCGGCCTTTGCCAATTTCCAACGGGGTTGGAATTTCAGGCATCTCAACACCATAACCTTCGCCGCGCGGATAGCGGAAGGCTGACGGACGGTCGTCGATTTCGTTCGCCGTCGCAACCATATGGGCAAGCTCAGCTTCGTCCGCCGCCGCCATACAAATAATTCCCGGCAGCGCGCCGAGATAACCGATGTCAAAGCTGCCGGCGTGGGTTGGTCCATCTGCTCCAACCAGACCGGCACGATCAATCGCGAACCGGACGGGCAGTTTTTGGATGGCGACATCGTGGACGACTTGGTCATACCCGCGCTGCAGGAAGGTCGAATAGATCGCTGCGTAGGGCTTCATTCCGTCGGCAGCCATCCCGGCGGCCATGGTGACAGCGTGCTGTTCGGCAATCCCGACATCAAAGGCACGCTCAGGGAAGGCCTTTTGGAACAAGTTGACCCCGGTGCCTGAGGGCATCGCCGCCGTAATGGCGCAAATTTTGTCATCCGTTTCCGCAAGTTTCACCAGCGTATTGCCGAACACGTCTTGGAATTTCGGCGCGCCCGCAGCCGACTTTTTCTGTTTGCCAGTCACGACGTCGAATTTGGAAACGCCATGATACTTATCGGCGCTATTCTCGGCTGGCGCGTAACCATGACCTTTATGCGTGACGACGTGCACCAGCACAGGGCGCTGCATTTTCTGGACGTTTTCCAATACCGGGATCAACACATCGAGATCGTGTCCATCGATCGGGCCGACATAGTAGAACCCAAGCTCTTCGAACATCGTTCCACCCATGGCAAAGCCACGAAGATACTCTTCCGCTTTGCGAGCGGGGTTTGTCAGACCGATCGGTTTGACCACGGATTTTGCGATTTTGCGCAAGCCACGATACGAGCGACTGGACACAAGCCGCGAGAAATAGTGGCTCATCGCCCCAACAGGCGGCGCAATCGACATGTCATTATCGTTGAGGATCACAACCTGACGTTTCTGATCGCCGCCAACATTGTTCATCGCTTCATAGGCCATTCCAGCCGTCATAGACCCGTCGCCAATTACCGAGATGACGTGATTGTTGCGCCCTTGTAGATCACGTGAGGTCGCAAAGCCGTGGGCGGCCGAGATGGAGGTTGAAGCATGTGCAGCACCAAACGGGTCATACTCGCTTTCGGCGCGCTTGGTGAAGCCTGACAGCCCGCCTCCCTGGCGCAGTGTCCGAATCCGATCGCGGCGGCCCGTGACGATTTTGTGAGGATAGCACTGGTGGCCTACATCCCAGATCAGTTTGTCGTCCGGCGTATTAAAGACGGCGTGCAACGCGACTGTGAGTTCAACAACGCCAAGCCCTGCGCCTAAGTGTCCGCCGGTTACGGAGACGGCATCAATCACTTCCTGACGCACTTCATCCGCAATTTGTTTGAGTTCATCGCGCGACCTGTTTTTCAGGTCGTCCGGCGTCAAAACTTCATCCAAAAGGCGAGCGTTTCTTAGGTCTGTCATCAGGCGGCCTCCCAATCCGGTTGCCCTATGCCGGTGTCATTAGTGTTTTCTATCCAGCACAAAATCAACCGATTGTAACAGAATATTGGCCCGATTGCGAAAGATTGCGAGGTGTTCCTTAGCTTGCGCGGCGAGGAGCCGCACCCGCTCCTGGGCTTGTTCAATGCCCAGTAAAGTCACGAAATTTGCTTTTCCGGCCGTCTCATCGGTCCGCAATGGTTTGCCGACATCGACTTCGTCTCCAAGCGCATCTAGCAAGTCATCAGAGATTTGGTACGCCAAGCCCAAATCATGCGCGAAACCGTGCAAGGCTTGTCGCTCTGATTCATTCGCACCGCCAATAATGCCACCGGCTTCCACGGAGTAAGAAATTAAGGCCCCGGTTTTCAGGCGTTGCATGCGGGTAATCGTATTGAGATCGCGCGGGCTTTCATCTTCCAGCATGTCGATCATTTGCCCACCGACCATGCCTAAGGGGCCAGACGCATCCGCAAGGCGCTCCAATAGCTTCAATCGAATGTGCGCATCTTGATGCGTTTCGCGATTGGCGAGAATTTTGAAGGCCAGCGTCAGCAAGGCATCGCCGGCAAGCACAGCCGTCGCCTCATCGAAAGCTTTGTGCACGGTGGGCTGACCACGTCGAAAATCGTCATCGTCCATACAGGGCAAATCATCATGGATGAGAGAGTAGCAATGCACGCACTCCAATGCCGCTGCAGCGCGCAACAAGCTCTTTTCAGGCGCCTCGAACATCGCGCCTGTCTCAATCACGTAAAAAGGCCGCATCCGCTTCCCATTGGCGAGGGCGGCGTGGCGCATGGCACGCATTAAATCCGCTTCAGGACCTTGAGCGGGTGGGATTAACTGATCAAGGGCAACCGTGATCCGATCGGCGATCTCTGTGAGTCGTCGGCCAAAGTCCGGGTCGCCGCCATCCGCCATCAGTCAAAGCTCGCGGGTTCAGTTTTAGCGGTTCCATCGCCGCCTTGAACAATCTGCTCAACCTTCAATTCAGCGGCTTTCAGGCGGCCCTCGCAGTGCTTTTTCAATTCCGCACCCCGCTCATAAATGGCGATGGACTGTTCGAGTTCGACGTCGCCCTGTTCGAGCTGGCGAACAATTGTTTCAAGCTCAGCCAAGGCTTCCTCGAAGCTCATATCTTTTACAGGTTTCGCTTTTGCCGCCATAGAACAGCCCCAGTATCTCAATTCTTGAAGGGCACCCTAGAACTGGTTTTGACTCGCCTCAATGGCGATTTCAGGATTTTCCACGATATTCGTAGACGCGGTAGCTCCAATACTTGTCACCACCATCATACACGCACACCCATCCGAGCCGTTTAAGCGGACGCCGAAGCATGCGGTTAAACCAGCCATGAGCGGCCAAATAGACGGAGCGATCTTGCGCCGCATCGTGTAGGACTTGAGCGGCAGACTTTGCGCGCTCACGCGCTTCGTGGACCCCCTCGCCGTCAAGCTTATGTCCTCGCAACCAAAACGTGCGCGCAAAAATGTTCCAGGTCTTCGGTAGATACTTTTTGGTTTTAAATCGCGGTGGCGGCAACGGCGCTTCATTGAAGACAGCGTGAGGTTCCGGCGTGCGCCCATCGGTTGCCCATTCTGCAGTCTCGATCGCACGCGGTCGAACAGAGCTTAAAACCAAATCGACATTGGCGACGACCGATTTCAGTTTTTCAGGCGGCGCTTGGTCTTTCGCCAAACTCCCCGCTTCATAGCGTTCCCACCAATCTTGATATTCGCGCCAAGTGAGCTTCGGACCGGCAGAGCGGTCAAGCGCAGGGCGACCGTGGCGCGAGACAATGATTGGTCCGCGCCCATTGCGTGCCGCAAAAGTATCGCCGCTCTTGCTGATGGTGGACCCCATATCTAACCGCGCCCGAAAGCCGATTAGACAGGATAGAGATTCGCTGCAAGCCAGCAATCGCGCCTAGAGGCGCTAAATTTGCCGTGTATTTAAGGCGTGGAAAATGCCGCTCGCACGGCCAGTAAGCGTGGTTTCAACCGATGCGATCTGGTCCATCCGACGACGAGCACGGGCCATCATTTCGCTGGCTTTATTCGGCATGACGTTTTCGCCGAATCGCCAGGCGCGGCCGACCATGCGAGACGCATGGAGGCGATTTGAGTTGCCTTGGATCACACCACTCTCGATTGGCGTTTGGATATTGGCATAGTGGCGCTTGTAATGATCAGCGCCGGGCCCTGCATCATAGATCGACAAGCCCTCGGAACACATGCGCTCCAACATATCTTGTACCAGCATATTCCCAGGCGAATAGCTGCCGAGGTCTTGCTCAAAGGCTGTGATCCATCCGTGCATCACGCGATCGGATTCGAGGTTGAACTCCGCAGACGCAAATTGGTCATCATAAAACAGTGAAATCATGCGGCCGCGCAAACGTGGTCCCTCAAATGTGCGCAAACGGTCAAACAGCTTACGTGTCCAAGGAGCTTTGAGCACGTCGTGATATCCAGTGCGGATAAATTGCTGCTGTTTCAACTCCAGCAAGCGTTCGTAGGTTTCGTCGGACCGATCGTCCCAATTGAACGTCCGGTGAGAGAAATCTCTATCGACGTTCCGATACACGCGGCGCATCTTCTTGAAGTGTTTTGGCCACTGTTTTTGTTGATCCGCAAAGAATGCGTCCCAGCCCGCTGAGAGGTCGGTCAAATTCGCGCCGACCCGCTTGAGGGATTTCGACCGCCGGAATGTCGCGGGCATGAAGGCTTGTGTGGTCAAGCCAGAGATATCGAACCCGGCAAGGATCTCTTGTGCGGTCAAACTCGTGTCTTCCGACAAGATCGGAGCATTCCAATCCGAGAAAGGAGACCCGATCGGACGCGCCCAATTCCCAGGGCGGACATGCAACGGCCAAATCGCGAAAACACCGTCTCGATCGCTGGCAAAGCCAATCCGCGTGTCGTCCCGCACTTCCCCGACCAAACGGGCAAAATCTGGGTCGAAAAATGGGTCATCATAGATCGACCGCGCATTACGCAGCGCGGCATAAATCTGCCATTGCTCGGCAGATAATTCCCCAGGGCGGTACAGTTCGTACTTCACTCTTTGTCGACCCACATGACTCACGCACAAGTCGTGCATGCAAGCGACATACCGAATTATGGTCGATTTAGAGTGAAAACGATCCGTTGAATTTGATCAGAGTCCACGCCAAACACGTGGTTTCATGCAAGGATCAGCCTGTGCACGTCCGCAGCGATAGAATGAAAACAGCACGGTGTCAGCCCGACCAATCAGGTTTTGGAACGGAACGAAGCCGACCGAAGCCTGTTCTTGCGAAATGCCATTTCGCGGCGGGCACCCGGCCTGATCAATGATGCCATCTGCATCCGCTGGACAATGTCCCGTAGGATTGCGGCCATCCATTGAATTATCGCGATTGTCGCCCATGAACAGAAAATGTCCCTCTGGCACATCATAGGTGATGGAGATGTTGGTACCGGTGACCCCATCAATGTCATGGGTCAGCCAAGTCGCACCGCCATAGGATTCTGTGAACTCAGCCGCTGTTGCAAAGGCACCGCTATCGTGCTGCCGATAGCGAACGCGGCGGACGAATGTCCGCTCGATTGGTGTGCCATTGATCTCAACCGGCTGACCGTCGCGGACAGTGACGCGATCTCCCGGCAAGCCGATAATGCGTTTAATCATAACGCGAGGCGTATGCGTGTGCTCAAAAACGGCCACATCGCCGCGTTTGGGCATGCTGGCGAAAACACGGCCATCCGGAAGCGGGGCATATCGGCCCAAACTAAACGGCAAAGAATTGCGCGAATATCCATAGGCAAATTTGTTCACCGTGACTCGGTCGCCGACTTGCAGATTAGGTACCATGCTCTCGGAAGGGATGACCCGCAATTCATAGAAAAGACCTGAAAAGATCAGAAAAACAGGAACAAAGATCGAGAGCGTGATCCCCCATTCCTTCAGTTCTTTCTTGATCTTATCTTGCAGCGACAACGGCGCTTCTGCCGGCGTATCCGTGCGTGAAACCGCATCATTCATGATAGACGTACCGCCGTTCCATAAGCCAATAATTCCGCGGACCCGCCCATAATCATGCTCGTCGTGACGCGCAAACAGATCACAGCGTCCGCCCCTTTGGCTTCAGCTTCGTAAATCATGCGATCGATCGCTTGCTCGCGGGCTTCCGCCATTAGCTTTGTATATTCAGGGACTTCGCCGCCAACCAAATTGCGCAGCGCAGCCATAATATCGCGACCGAAAAACCGTGTGCGCACCGTATTGCCTTTGACGGTTCCGATGATCTCACTCACCTGCCGTCCTGGCACAGTTTCGCCCATAGTCACGATCATACAATGCGGTCCTTATTTATCGACGTTTTTCGAATAATGGTCATCTTCGGCATTATTCAGTCGATCCACAATCACTTTTGCCAGAAGCACAAGAAACCCTAATCCGACAAGCCCCGGAAACATCAAGACAGCCCAGAAAGGCGTCCCGACGGCAGCCTGGCTCGCTTCGTTGATCGCAAACCCAATCCCCAAGAGCACAAGCAAGCCATAAATCGCGCCGCCCAAGACGATCAGCACCATGCCGATGGTGAACCAGCCTTTTGTCTTTCCCGTCTCTTGCATCATGGTCTCCTGACAATCGCCCGCACCGCAGGATGCCCCCACTTATCGCATCTATCTTGTCGATAAAATGACGGTCTCTGACTAGGTAGCTGCGCTGTACCAAGCAACCCCGTCCGAATCGAGGCGTTTTTCCGCTTTTCCGTCAGCGACCAGGTAATTGAGGTGCGCGATCGCTTCCCCCGTCGCCATGGACAAAACATCATCCCCGACCTTACGTCCGAATATTGCTGGAAACACATCCACGACACGCCGCGGCTCCTGACCGAGCCTTTGCTCAAGGCGCTTGAGCGCGATCCCGTGGCCTTTGATCAAATGATCGAGCCGAGGGTGCGCGCCTTTGAAGGGCTCATTGTGCGCGGGCAACACCAGGACATCCTCTGGCAGGGACGATTTGAGCTTCGCGCAGCTCTGAAGCCAGTCCAAGAGCGGATTCGCGTTTGGTTCTGTCGGAAAGACAGAAACGTTCGAAGAAATCCTTGGCAGCAATTGATCGCCCGAGATCACAACATTTAGCGTTGGGCAATATAGACAGCTATGTTCGGGAGAATGCCCGTTGCCCATAATGACCCGCCAGGTCTGGCCAGCCATTTCAAACTCACGCTGATCCTCGAGGCGGTGGTACGCGTCCGGCATGCGAGAGACGCCGCGTCCGAACCCGCCGAAGCGCGATTTGTAGGTCTCAATTTGCGGCTCTGTCCATCCAGCTTGATGGTAAAACTGCGTGCCCGCTTCTGGCGCTTCGCGACCGGTATCGGCGACCAACATGCGGCAAGAAATATATTCAAGCCGACTGATCCAAAACTCTGAGTCAGGGAACTTTCGGCTGAGCCATCCCGCGTTGCCGATGTGATCCGGGTGCATATGAGTCACGATCACACGCCAAACCGGGCGCCCTTGGAGCTTCTCCTCGAAGATTTTCCGCCAAGCCGATTTGGTCTCATCCAAAGGCATGCCCGTATCGACAATCGTCCAGCCTTTAGGGCCATCATCGATGAGCCAGAGATTGATCCACTGGAGCGAAAACGGCAATGGCATACGCACCCAATACACCCCGGGTGCGACTTCCATCGTTTCACCAACCGCGGGCGTCGTATCACCAAACGGATAGTCTAATGATGCGCGACCTGCGGTTTTTCCCTCAAATCCATCCATGCGGAGAGTTTGGCACGCTCGACCGGTGTCTCCAATCCGTCACCGTGCGGCATGCCCGAACGGCAAGACCTAGCGGGTCTCGACGCGCGTGACTTTGGTGCCTTCGATGCTCACCCCAGCCATCAAGCCTCGCTGATCGAAGATGAAGGCATAAGCGTCGTCTTGAAGCGTCGACGAGGATAGGTTTTCGGCGATCCCGGCATTGACCACCACAACGGTCGGTCCAACCCCAATTTCCCAACCATCGGAGCGCTCCAGATAATCGACTGCGTCCTCGTTCATCAAGAAAACGGCATATCCGTAAGATTGCGCGCCGGCTTGAAGCCCCCAGGACCCTGTGAAGAAGGTATAATAATCCACTGTTGTGCCGCCGCGACGCAATTCGCCTTCACCATATGCGCCACCGACCATGAGACCGGCTTTGACGATGGACGGAAAGATCAAAACCGCACGCGATTGCCGGGAGATTGCGGCTGCGGCGGGGTTTTCGCGCACCAGCTTGTTCAAAGCTTGCGAGCTCGATGCTGAGACATCAGCCCGTGATGCAGCCGATGTCGCTGTGGTGGAACACGCGGTGACGCTGCCCAGTGCGACGAGCGCGATGGCAGAAAGTGCGGTTTTCAAGGTGCCCATATTGGACCTCCGTCGATCGAGACTATGGTGCTGATGTACCGACGACCGTAAGTTGAGACAACATACAATCGGGTCTCCTCGTTAGCATTCCACCACATTTACAGCCAATCCGCCCTCGCTGGTCTCTTTGTATTTCGAGGACATATCCAGCCCGGTTTGGCGCATCGTCTCGATCACTTGATCGAGGCTAACTTTGCCAGCGCCGCTCTGGTGCAGTGCGAGGCGCGCCGCGTTCACGGCTTTCACGGTACCGATTGCATTGCGTTCGATGCAAGGAATTTGCACCAGCCCCCCGACCGGATCGCAGGTGAGCCCTAGATTATGCTCCATGCCGATTTCAGCGGCAGCGAGACATTGCGCGGGTGTGGCGCCCCAGACCGCGGCCAATCCTCCCGCGGCCATGGAACACGCCACGCCAACTTCCCCTTGGCAGCCCATTTCTGCGCCAGAAATCGAAGCTCTTTGCTTATAGAGCAGGCCGATGCCACCCGCGACGCAGAGAAAGCGCCGAGCTTTTGACCGGATTGGCTCGCCCTCATCATTGCAGCAATAATGGCGCAGGACCGCCGGCAAGATACCAGCCGCTCCATTGGTCGGTGCGGTGACCACACGCCCGCCCGCGGCATTTTCCTCATTTACCGCCATGGCATACACGTTCAGCCAATCGAACAGGGCTTCGCGTTCATTCACGCCTGTACCCTTTTTCAGCTTACGATAAAGTTCAGGGGCCCGCCGCTTGACCTCCAAGCCGCCAGGCAGAATGCCGTCTGTGTGCAGGCCGCGTTCAATGCACGCCAGCATGGTGTCAGCGATAAAGTCGAGTTGAGCTTCTGTCTTGGCGCGCGGACGACGCTGATCTTCGTTCGCCAGGATCAGTTCATCGATTGCGATCGCGCCACGCTCGCAATGCTCAAGCAATTCCGCCGCCGACCCAAACGAAAATCGCGAGCCGGCTTTATCGTCAATGACATCGTTTTGAGCCGGTCGAGACAGACGACGCGCAGACGCGACGAAACCGCCACCGGTCGAATAATAGACCCGCATGAAGCTCGGATCGTTCGAGCCGGCTTCCGAAAATAAGCGCAGCACCATTCCATTCGGGTGGAGCTCTGGCACCATATCGCCCCGGTAGACAATATCAGAGATCGGATTGAACGCGATGCTCAGGGCGTCGCTCAGCGCCAACGTCTTCGTGGCAAGCGTCTCTGCAAACGCAATCTCGGCTGCGTGCGGATCTGCTGTTTCCGGCGCAAAGCCGAGCAGTCCCAACACAACAGCCTTATCAGTGCCATGCCCAATCCCAGTGAGGGCCAAAGACCCCTGGAGTTCGACTTCGATCCGGACCGCGGTCGCCAACATCCCTGACTTACGGGCCTCGCGCAGGAAGCGTTTCGCGATCCGCATCGGGCCCACGGTATGCGATGAAGACGGGCCGAGCCCAACGCGAAACAAGTCTAAGACCGACAGCATGGCGCGACCCTGGTTTCCCTTTAAGATCGCTACCCCTAGGGCGGCCTTGCAATCTCGGCAAGCCCAGGTCAGGTTCACCAAAAAAGAAAACTCGGAGGGACAAATGACATACTTGAATCGGAGGCGCGTTTTGCAATCTGGAGCCGCGATTTCGGCGTTGGGCGCGCTCGGGGCGTGCGCGACAGAAGAACCAGAAATGACCGAAACAGTTGCCAACGAGACGGCGCCTGGACCAGCAACGGAACCTGAGAGCGCTTATTCCGCGACCGCCATTCCAGATGGTATAGAGCAGCTTGAAATGCTCGCTTCCGGCGCTGCGACGTCTCTGTCATTAACGGAGGCCGCAGTGGCGCGCTCAAAGGCTGCTCATCCGCTCATCAATGCGATCGCAACCGACTCTTATGACAAAGCCCTCGAACAAGCCGCGTCGCCGCCGGCCGGCGCCTTTGGAGGGGTGCCGACCTTCATCAAGGATCTGCTCGACTGGCAAGGCGATCAGACGCTTTACGGCTCCAGGGCTTTTAAAGGCTATATCGCACAGAGCGACGGTGATTTTGCCAAAGCTTGGCGAAAGGCTGGCATTATTAGTTTAGGCAAATCCACATCGCCTGAAATGGGGCTGATTTCATCAACCGAGCCATTGGTGACGGGGGCGACGCGAAACCCGTTCGATCTAAGTCGTATTCCAGGTGGGTCATCCGGCGGCGCGGCAGCTCTGGTCGCCGCGAGGGTCGTGCCGTTTGCGCACGCCTCAGACGGTGGCGGCTCCATTCGCATCCCTGCGGCGTGCTGCGGCCTGTTTGGCCTAAAGCCGAGCAGAGGGGCGCTTCCGATCAGCCGTGACTCTGGTATCGTCAATATCTCGGTCAATCACGCGGTCACGCTGACGGTTCGCGACAGTGCCGCCTTGTTCGCCGCAGCCGAAGTCGACTTGGAAACCGATCTTCCACGGACGGGAAACATCACAGAAGCTTCAACCCGGCGCCTCAAAATCGGCTTTGCGCCTGATCCGATTACAGATGCAACATTAGACGCCGCGACCCGAGCCGGCATCGAACGCACCGCTCAGCTCTGCCGTGAGCTCGGCCATGAAGTGGTCGATTTCACGATCCCGACAGACGGCGCAAAGTTTACCGACGCCTTCTTACTGTATTGGGCAGCAGGCGCCGCCGCCTTTGCCGAGCAAGCCAGCGCTTTCACGGGCAAACCGATCGGACCGGAAATTGTCGAACCATGGACCCTCGGACTGGCTGGCGAATTCCTGGCGCGGCAGGCAGACATGGATGAAACCATCGCCTATCTGCTTGCCTTCGAGGCCGAGTATCACTCTTGGTTCGAAGGTCTCGATGTCTTGCTCACCCCCACCGTTTCGACGGTCCCACCTAAAGTTGGGTCGCAAGCTCCAGATGGCGACTTCCAGACCGTTCGCGCCAACGTCCTCAATTTTGCAGCCTTCACGGCGCCGATGAATGTGTCTGGCGCCGCCTCAATGAGTGTGCCTTTACAATGGAGCGAAGACGGATTGCCGATTGGGTCCATGTTCTCGGGCAAGCGCGGTGATGATGGCTTATTGCTGTCGCTGGCTTATGAGCTTGAGGCGGCCCAACCCTGGATCAATCGATTGCCCACGTTCAAACTTGCATAAGGATCTTCTCCATGCCCTTTGAGTACATTTCCACGGAAGACGCGATAGCAGCAGATGGCTTGCGAATGGTGGTGGTCAGCAATGTGCCGAGCCCGTGGGGTGAGGCCGCGAAGGGCATCCTCCACATGAAGTCGATTCCGTGGAGAGCGGTGCGTCTCGTTTACGATAGCGATGCCTTTAATGCCTGGGCGAAAGACCAAAGCGGGCCGATCGCCATCTATAATGATGAAGCGCCAAGATCAGGCTGGCGCGAGATCCTGGAATTGGCGGAAAGACTCGCGCCGCAACCAAGCCTCATCGCACAGGATGCAGAGTCGATGTTTGCCCTATGTCATGACCTGGTCGGTGAGAATGGTTTGGGCTGGGCTCGACGGTTGCAACTTGTTGATGCTGGCTTGAAAGGCGAAGGCGGCTTTGCCGAGGGCGTCGCAAAATACATTGGGGGCAAGTATGGATTTACCCCAGAGACTGGCGCGGCGTCGGCCCGTCGCGTCCATGAATTGCTGACGCAGCTCGCCGACCGCCTGCGTGCTCAAAAGGCGGCAGGCAGCCCTTACTATTTCGGAGAGCGACCGAGCGCTGCGGACATTTACAGTGCCACAATCCTGGCGCTCTTCGCCCCTCTTCCTGAGGATCAGTGCGCGATGAAATCCTCCACGCGCGCCGCGTTTGAAACACTAGATTCAGACACCAAACGTGCCCTCGATCCGATCATCCTCGCGCATCGCGATTACATGTACGCCAACCACTTGGAGTTGCCGCTTTGTCTTTAGCGGGTAAGATCAGCGTCATGCAGAAACCCCTTTTTACCGCCGCAGCTTTGTTTGTAACGCCCCTTCTCGGCGCTCAAGCAGAGGTCATCTCGTCTGCTCCCGACAATTTCACGCTGAAACTCGAAGCGGAAACAGACCTGACGCCAGAACAAGTTTGGGACCGCCTGATCGTTCCATCTGAGTGGTGGCAGTCCGATCATACCTATTCGCTCGACGCGAATAATCTGAGCTTAGACCCGCAAGCCGGAGGCCTCTGGCGCGAAGACTGGGACGGCGGATCTGTTTGGCACGGAACCGTGCTGCAAGCTCAACAGAATAAGTCACTTGTAATGTCAGCCCCATTTGGGCCGCTCCAGGGCCTCGCCGTCACGTCGATCTGGACAATTACTCTAACACCGCTCGACGAGGCCGGCGGTACGAGAATCACATTCGACCATGTCACCAATGGCACGGAGGCAAGCCAGCTTGATCGGATGGCGCCAGCGGTTGATTTCGTGAAAAGCGCCGCGCTCGCAAGTCTCGCTCGACCGCTCGAAGATTAGAGCCTTTCCCTTAGGTCGCGCTTGCCGCGGTCCGCAAAGCTCGTAACTCTCCCCCGAGAGAGAGATTGGGCATGGCTGACACAAGCATTAATCCTGAAACGCCGCTGCGCCCGCTGACGGCTTTTCAACAAAGCATGATTGCACTTGCCAGCGTCGCCATGGGCGCAGGCATGACGATTAATTTCGTCGTGGTCGCTCCGCTCGCCCGCAAAGCCGGTCTCACAGAGATTCAAGTCGCTGGTATTCTGACGCTTTCGGCGGCGATCTATGCGCTGATGATTCCGCAATGGGGACGGTGGGCGGATCGGTTTGGCCGCAAACGCGTGATGGTGTTCTCGCTGATGGCTATGGGCTTTACGAACATGGCCTTCTTGTTCGCGCTCGAGGCGGCGCTCGCTGGCATGATCACTGGGCTGACCATGTTCTTCACACTCGTCTTCGTACGGATCTGGTTCGGGCTTTTATCGCCAGGATTGCAGCCGGCTAGCATGGCCGCAATGACCGACGCAACCACGGCAACGACCCGCGCGGGGGGGCTCGGTATGCTCGGCGCGGCGATGAGCATTGGGTCAATTCTGGGACCTGCGGGAGCAACAGTTCTGGCCCCCTTTGGCGCTCTGGTGCCGCTCTGGGGCTCGATCATTTTGTGCATCTCGTGCGGGGTCTTGATCGGCTTTGCCTTGCCCAAGACCCGCAGCACCCGTCAAAGCGCGGCGAGACCAACGCCTCTGGCAATGCGCGATCCACGCGTCTTCCCGCACCTTTTATTCTTGTTCACTTACTTCGTCGCCGTTGGCATGATCCAACAAACGCTCGGATGGTTTTTGGAAGATCGATATGATCTCGATGAGGAGAAGACGGTTTTATATGCAGGGATCGCATTCGCCTGTCTGGCGGTAATGATGGTGTTCGTTCAATTCGGTTATGTTCAGCCTCGCAAGCCCGATCCTCGACATATGCTGCCGACGGGCCTGATCTTGGTCGCGATCGGATATGTGCTCGCTAATTTGGTCGTGCCATTTTGGGCGGTTTGCATAGCCTTCCTGATCGTTGGAACCGGGGCCGCTCTTGCTGTGCCAGCGGCGAACGCGCTTGGCAGTCTATCCGTCGATCGACATGAGCAAGGCTCTGCAGCAGCTTTATTGGCTGCCGCACCGCCCGCAGGGTTCATCTTCGGCCCGCTTCTGGGTGCCGCACTCTATCAAGTCGGATCGCCCTTACCGCTTTATGCGTCTGCCGTTGTCATGGCGCTTTTGGGCGCTTATGCGGCTTTCGTGGTCGCACGGCGCCCCTTGCAGTAGCTGCGCTTACTCCGGCGCCACCATACAAAACGCATTCAACTTGTTGCCATCGAGATCGCGAAAATAGGCGGCATAGAAGCCACCGCCGCGATCCCCAGGTTTCCCTTCACATGTCCCGCCTTGCGCAATCGCCGTATTATAAACCTCATCGACTTGCGCGGGATCTTTGGCGTTCAGTGCCACCATCGTTCCATTGCCAACACTGGCCGCATTACCATCAAAAGGCTTGGTGATCGATAATCCAGCGCCCGGGCCTTCAAAATCACCCCAAGCGATAAAGGTGTCTTCATCCATCATTCGGCCAAAGCCCAAAACTTTCGCGATCGCATCGTAAAATGCCGCGCCACGCGTCATATCTGCCGTTCCAAGTGTCACGTACCCAATCATTCCAACCTCCTTGTGAAGCATGGAACATTACATGAACAAACAAGAATTGCAAGCTCTACATCGCGCTGATGCCGCCATCGACTTTTAGCTCTGCGCCGGTCACCAGTTTGCTCTCATCACTGGCCAGGTAAAGAACGGCATACGCAATGTCGTCTGGTTCACCGACCTTACCGAGAGGGATTTGTCGTCCCAGCTTGGCGAGCGCTTCTTCTTCGCCGAACATCTCCTTGGTGCGATCCAAAATCGGCGTATTGATAAAGACCGGATGGACCGAGTTGCATCGAATTTGCCCGCCCGTCTTCGCGCAATGCAGGGCGATGGACTTGGACAAGTGACGGACGGCGGCTTTGGCCGTGTTGTAGGAGACGTAATTCCCGCTTGCGATGATTCCGGCAATGGAGCTGATATTCACGATCGACCCCAGACCATGTTCACGCATTAATGGAAGCGCATATTTGCAACCTAAGAAAATCGAGTCGACGTCGACTTTCATGACATGCTGGAACATGCCGTAATCTTCGTCTTCGACGCTGCCGAGGGAGCCGATCCCAGCATTATTGATCAGAATGTTGAGCCCGCCCATGGAGTCATGCGCCTCTTGGACGACGGATTTCCAATGCTCCACATCGGTGACATCGTGTTGCCAGGCAAAAGCGGTGCCCTCGCCAAGCTCTGCATTGATCGCGCTGGCGACCGCATCGGCACCTTCGCCATTAATATCGGTGACCGCGACCTTGGCGCCTTCGCGCGCCAGCATCCACGCAATCGCCTCTCCCAAGCCTTGCGCCCCACCTGTAATGATTGCCTTCTTGCCAGATACGCGACCCATGCCGGCCCTCCTTTGTCTTTAAGTCTGCGCTTGGTCTAACGCCGCGCTGGAACCCGGCGCAAGCCCTGCCGCGGCGGCGCGCACTCACGGCGAGTTGAGAAATCGCGATTTGAGACGTCATCCTGGACGAGCGTAGGAAGGCTTATCGAAATTGGAGGCGAATATGCGTAGCTCTCTTCTGGCCCTAATGGCGCTGCTGGGCGTCTTATTGATCCTATCTCTAAGGGGCGGCGCGCAAACCTTGCAGGATCTGCCAATCGCCAGCGCAACCTCGACCTCCCCCATCGTTGCGGAGCTGTTTACGTCGCAGAGCTGTTCATCTTGCCCGCCCGCTGAAAGGCTGTTTTCAGAACTCGCGGATCGAGAAGACCTCATCATCCTGGAGTGGCATGTCGATTATTGGGATAAGCTTGTCCATGGCCGAGCAGGGTCTTGGAAAGATCCATACTCTCACGCCGACTACACGGCTCGTCAAAGGCAATACAATCGCGTCTTGCGGCGTACGGGCAGCGTCTACACGCCACAAGCCGTGATCAATGGAACGTCTGAGAGTGTTGGAAGTCGACGCGGTGAGGTTGAAGCCCTCCTTCAACGCGCCGGCCACGCTACCGCGAATATTCAAGTGGCGAAGCATGGCGATCAATTAAAGGTCGACATAAGCGCGCTAGGAACGCCGTTGGAGCGGTCCGCCGAGATCTATCAGATCACCTTGCTCCCAGAGCAATCGACTTCCGTCCCGCGGGGCGAGAATCGGGGCGTGCGCCTTTACAGTCGAAATGTTGTGGTGGCTGTGGAGCCGGTTGGATCTTACACGGGTGATGCGCAGTCTTTGATTTTGAATCGCCCCAATGCGGACCATACCTGCGCAATCCTCATTCAAGAAAAGCGTGGCAATCGCCTGGGGCCCATTTTGGGGGCGAGCTATTGCGCTTGATTAGGTGAGTTTAGCCGCCAACGTGTCCATAAAACTCGCGAGCTCAACATCGAGCTCCGTCACGCCATCGGCATCATGGGTTGTCAGCGTCACCTCGACGCGATTGTAGACGTTGAACCATTCCGGGTGGTGATCCATCTGCTCGGCTTTCAAGGCGCAGGACGACATGAAACCAAACGCTGTTTTAAAGTCCGCAAACTTATACGTCTTTTGAATGGCGTCGCGCGCGCCGTCCACTTCCGACCAGCCTTCCAGCTTAGCTATCCCGGCTGCCGCTCCAATCTTTGTCGCCATTATTCGCTCGTTTCTGTTTCTTGGACCGTCTCGTGGACAAAGTAGAGCCAGCGTCCATCTTCGGCAATTGCTGTTCGAATTCCAGGATAACTCTCCCCGGCGCGGATGCGATCAAGCCCAGGATCCCCGACGAGGTCCCGCAAGCGCGCACGGTCCGCAAAATTGAGCCGCTCCGGCAACAGGTCTTCATCATCCAAAGCCGCAAAATCGGGCCAAATATACCAAGTCTGATCCCCGACCTGGCGGGTGCCATACGGACCATCCAAAAGGGCCCCGAGGCGCATTAAAGGATCAAATCCCGTCCGCCGGAGCAAATCCCAATGGACGCGATGGGACTCGCCAGCAAAATTGGAGACGAAGTTTTCCTCTGCATTTGCCAATCTCACCAGTCGCGTAAGCGAGTTGCGTTCCAAGATTTCACGGATGTCGGCTATTTTTCCTTCAACCGGTTCGGTGAGCGGCGTGATCGGCGTTTCAATCTCCACCGGCGCGGTTACAGCCGGCGCGGCATCGACAGCGACGCGGACGCGCGGGGTGCCATTCCCCTCGCCGCACGCCGTCAGCAGGACGGCTAAAGACGTGGCTAAAACAAGCGCTCTCATATCCCCTCAAAGCCAGTTGCTTCGCGCAGGTCCTGCAAAAGCTGCGCCTCATTCAACACTTTAATTGTATGCATACCCATGGCGCGCGCTGGTTTGAGATTAATGCCGAGATCGTCCAAGTACACGCAGTGCGCTGGATCAACATCCAAAGCCTCACACATCAAGGCGTAGATCCTCGGATCAGGTTTGCGAATGCCGAGCTTCGAGCTCTCAATGACGTGATGAAATTCTTTCATGATTTCAAAGACTTGCTTAGCTTTGCCTTCGTCAGAACTCATGCCTGCGCCTTTGCCCACGGGCGCATTATTCGTGATACACCCGACCTTAACGTGCTGTTTGCAGAGCTTGAGCGCCTCGACCACTGCTGGCCGCACGTCTCCTGAGAGGAGACCGAGAATGTCTTTGCCGGGGACTTCATGCCCGAGCGCCCGGCTCTCGTCCCGAAACAGAACGTCAAACTCATCCGCATTGACCTCAGACCGTTCAAGCTTCGCCCAGGCATTTTCCTGAATGTTTACAGCGTTGACGGAGCGTACAAAATCCTTCGGCAAACCGTGTTGTTCTTCATAGCGGGAGAAAGCCTCAAACGGCGATGATGTGATCACACCCCCAAAATCCCAAATCACCGCTTGTAAGTCTGTGCCCATGGTCTGTCCTATCGTGCGTCAATCAAAGTCTTTTTGTCTCGGCGTTGCATAACACCATGTGCCGCGGCTTCAAATCCAACCGCATCGAGCAGAGCCTGATCACGATCCTCGCCAGGATTATCCGTGGTCAACAATCGGTCGCCGACAAAAATCGAATTCGCCCCGGCGAGCAAGCAAAGGGCTTGCTCACCCTCGCTCATCCCTTCCCGGCCGGCCGACAAGCGCACCCAGCTTTTCGGGAACACAATCCGGCACGTCGCAATCGCGCGGGCCATTTCTGTCACGCTGATGGCGGGACTTTCTCCGAGCGGTGTTCCTTTGATCGGAACGAGCATATTAATCGGCACACTCTCCGGATGCGGGCTGAGCTTTGAGAGCTCATGGATCAAGCCAATCCGGTCGGCGCGGCTCTCACCCATTCCAAGAATCCCGCCAACACAAAGTTTTACGCCTGCATTGCGAGCCTTAGACAAGGTATCTAGCCGATCCTCATAGGTCCGCGTAGTCACCACGGTCGAGTAGTATTCCGGAGACGTATCGAGGTTATGATTATAGTAATCGAGTCCGGCCTGTTTAAGCGTTTCGGCTTGTCCGTCCTCGAGCATACCGAGCGTGACGCAGGTCTCTAGACCTTCGGCTTTGACCGCTTCGATCATCGCAGCAACTTTTGGCACGTCGCGGTCTTTCAAGGACCGCCAACCCGCCCCCATACAAAACCGATCGGCGCCATTGCGCTTGGCGCGTTTGGCGGCTGCAACCACCTCATCCAACGGCATCAGTTTTTCGGCGTCCAGCCCAGTATCAAAATGTGCAGACTGGCTGCAATAGCCGCAGTCTTCCGGACAACCTCCTGTTTTAATTGATAATAATTGTGATTTTTGGAGCGCACCATCGACCCAGTTCGCGCGCTTCACCGCCAGCGCTTGTCCCACTAACTGATCCAAGGGTTGCTCATAAAGCATCTCAATTTCAGCTTTGGTCCAGTCATGACGAGGCATATCAAATGGCATGGGAGGGTCTTTCTCTACTGATTAAACAACGCAGCTTTTCTCGTGCGAATTGGCGACCTTGTCCCTCAGGCCATCCACCTTGGCAATGCTAAATCAGCCCCCCTGACCTGGGTGTTCGACAAAACCACAGCTTGCTCTATCTGCTGCGCCATGATCACACGCATATTCCTATTTCTCACCGCTCTGATGTTCACCGCTTTTGGCGTTTGGTCGATCACCGATCCGGTCGGCATGACCAGCCAATTAGGCGTGACCATAGGAGGCGAGTCCGGCGTCTTCGAGATGCGGGGTGTGTATGGTGGCATCAGCCTTGGCGCTGCGGCCCTTTGTTTTCTGGGTGGCTTGCGGGAGCGGTTCGAGTTCGCTGCGCTGTGCTTCGTGGCTGCTTATATGGGCGGCTATATCGTCGGCCGCGCCGCGTCCTTTGCCTATGGCGATAGTGCTGGCAGTTCGAACTGGTTTTTCGCGGGATATGAGCTGGTCATGTTTCTCATTGCCGCCGCGCTGGTGTCCCGCAAGGTATAGAAAAGCCCCGCCAATCTGACGGGGCTTCTCCATTTTTTAGGTTCAGCGCGAAGCTTAGAAGCGCTTACGAACTGTCACACCGTAGGTAGCCGGCGCGTTCGGGTACGTGTTGACGCTGCCCGGCTGCGCTGTGGTTGGGAATCCTGATGTGAATTGCTCATCATCATTCAGGTTCCGGCCCCAAACCGTGACGTTGAGACCGTTTTCCCAATCAACACCAAAGCTGGCATTGAAGGTACCGACTTCACGGTCGAGACCTGGGATATTGTCGACGACTTGAACTTCGCTTTCATAAACGTAGTCCGCCCGGATAAAGCCGCTCATCGTGTCGGTCAGATCGTGTGTGTACTGACCGCCGAAGAACAAGCTGGTTTCCGGAATACCTGCAGGCTGTTGACCAGAGAGATCACCGATACCGTCGGCGACACCATCTTCCAGATCGACCGCGCCGCCTGTGGCAACTGGCGCGTTCTGGAAGTTGTCATACTGTGGATCCTGAAGGATACCGGCTGTGGTCAGCTGGAAATTATCCGTCACGAACCAAGTCGCATCAAACTCAATACCTTGGGTTGACTGCTCACCCGCGTTCGCGAGCACGAAGCCAGTGCCAGAGAAGATTGTCGACTGGAAGCCTTCAATCGTCTGGTCAAAGATCGCCAGGTTCAAGTTGAAGTTGGAGTAAGACAGTTTCGCACCAAGCTCGAACACTTCGGTTTCTTCTGGGCCCGCGAAACGGGTTCCAGACAAGCGCCCTGGAGGCACCAGACCGGCAGCGGTGACCGCAGCTGTGTCAGAGGCGAAGAAAGAGCTGTCGCGTGTCAGGTTCCAAGACGACGCTTTGTAACCTGTGGCGTAGCTTCCGTAGAAGTTGACGTTCTCGTTGAAGTCATACGCCAAACGCGCCGTGACAGTGACTTTGTCATCTTCGGTGGAGTTGCCTTCGACAGCGTTCGGGAAGTCGACAAATCCGGGCAGGAATTGCAGATCCGCGAACTGTGCGCCGATTGCTTGGGCTGTACCCGCTTGGACGCCGCCCTGAATGGCTGCAACGGTGGCAATCGAGGTTGGGTCACCCGCGCCAGCGCCTGCAAGCAGAGCCTGATAGGTAGCAAGGTCAACACCTGGAACAGCCCCTGCAGCAACTTGACCAAGCGTGATGTCTGCGAGAGACGCCGCCAGCCAGGGTTTCAACGATGAACTGATTGTTCAGCGCTGTGCCGAGGTCGAGGCTTGAGAACAGGTCATTGTTCACGACACTGCCTGTGACTTCTTTTTCGTCATAGATGTAAGCAAGGCCGAGCGTCGCTGTCAGGCGATCCGTGGCGCGCCAAATCCACCTGACCAAAGAGCGAGTAGCTCGTATTGTCTTGGTCGAACGATTCAAAGGACCCCGTATCGGCCTGGAAGAACCCACCCGCTGGCACACCCAGCAGGGCTTCCAGACCAGCAAAGGTTCCGAGGCCGCCAGCCAACAAATCAGCATAGGCTTGGAATTGAGGACCGAAGGTCACGTCGCTCTGCAGATCGACTGTCTCGTCGAAGTAAAACGCACCGACCAAGTAATCGACGGTGTCAGTGCCACCGGCGAGACGCAGCTCGTGTGTGAACGTGTCGATGGTGTAGTCGAGCAGATTTGAATTGATCAGCTGAACATTGGTGAAGTCTGCGTCTGCGTCACTTACAAGATCCTGCTGGCGCACAGATCCGATATAAGTCAGCGTACCAAGATCGGTCTCGTATTCGACTTCAGCCGACAGACCGCCATTCGAAATCTCGTTGGTTGGATCAATGTCAGTGTTCGCGACATAGCTGAACGGGTCAGAAATGATCTCGCCGCCGAGCGCGGTAATGGCGCCAGAGGTTGGGCCGTTGAAGATGTTTGGCGCATAGCAGCATAGCTCGTCGAGCTCATCATAGTCTGCGATCAGGCGGACAGAGAGGTCTTCGTTTGGTTCAAACAGGAGCTGACCTTTGATTGCATAACGATCGCGGTCGTTGATCTCGCTTCCAGTGCCGATATTGTCGACATAACCGTCGCGCGTATTGTAGCTACCGGTCAGAGAGAAAGCGACCGTATCAGACAATGGTCCGGTGACGCGGCCCTTTAGGATTTGCTGATTGAAATTGCCCAGCGTGCCTTCGACCAGTCCGCCAAATTCAAACTCTGGCTCTTGGGTCACGACGTTGATCACGCCAGCAGAAGAGTTCTTACCGAACAGCGTAGATTGTGGTCCGCGCAGGACTTCGATGCGCTCAATGTCGGCATAGTCAGACAAACCGCCTGCGGCGCGTGTGCGATACACACCGTCAATGTAAACAGCAACAGATGGCTCAATACCGATATTGTTACCGCCATTGCCGAAGCCACGGATAATGAAGGTTGAGTTGCCCGACTGCTGAAGCTGTGACACGCGCAAAGACGGTACAACAGTTTGCAGATCGAGAATGTCATTGATCTGCGCTTTTTCGATCACCGCGTCGTCGACGACAGAAACAGCGATCGGCACATCTTGCAGCGTTTGCTCACGCTTCGTCGCGGTAATGGTAACGGTGTTAAGGCGCTTTGCATCCTCATCACTGCCGTCTTGAGCGGTCGCGGACATACCGGCGCCAGCAACCAACGCGGTCAAACCAACGCTGACCGATAACGCAGCTTTGAGTCCAAAGCTCTTTTTCGTGGATTTCATAAACTCACGTCTCCCGATAATTTAATTTGAAATACAGGTTCTGGGGGATTCCTCTCTTTTCGGAGGATTTGTGGGGAGGGATAGAGGACTCGCAGCGCCTGACAAGGCGACAAATACACACTTGTCGCGTTCGTGATCACGAGCCGTAATTTCGCAACACCAAAAAGAGAAAACCCCGCCAAATTGACGGGGTCTTTAATAGATTTGGGTTGGATGTTTGTTATTGAACGCCCTGACCAACACCGCCATCGAAAATCATCGATTGTGGGGCGGAGGCACGCGTACGCTCGACCTGGCGTTCGACTGATTTCATCACGGTCCGGGTCTGCGGCACACAGATTTTCTTTTTCATCTGGGCTTCGACATATTTGATCCCTGGACCATGGCGCCGCAGCAAAGAGCGTTCATTACAATCGCGCTCTGGAGTTTGAATTTTACAGACCAGCTGACCGCCGCGCTCGTGAACAAGCGCTTCGCCTTTGCGGCAGGCAAAGGTCTCACCATGAGCGAAACTGGCTTTGCCCTGCTCAATGGCGCCGAGGGTGACTTGCATGCTTGTGCCCGCCATGCAGCGGAACAGTTCACCCTTATAGGCCGTTGGGGACACGATCGCTGGCATCGACACGTGACGCAGGATGCGGAGTCCCCTTATCATCGATACACACGGCTTGAACCGGTCGCATGACGGTCTTGATAGAAATCTCGTCCCTTACAAAACTCTTCTGTTGTCGGCACTTTTTCGACGACGGTCTCTGTATATGTCTCTTCGCCGCCGGTGACGTTCAACTGATTGATTGCGGTCGGTGCAACGCCCTGGGCCGAGAAGTATCCTCCACCCCCCGCAATTACGACATTGCTTTCGCCGCCGACCACACTGGTGTTGAGGAAGCTTTGTGTGTTAGTCACCACGCTGCCTTGGTTCACGACGACGTTTGAACCATGAACCATGACATTTGGCCCAGCGACATGCACACCGGGAATGTGGACGCTTGGCCCCTTCGGACCTTTACAGCAG
Source organism: Henriciella sp. (assembly GCA_965279045.1). Classification (GTDB taxonomy): domain Bacteria; phylum Pseudomonadota; class Alphaproteobacteria; order Caulobacterales; family Hyphomonadaceae; genus Henriciella. Next base: position 1,047 of record CBDIHJ010000044.1, on the reverse strand, counting down.
TGGCCACCGCCCGCTCCACCGCCAGGAACCATCGTCGGCGGAGGGGCGCTTGGCCCGCATCCGCCACCGCTACACGGCGACATCCCCCCAGATCCGCCCCCCGCATATGCCATTCCACTTAATACAAGGACAGAAATGAAACCGGCACCGGCCAATAGGGTGTTCCGTGTTGATACGTTCATCGGACGACTCCAAAACAGTTCGCCTGGTAAGAAGCAGGTTCCGTGCCGAGTTTCGCCTAAACGGGGAACCGGGCCCCAAAATGAACCGACATTCGCGCGTCACGCGAGCCTCGAACTGGAATGAACATTGCGGCAGTCCCAGCAACAGTGATTGGAGGCGGTCGGGCAAGAGGCCGTGAAAAAAGAGTACTAAAGAGAACAAGAATGATGACAACTCATCACCCGAATACCGAGACGCTTCTGTCTGCCTGGGCGCGTATGAATGATGTGCCTTCAGCGCCCTATCAGGATGAACGCGCGAGCGATCATCCCGAACTCCTCGAATGCCTTTTTGTGATCGAACAGTCGGATGAAGGGCGTTGGCTTTTTCGAAATGCAGGCAATCAACTCGGCACGCTTCTTGGGCGGGATCTTGGCGAACAAGACTGCCTTGATTTCTGGACCGGTCCACGACCGGGCCATGGTGCAATCCCTGATCGCGTCTGTGCGCGAGAGTCGTAAGCCTGGCATCTTACACGCGACCGGCGAAACGTTGACGGGGACGCAGGTCAATATCGAATTGACCCTTGCGCCGTTACCGACGCCCCGAACAAGCGCGGCACAAAATCGGTTGCTTGGCTTGTACCAAATCCTGCAAGCCTATCCGATTTTGAAAGGACGCCCCGTTTGGCGTCACCGAGTTACCGCGGTCTATCCACCTGCGCTTGAACGTCAGGCCTCTCACCTGCGTTTGGTTGCCAATAACGACTAAAACACGCTGGCTTGATTATGCCGCTTCTTTCGCGCGGGCGACAAGTTCAGCTTTCACCCGCTCAGCAAGTTGCTTCACGGTGAATGGTTTGGCCATAAACGCAACCTCTTGGTC